>NZ_CP188040.1:0-323366 GCF_049943125.1 Alloiococcus sp. CFN-8
GACCCGGCAACTTCCTACTCTCCCACAGAGCTTCCCCTGCAGTACCATCGGCCCTATGAAGCTTAACCGTCGTGTTCGGAATGGGAACGGGTGTTACCTTCACGGCATTATTACCAGATGTTCTGAAAGAATTGTTGTTCTTTCAAAACTGCATACAGATTGATGTTAGTAAAGTCGTCATTTATTTTGGTCAAGCCCTCGACCTATTAGTATCGGTCAGCTGAACACGTTGCCGTGCTTACACCTCCGACCTATCAACCTCGTGTTCTTCGAGGGGTCTTACTAGCTTACGCTATGGGAAATCTAATCTTGAGGTGGGCTTCACGCTTAGATGCTTTCAGCGTTTATCCCTTCCCGACATAGCTACCCAGCTGTGCTCCTGGCGGAACAACTGGTGCACCAGAGGTCAGTCCATCCCGGTCCTCTCGTACTAAGGACAGCTCCTCTCAAATTTCCTGCGCCCGTGGCGGATAGGGACCGAACTGTCTCACGACGTTCTGAACCCAGCTCGCGTGCCGCTTTAATGGGCGAACAGCCCAACCCTTGGGACCTACTTCAGCCCCAGGATGCGACGAGCCGACATCGAGGTGCCAAACCTCCCCGTCGATGTGGACTCTTGGGGGAGATCAGCCTGTTATCCCCGAGGTAGCTTTTATCCGTTGAGCGATGGCCCTCCCACGAGGTACCACCGGATCACTAAGTCCGACTTTCGTCCCTGCTCCACTTGTAGGTGTCGCAGTCAGGCTCCCTTATGCCTTTGCGCTCTTCGAACGATTTCCGACCGTTCTGAGGGAACCTTTGAGCGCCTCCGTTACTTTTTAGGAGGCGACCGCCCCAGTCAAACTGCCCGCCTAACAATGTCCCGTCACCAGCTTCATGGTGCCCGGTTAGAATTCCAGTACTGTCAGGGTGGTATCCCAAGGTTGACTCCACAGAGCCTGACGACCCTGTTTCCCAGTCTCCCACCTATCCTGTACAGACAATACCGAAACTCAATGCTAAGCTGCAGTAAAGCTCTACGGGGTCTTTCCGTCCAACCACGGGTAGCAAGCATCTTCACTTGCACTACAATTTCGCCGGATTTGCAGTTGAGACAGTGCCCAAGTCATTACGCCATTCGTGCGGGTCAGAACTTACCTGACAAGGAATTTCGCTACCTTAGGACCGTTATAGTTACGGCCGCCGTTTACTGGGGCTTAAGTTCATGCCTTCGCTTGCGCTAAGCAATCCCCTTAACCTTCCAGCACCGGGCAGGCGTCAGCCCCTATACATCAGCTTACGCTTTAGCAGAGACCTGTGTTTTTGCTAAACAGTTGCTTGGGCCTATTCTCTGCGGCCATGTCTCCATGGCACCCCTTCTCCCGAAGTTACGGGGTCAATTTGCCGAGTTCCTTAACTGCAATTCTTCCGCCAGCCTTAGGATTCTCTCCTCACCTACCTGTGTCGGTTTGCGGTACGGGTACTGTCTCTCTCCCTAGACGCTTTTCTTGGCAGCGTGGAATCATGTACTTCGGCCCCGTAGGACCTTCCCCATCACACCTCAGCTTAATACAGGCGGATTTGCCTATCCTGTATACCTAAGTGCTTAGACCAGCATCCAATAGCTGGCACACACTATCCTCCTGCGTCACGCCATCGGTAATAACGATTAACAGCAGTATCGGAATATCAACCGATTGTCCATCACCTACGCCTTTCGGCCTCGGCTTAGGTCCCGACTAACCCTCAGCGGACGAGCCTTCCTGAGGAAACCTTAGGTTTTCGGCCAATGGGATTCTCACCCATTTCTCGCTACTTATGCCTACATTCTCACTCCTGTACAGTCCACCGCTCCTTACGGTACGACTTCAGCCCATACAGGACGCTCCCCTACCACTGACACTATTGTGTCAATCCGTAGCTTCGGTGATAGATTTTAGCCCCGGACATCTTCGGCGCGGGATCTCTCGACTAGTGAGCTATTACGCACTCTTTGAATGAGTGGCTGCTTCTAAGCCAACATCCTAGTTGTCTTAGAAATCCCACATCCTTTACCACTTAATCTATACTTGGGGACCTTAGCTGACGGTCTGGGCTTTTTCCCTTTTGACAATGGCACTTATCTGTCACTGTCTGACTGCCGGACTCATAGTATGCGGCATTCGGAGTTTGATAAGGTTCGGTAAGCTATACGCCCCCTAGCCCATTCAGTGCTCTACCTCCGCTACTCATATCCGACGCTAGCCCTAAAGCTATTTCGAGGAGAACCAGCTATCTCCGAGTTCGATTGGAATTTCTCCGCTATCCACAGCTCATCCCATGGTTTTTCAACACCAACGTGGTTCGGTCCTCCACGGAATTTTACTTCCGCTTCAACCTGGCCATGGATAGGTCACCCGGTTTCGGGTCTACGGCATGCAACTAGTCGCCCTATTAAGACTCGGTTTCCCTTCGGCTCCGTACCTAAAGTACTTAACCTCGCTACATACCGTAACTCGTAGGCTCGTTCTACAAAAAGCACGTCATCACACACATAAGGTGCTCTGACCGGTTGTAGGCACATGGTTTCAGATTCTATTTCACTCCCCTCCCGGGGTTCTTTTCACCTTTCCCTCACGGTACTTCTTCACTATCGGTCATCAGGTAGTATTTAGCCTTGGGAGGTGGTCCTCCCTGCTTCCCACAAGGTTTCACGTGTCTCGTGGTACTCTGGATCAGAACTGGCACTAAATGACTTTCACCTACAAGGCTGTTACTTTCTGTGGCCCAGCTTTCCAGCTGGCTTCGGTTAGTCATCTCCTGCATTTGTTGTTCTGTCCGCAACCCCGGAAACAAGTTTCCGGTTTGGGCTCTTTCCTTTTCGCTCGCCGCTACTAAGAAAATCGATTTTTCTTTCTCTTCCTCCAGGTACTTAGATGTTTCAGTTCCCTGGGTTTACCCTCCATAACCTATGGATTCAGTTATGGATACATGGGGTTACCCATGTGAGTTTCCTCATTCGGAGATCTCCGGATCACTGGCTATGTGCGCCTACCCGAAGCTTATCGCAGCTTATCACGTCCTTCATCGGCTCCTGATGCCAAGGCATTCACCATGCGCCCTTTGTAGCTTGACCTTTCGCTCGTGCTAAGCTTCGCATTTCTTCGTCGAGCTTCGTCGCTGTGGTGCTCACGTACGGTTTTGTACGCTCCGCTCCTCGCTCCTCGTCTCCTCGAACTGCTATGCTTATCACTCGCTCAGACGTAGTAACTATTACAGTTACATGTCTGGGTTCTAATTAGTTTACGGTTATACAATTAATCTCAGCGAAACTATACGTTGAATAGATTCAATTTATAATTTGCACTTTAAAAGATTGTAGTTATCTTTACTTACATCAGTTTCTATATGCAGTTTTCAAAGAACAAAATGGTGGGCTTAAATGGACTCGAACCATCGACCTCACGCTTATCAGGCGTGCGCTCTAACCAGCTGAGCTATAAGCCCTTATGGTGGAGATAAAGAGATTCGAACTCTTGACCCCCTGCGTGCAAGGCAGGTGCTCTCCCAGCTGAGCTATACCCCCATAAGACTTTTGAAAGATTAACTAAGAACTAATAACTAAGAGGTAAGAGTTAAAAGATATTACACTCTAGATTGTTCATCGTTAGTTATTAAGTTGTGTTTGGTCTTTCAAAATTGGACAGAGAATAAGATTTTAGAATAAACCCAGCTTTGTGAATCGGTGCTTTTCCAAGGGAAAAGGCTTCCGATTAAGTTTCCTTAGAAAGGAGGTGATCCAGCCGCAGGTTCTCCTACGGCTACCTTGTTACGACTTCACCCCAATCGCTGACCCTACCTTCGGCCGCTGGCCCCTTGCGGTTACCTCACGGACTTCGGGTATTGCCAACTCTCATGGTGTGACGGGCGGTGTGTACAAGGCCCGGGAACGTATTCACCGCGACATTCTGATTCGCGATTACTAGCAACTCCGGCTTCATGCAGGCGAGTTTCAGCCTGCAATCCGAACTGGGACGAGTTTTAGAGTTTTGCTCCACCTCGCGGTCTTGCGTCTCTCTGTACTCGCCATTGTAGCACGTGTGTAGCCCTAGACATAAGGGGCATGATGATTTGACGTCATCCCCACCTTCCTCCCGGTTAACCCGGGCAGTCTCGCTAGAGTGCTCAACTTAATGGTAGCAACTAACAACAAGGGTTGCGCTCGTTGCGGGACTTAACCCAACATCTCACGACACGAGCTGACGACAACCATGCACCACCTGTCTTCCTGCCCCGAAGGGCTTCCCCGGTTAAGGGTAATTCAGGAGATGTCAAGTCTAGGTAAGGTTCTTCGCGTTGCTTCGAATTAAACCACATGCTCCGCTGCTTGTGCGGGCCCCCGTCAATTCCTTTGAGTTTTAATCTTGCGACCGTACTCCCCAGGCGGGGTACTTATTGTGTTAACGGCGGCACAGGGGGAGTCGATACCCCCTACACCTAGTACCCATCGTTTACGGCGTGGACTACCAGGGTATCTAATCCTGTTTGCTCCCCACGCTTTCGAGCCTCAGTGTCAGTTACAGTCCAGAAAGTCGCCTTCGCCACTGGTGTTCTTCCTAATCTCTACGCATTTCACCGCTACACTAGGAATTCCACTTTCCTCTCCTGCACTCTAGACGCCCAGTTTCAAATGCAGTTCCCAGGTTGAGCCCGGGTATTTCACATCTGACTTAAGCATCCACCTACACTCCCTTTACGCCCAGTAAATCCGGACAACGCTCGCCACCTACGTATTACCGCGGCTGCTGGCACGTAGTTAGCCGTGGCTTCCTCCTCAGGTACCGTCATTATCGTCCCTGAAGACAGAGCTTTACAACCCGAAGGCCTTCATCACTCACGCGGCGTTGCTGCATCAGGGTTTCCCCCATTGTGCAATATTCCCCACTGCTGCCTCCCGTAGGAGTCTGGGCCGTGTCTCAGTCCCAATGTGGCCGATCACCCTCTCAGGTCGGCTACGCATCGTCGCCTTGGTGAGCCGTTACCTCACCAACTAGCTAATGCGCCGCGGGCCCATCTCGAAGCGGATTTCTCCTTTAATCAGTTCATCATGCGATAAACCGATATTATGCGGTATTAATCTCCCTTTCGGGAGGCTATCCCCCTCTTCGAGGCAGGTTGCCCACGTGTTACTCACCCGTCCGCCGCTAGGAAACTCCCGAAGGAGCTTCCTCGCTCGACTTGCATGTGTTAGGCACGCCGCCAGCGTTCGTCCTGAGCCAGGATCAAACTCTCAATTTAAAAGTTTGATACTTCTCAAAATTACTTAAAAAAATTGCTGGTTTGTGTTTGTTCTAAACTTAGTTCTCTGTTCAATTTTCAAAGACCAATTTCAAATGCTTTCCTTGAAAGCACTTTATTAGTATATCATCCAAGATTTTTACTGTCAAGATTTTTTAATTAAAATCTTTAAGCTTCAAGGTGCTTTACCGCTACCTCATCTAGGCTGATTTGTTGCCGCCACATCTCGGCGACGTAGAATATAATATCATAGCCTTTATATTAAATAATTACTTCATCATCTAATATATTAACATTTTATATATTTATCTTTAATATTCTTTTCTATTCTCATTTCTTCTTATAGAGATACACTAGGTTAAGTATATGTTATTTTACATAATAAAGCTATGCTGTTTTATGTAATAAAAGCATTGGACTATTAAGTTATATATAACTTAATAGTCCAATAATCATTACTCTAATCTTCTACAGATGCTTCTTTTCTTTCTAGTATCTGAAAAGTAAAATCAACTCCTGATTTTTCATCGTGATGTTCTTCACTTTTTACAACATTCCATTCTTCTTCATTAATATGAGGGAAGAAGGTATCCCCTTCATATTCAGCATGTAATCTTGAAAGATATAGCTTCTTTGCGTAAGGAAGTAAAAGTCTAAAGATCTCCCCTCCTCCTATAACGAAGAATTCATCCTCATCCTCTATATAAGTTTTTAAGTCCTTAATGCTAGTAAGAATAATAACATCCTGATTTTCTATTCTGAAATTATGATCTCTTGTGAGTATAATATGTGACCTTCCTTCTAATATTCCAGGCATAGATGCAAAGGTTTTTCTTCCCATAATAATAGTTTTACCATAGGTTATCTTTTTAAATATGGCTAAATCCTCAGGTATATGCCATATAAGCTTATTATCCTTCCCTATAACTCTATTCTCTGCAACTGCCGCTACGAAACTTATCATTTATATCGCCACCTCCATTTTTATAGCAGGATGATATTTATAGTCAATAAGCTTAATATCATCAATTGTAAAATCATAAAAATTCTTTATCTCAGGATTTATATATAATTTTGGAGCCTCATAGGCATCATTTCTTCTAGTTAACTGCAGCTTCATTCCTTCCACCTGATTCTCATATATATGAGCATTATTAATAACATGGGTAAATATTCCTGGCTTCAATCCAGTCACTTGAGCAATAAGATGAACAAGAACTGCATATTGTGTCATATTAAATGGGACACCTAATGGTACATCGCCACTTCTTTGTACAAGCATACAATTGAGCTTATCTCCTGTTACATCCCACATAGTCATAAAGGCGCAGGGATATAAGGAGCCACCTTCTAAAAAAGGAATTTGCCATAAGGACATGATATGTCTTCTGTTCTGAGGATTATTTTTAAGGCCTTCAATCAGATTATCTAGCTGTTTATATTCCTTAACAACATACCCATAAGCAGTACCAATTGTACCATCCTCCTTCATCCATTCATCCCAGATATGTACACCCTCTTCTTGAAGCTTTTTCACATCATTACTCTGGTCTCTATATATCCAAAGAAGCTCTTTTACTGAGGTTTTAAAGGCAACAAACTTAGTAGTTAATATAGGAAACTCTTTTTGCAGGTCAAATCTAAAAATTTGGTGAGGAATTTTATATGTAGGTATACCAGTTCTATTTTCCGATTCATAATATCCATTATCTAAAATGTCCTGTACTAAATTTAAATACTGCATGTCTGCATTACTCATAATTTTCCTCCCTAATAAAACAAATCTCTATATGTATTATAGCAGATTTTAGAATTTATAATATATAATATGTATTTCCATTTTATTAATTTTAATTAGCACCATAGTCTAGGCTTCTGGGTATTTCATTGAAATTAAAAATACTGCAAAGGCAGGACCCTTGCAGCAGGTTATTAGTCAATTGGTTTTCCATTAAAACTTTCATATTTTGGCGGGAGGTGTTTATTCCCGGTGTTTACAGGCTGCTTATCAATTTTTATTCTCTTACGCCCTTTATTATTTCCATCATTAGTCTTATCCATAATAACTCCTTCCTAACTTATGAGCTATAGCTATCTTTCACCTTTTGTATTTTCTGCCCCTCTTCCTTTTCAGTAGTATACCAGCCCTTCTGACTCATTTTCTCATAAATATCTTTTTGGCTAGTTATAGTGTCGCATAATGCATCCTTAAATGCAGCGACAACCCCTGGGCTAGAGGATTCAATTAATCCATGAAGATATAAATCGCATACACCTTTAATAGTTAAAAGCATTTCTTCCGCAAGCTGCCTATCATTCATTAGCTTCCCCTCCCTATAAAAGTTTATAGAATATATCGAAGATTTCCTGATGTTTCGTAGCTAACTCTTCAGCTAAAGCTTTAAGCTCCAGATTCTGAAACTTTTCAGCAAAGTCCTGGCATTGCAGCTTTAAGTGCTTTTCATGACCTAGAGCATCCTCTATGTACAATAATTCTTTTGGGGTCATATCCTCACCTCTTCATTAATTATGTTTTAATATCTAACTAATTACTGTAATTTTGAGTTTACAATTATATTATGTGTAAAAAATCTTATATTATTTATAATGGATAACAGAGTAAATCCGTCATTATAGGCAGGAAATTAAGAATATTGTATGTTAATAAAAAATATGATAGCATAAAACTATTATTAATTGGTCATTATAACCGGATTTATTCCCTTATTATAACTTTCATTCCGGGGTATCAGACCTAGAAAAGGGGAGAAAATATGAAATTAAATACTAAACGAACTATTTTAGTGGGACTAGCTTTTTTATCAATTAGTTCCTTCTGGCAGGTATATGATAATGTAATACCTTTAATTCTTAAGAACACCTTTGATGTCAGCGATACTGTTGCAGGGATGATAATGGCTATAGATAATGTACTAGCCTTATTTATGCTCCCATTGTTTGGCAAGCTTTCTGATGGAATTGATACTAGACTTGGTAAGAGGACACCATTTATTATAGGAGGAACTATTTCAGCAGTTATCGTAATGATTTTTATACCTATTTCTGATAACATTCGTTCCTTACCTTTATTTATAGGTGTATTGTTTTTAACACTTCTAGCCATGAGTACTTATCGTTCACCAGCGGTAGCATTAATGCCTGATGTTACTCCAAAGCCATTAAGATCTAAAGCAAATGCAATCATTAATCTTATGGGCGCAGTGGGTGCAATGCTATCATTAGTGCTGATTAGAATATTAGTTGATTCCTCCAGCTCACCAAACTATCTTCCACTCTTTATAGCTATTGCAGTAATAATGATTGTGGCTGTTTCTATAGTTATAAAAACAATTAATGAGAAAAAACTATCTCATGAAACTGCACTTATTAATTCTAAATTTGAAGCTCCTGAAGATAATTCTCAGGAAGAAGGAGCTCCCATGGCCAAAGAAGTTAAGAGAAGCCTTATCTTCATACTATTATCTGTAGCCTTCTGGTTTATGGGTTATAATGCAGTAACTACGGCTTTCTCAAAATACTATCAATTCTACTGGGGAATGGCCGGTAGCGGCTATGCTACTAATTTACTAGTGGCTACTATAGCTGCCATAGTATCTTATATTCCAATAGGGATTATATCCACAAAAATAGGTAGAAAGAAAACAATATTAACAGGAGTAATTCTATTAGGCTCTATGTTTGCTATTGCTTTTATTTTTACCAGCTATACTCCTGTGGTAAATATACTCTTTGCGATAGTTGGTTTTGCATGGGCTGCTATTAATGTAAACTCCTATCCAATGGTGGTAGAGATGAGCAAAGGAAGCGATGTAGGTAAATTTACTGGTTATTATTATACCTTTTCTATGGCTGCTCAAACAGCTACCCCTATAATATCTGGTTATCTTCTTGATCAAGTAGGCTATAAGAGCTTATTCCCCTATGCTACCTTCTTTGTAGCCTTATCCTTTATAACAATGCTTTTTGTTAAACATGGGGATAGTAAGCCTATACCAGCTAAAACTAAGCTTGAAGCCTTTGATGTAGAAGACTAATATTATTTAGCTTATAAGCTCTTACCTAAGAATCGGGAGGTCTATATGACAGTTGTATTGTATACATTAATGATTATTTTCATTTTATTATTGCTTTGGATATTGATGCTGAGCCCTAGAAAAAACGGCCCAAGTATTAAGGATATGCAGCCTTTTGATTATGCTCACAGAGGACTATTTAATGAAAATGATGGAATAGACGAAAATTCTATGGAGGCCTTCAGGAAAGCAACAGAAAAAGGCTTTGGTTCTGAGCTTGATCTTCATCTTACCAAGGATGGTAAGGTTGTGGTTATGCATGACGAGAGCTTAAAGAGAACCGCTGGTGTAGATATTAACATCAGTGATTGTACCTTAGAGGAGATTAGAAAGCACCGGCTTAAGTATACAGGAGAAATAATACCAACCTTTGAAGATGTTTTGTCTCTGGTAGCTGGTAGGGTTCCATTAATCATTGAACTAAAAACTGTTAAGGGAAATTATGCAGAGCTAACCAAAGCTACTCTAGAGGTTTTAAAGGAATATAAAGGGAAATACGCCATTGAATCCTTTGATCCTAGAGTTGTTTACTGGTTAAAAAACAATAGACCTGACATAATCAGAGGTCAATTGGCAGAAAACTTCAGCCTTCAAAAAGGCACTGTTAACCCCGTCCTTGGCTTCTTCTTAAAGAACCTATTAACCTCTTTTTTAACAAAACCAGACTTTATTTCTTACAGGGTAGAAGACAGAAATTCTTTGAGCCTCAGAGCTAGCAAGGCCATTTACGGAGTTAACCTAGCATACTGGACTGTCAGAGATCGAGAGCTTGTTAGGAAGTTAAAAAAGAATGGTGCCCTTATAATTTTCGAATATCCTAATCAGAGAATAAAAAAGAAGTAATCTAAAAAGAGGTGAGCCTTAACGGTCACCTCTTTTTAATTACTTCATTATCTTGCATATATCATTGGTAAAGTCCACAGGATCATTGATTGGAAGCCCTTCTATAAGCAGGGCCTGATTATAAAGGAGCTTCGTATATAAGTCCAGCTTTTCCTTATCAGTACTTAAAGCAGTCTTTAAAGCTGAGAACACCTCATGATTCACATTAAGCTCCAGCACCTTATCCGCCTTTATATCCTGACCATTAGGCATTGCTCTAAGCACCTTCTCCATCTCTATGGATAGCTCTCCTTCGCTGGCCAGGCAAACAGGATGCTGCTTAAGTCTTCTAGAAGCTCTTACCTCCTTTACCTTACCTTCAAGAACCTTTTTCATGTAGTCAAAGAGCTCTTTGTTCTCTTCTTGGTTCTTTTCATCCTCTTTCTTTTCCTCTTCATTCTCTATTCCTAAATCATTGCTGGAGATTGATTTAAACTCCTTCTCTTTATAGGACATAACCATCTTAAGAGCAAATTCATCCACATCTTCAGTAAGATATAATATCTCAAAGCCCTTATCTGTAACCATCTCTGCTTGAGGCAGCTTTTCAATTCTCTCAATGGATTCACCAGCAGCATAATATATATATTTTTGTTCCTCAGTCATTCTTTCAACATATTCATTTAAGGTTACTAGCTTCTTCTCCTTGGAGGAATAGAACATAAGTAAATCCTGAAGAACATCCTTATTGGCACCAAAATCATTATACACACCAAACTTAAGCTGTCTTCCGAAGGACTTATAGAACTTCTCGTAGTTCTCTCTATCATTCTTAAGAAGGTCAATAAGCTCATTCTTAATCTTAGTCTTAAGATTTTTTGCTATTATCTTAAGCTGACGGTCATGCTGAAGCATTTCCCTAGATATATTAAGAGATAAATCCTCTGAATCTACCATACCCTTCACAAAACTAAAATAATCTGGAAGAAGGTCAGGGCATTTATTCATTATTAAAACCCCATTAGAATATAGCTCAAGGCCCTTTTCATATTCCTTAGTATAGTAATCATAAGGAATAGTTTCAGGTATATACAGTATAGAATTATATCTTACTGCTCCATCTACTATTGTGTGAATGTATTTAACAGGCTTATCAAAGCCATAATGCTTTTCTGAATAGAACTTTTCATAATCTTCCTTGGTAAGCTCGTTCTTATTCTTTCTCCAGATTGGAACCATGGAATTTATAGTTTGTTCTTCTATCACATCTACATATTCATCCTCTGAGCCCTCTTTTAGCTTGTGCTCTGTAATATCCATCTTTATTGGATATCTTATAAAATCTGAATACTTCTTTATGAGGCTTCTGAGCTTATATTCTTCTAAATACTCATCGTACTTTTCGTCCTCTGTATTTTCCTTAAGCTTTAAGATTATTTCTGTTCCTACCTGCTCCTTGTCTCCAGGCTCAATTGTATAACCATCTACACCTTCTGATTCCCACTTATAGGCTTCAGCGCTGCCATAGGCTTTACTAATTACAGTAACCTTATCAGCAACCATAAATGCAGAATAGAACCCTACACCAAATTGACCTATAATATCAAAGCCATCCTTAGCTTCATTTTCCTTTTTAAAGGCCAAGGAACCACTTTTTGCTATAACTCCCAAATTGCTTTCTAAATCCTCTTTAGTCATACCAATACCAGTATCAGTAATCCTTAAGATCCTATTATCTTTATCAATTTGAAGCTTTACAAAATAATCTCCCTTATTAAAGGATATACCTTCATCAGTTAATGCCTTATAGTACATCTTATCCATGGCATCACTGGCATTGGATATAAGCTCCCTTAAGAATATCTCCTTATGGGTGTAGATTGAATTAATCATAAGATCTAATAGTCTCTTAGATTCTGCTTTAAATTCTTTTCTCTCCATAACAGTCTCTCCCTTCAGATTGTAACTTAAAAAAATTTGCAAAATAAAAAGTGCTATATAATATCAGGTTGATTAGCACTCTCTGACAAAGAGTGCTAATACCATAATTTTTATATAGCACATTCTAAAAATACTGTCAACTATTATAATTAAGAGCTATTTGAAGATATTCGCATCTATTTTCTAAAATAAATGCTATACTAATAAATTTCCTTTTACTTTTATTTTCCAAAGAAGCTCATTACCAGTGAAATGAGAACAAAGGTCATAAGAACTGGAGTCACATATCTTGTACAGAATTTAAAGAAGCCTCTCCATATAAATTTATTTCCTTCCTTTTCAATCTCATCGTCCATAAATTTATCTTTAAATACCCAACCTACTAGTATGCTCATGATTAGAGCTGCCGAAGGCATCATTATACCCTCTGCAAGTAGGTCATAAAAATCAAGCCATATTAAGCCTAAAGGCTGAAACATTCCAGAGGAGCCTAGAGCATCAAAGGCTACTGGGAGACCGAATAAGGTTATCACAGCTCCTACAACGATTGTTATCACACCTCTATTTGGAGACTTTCCCTTGATTAATCTACTATCGATGAAGTGAGAGCAGGCTACCTCTAATAAGGAAACTGAGGAAGTAAGTGCAGCAAATAAAGCAAGTAAATAGAAAGCAAAACCCAGGAATAATCCTACAGTACCCATACCATTAAACACCTCATGAAGGGTTTCAAATAAAAGTGAAGGACCGCTTTTTGGATCTAGGCCTGTGGCAAATACTGCTGGAAGTATAGCGAAGCCAGCTAGTAGAGCAAACACAGTGTCAGCTAGGGGGATTATAAAGGAATTCTTTATAACGTTTTCCTTTGGAGATAAATATGAACCATAAGTAATAAGAGCACCCATACCTAAAGAAAGAGAAAATAACATCTGTCCCCCGGCAGCTCTTACAGCTTGGAAGAAATTAAATTTATCGCTAGAAAAACTAAACATAAATTTAATACCTTCTCCTGCTCCAGGAAGAGTGACGCTTCTAATCATAACTATAAGCAGCAAAACAAGTAAAGCTGGCATAGCAAACAGGCTAAACTTTTCAATACCTTTATTTACTCCTCCCATAACTATACCAATTGTAAGGGCCATGAATAAAACATGGAATGCTACAGAGATACCAGGATTTTGAAAAACACTAGCAAAATATTCAGCACCACCTACGCCTTTAAAGGAACCACTTCCAAAAATATTAAGTGCAAAATCCACCATATACTTAATAACATATCCACCGATAGTACTATAAAAGCCAAGAATTATAAAAGATGAAGCTACACCCATCCAACCAATAAACTTATATCTTTTTCCTAATTCACCAAAGGCTAGTACAGGACTTTTGCCTGTCTTTCTTCCGATAACCATTTCAATACTAACAACTATGATTCCACAAAAAACTACTAGTAATAAATAAATAATTAAGAACGCGAATCCACCGTTCATTCCCATCTTATAAGGAAATCCCCATAAATTTCCAAGACCTACCGCTGAACCAATTGCAGCCAACAAGAATCCAAGATTAGATCCCCATTGCCCTCTATTATTTTCCATAAATAATCCCCCTAAACTTTTATGCTCTTTCTTCATTTCTTAAGTAGTAAATTTTTAACAGCTGTTAATAAAATTATAATAATTTTCAATGATTTTGTAAACATTTTCAGAATTAATTAAATATTTCACAGCCTCTTTCCATAATATTTATAACTCTATTAAAAATAAGAACTATTGATTCTAATTATTTACAAATCTAACAGCTATTCATCGGAGAATATAGTAATTTTTAGTGGTTTTTGTTAAAAATATATCTATTTATAAAAATAAATAAAAAAACCCACTCAGTACTCTGAGCGGGCTGAATTCCATCTAGATTTTTATATTACTTATTTCATTCTTTAGGGTTTTCCAACACCTTGTACAACGTTCTTAGCCGAACTATACAAACCACTGGCTGATAAGCCTGCTAATATACCGTTATATATCCCATCCTTTAAATTACTGCTATATGCTATGCCCCCGACTATGCCAAGAGCTAGATTAATCAAAGGAATAAATTTTGTAATCTTTTCTCCAAAAACTTTTTTCCATAATTCTGCTAAAGCCACAATTATGGGTATAAGCATACTCATTTCAGTCATATTATCACTTCCCTATCTTCATTAGTTTAAGTTTCACTCATAAAGCATGCTTTATATAAATAATATATTCAAAGTTAACTCGTATGTGATAATTATAACTAATAAATTTACAGGTAGATAATAAAATATCAACTTAAGTATATATAGGCTTACATTTTGCCTATTTTACTTTATCCTTACTTTTAAGATAATAAAATAGAGGAAGCCCTGCAAGGGTTATAGCTATTCCTATTAAGGAATTAACAGGAGCTGAAATTACAGTACTTACCAGAATGTATCCACCACCTATTATCCCTACCAAAGGAGTGATTGGATATAATGGAACTTTATACAAGCCTGGTTTAGTTCCCTGCTTCTTTCTTAAAATAAACACTCCAAAAACGCCCATGGTAAAAAATATCCACAGAACAAATATCAGCAAATCTGTTAATGTATTGAAGGATCCAGATAGAATATATATTACAGCAAGGACACTCTGTAGTATCAGTGCATTTGCTGGCGTTTGATATTTTGAATGGAGCTTACCTATAACTTTACCATAGGGAAGTCTATTTTTTTCTCCCATAACCATTGGAACTCTAGCCGCTGTCATAAGATAACCATTTAAAGCACCAAATACAGATACCATTATTCCAGCAGTTATAAAGGTAGCTCCACCTTTTCCTAATAATGCTACTGCCGCATCTGCACCAGGTGTATTAGAAGAAGCTATAACCTCCACTGGTAGTACTTTGAAGATGGCAATATTAAAGGTAGCATATACTGCAATAACAAAAACTACTCCTATAGCTATAACCTTAGGTAGATTTTTTGCAGGATTTTTTAGTTCTCCTGCCATGTTTGTTACCCCAATCCAGCCATCATAGGCCCAAAGAGTTCCAAGGATCGCTGCTCCAAAGCCTAAGCTTCTTCCAGCTGTTGCCATAGCAGAAAAATCTCCCGTAGTTTTAGATATAAGTCCAAGTGCTATTATAGCAACTATAGGAATAAGCTTACCAACCGTTGCAATAGTTTGGATTACCCCTCCATATCTAGTAGATAAAACATTCATGATAAGTATGAAGGATAATACTCCTAATGCTAAAAGTTTCTGCTCGGTGCCATCTAGAGGAATAAAAACACTTGCATAAGTAGCAAAAGCAATTGCCTGAGCAGCTACAGAAGCTGGATAAGAGATAATAGCTTGTACCCATCCCAATAAAAAGCCAATGGTTTCACCGTAAAGCTCCTCGAGATATATGTATAGGCCTCCTGACTTTGGTATGGCTGCAGCTATTTCAGCCACAGATAATGCAGATGCTAAAGTAATTATACCTCCAACAATCCACGCTGCAAGACTCATTAATGGACTACCAGCATTATTCAACACAATCCCCGGTTTAAGAAAGATGCCAGAACCAATTATCATTCCCACTACTATGGCTAAAGCTTCTATAAAGGTTAGAGACTTTCTCACTGTATTCCTTTTCATCATATGTACTCCCTTCTATATTAAACACTTTTTTGTACAACTTCTAAATATTAACATAGAGCAAATAAATTTACAATATTTACTTTAAAAACTATTTATTTGCATTTTAGCTGTGATATTAAATATTCTTATGACAAGGATAATAAAAATAAAAAAATACATCCAGCTCTAAATTAAAGCTGAATGTATTTTTTTAGCTATATAAGCAGAAAAGTGCAATCCCTAGTAATACCAAAATTACAGGCATAAAGGTAAGAAGCGCAGACAGCATTAAAGCTAAACCATCAAGCTTTTCTAGCTTTACTTCTCTATCTGTAATGTTTCCTTCTCTTAGCTCCCTCTGCTCCTTGGAGAATTTTAAAGCTCTATCTAACTTCCCCGGCAACAGCATTGTTTTTCACCCCTATTTCTAGTTTATGATGGCAGGCAACAAAATGACCTGGACCTACCTCTTCAAAAACAGGTGTTACTTGCTTACAAATGTCTGTGGCATATCTACATCTAGTATGAAACTTGCAGCCCTTAGGCGGATTAATAGGACTTGGTATATCTCCCTCTAAAAGAGGAACATCTGTATCCTTATTATGCTCCACCTCCGTAGATGGTATCGCTGAAAGCAACGCTTCAGTGTAAGGATGGCGAGGTGCCTCAAATAAATCCTTGGTAGTAGCCATCTCTACTAGATTCCCTAAGTACATAACTCCAATTCTATCACTTATATATTTTACTACCGATAAATCATGGGATATAAACATATAAGTAAGGTTTCCCTGCTGCTTTAAATCTAATAATAGATTTATTATCTGTGATTGTATGGATACATCCAGAGCAGAAACAGCTTCATCGCATACTACAAACTTTGGTCTTAGGGCCAAAGAACGGGCAATACCTATACGCTGACGTTGACCACCTGAAAATTGGTGAGGATAACGGTGAACCATGTATGGAGCTAATCCACACTCTTCCATGACCTGCATGATATATTCCTGCATTCTGCTGTCTTCTTTTTTGTATAGGCCGTGAGCCATAAGACCCTCACCTATTATTTGACCTACAGTCATACGAGCATCCAGAGAAGAATATGGGTCCTGGAATATAAGCTGAAGGTCTCTACGAAGCATTCTCATCTCTTCGTATTTAAGCCTTGCAAGGTCTATACCATCATCCAACAAAGCTTCATGCCTCTGGAATTCCACGTCATCCTTATAGGCTTCCTTCATCTTATTAATTCGGCTATTAACCTCATTAATTTTCACAGCAATCTCTTGAATCTGGTTATTTTTTTGCTCAATCTTCTTTTCTGTTTCACTAATTTTGTTGTTAATTGAGTCTCTAGATTTACCCTTTGCGGTCTTTTGCTCAGCTTTATAGTTGAGATCTGTTAAGTACAAGTTCAGCTTCTTCAGCTCTTCCTTAGCCTTAACATTTTTCTTCCATAGATTGAATCTTTCCTCAAAGATACTTATTACCTTAGTAAGATCCTTCTCTACAAAGAAACCACCAATGATTTCTACTATATTGTTATAAGAATCATTAAGCTTCTTTTCAGCTGCTCTGAGATTATCAAGCTTTTCAAAGATAGCTTTGTTATCTAAGCTTTGCTCACCTAAATCTACCTTGTTGATATCCTCAACCTCTTTACCATAAACTGAGACAAACTCCTTGTAAGCCTTATCCCTTGTTTCCTTTAAGGACTTTAAAGCATCCCTATCCTTAACTAGATTCTTCAAGGTATTGCTTACATATTCAGGGGCTAGATCTGCCATTGTACGACCATAGTAAATAGTTTTACCATCGGTCTGATTGTATAACTGTAGTATTACCCTTCCTAAGGTGGATTTACCACAGCCAGACTCTCCTACCAGACCAAAAATTTCATCTTCATATATGTCTAAGGTTACTCCATCATTAGCCTTAACAAAAAGCCCCTTTTTCTTTAAGGGAAAGTATTGTTTTAAATCCTTAATTCTTATTAAAAGCTTCTTATTTTTCATTTCTTCGTTCCTCCTTTAGAGGATAGAAGCAGCGAACCTGCTGATCCTTTGTTACATTTAATAACTGTGGCTCCTCCTGCCAGCACTTCTCTGTTGCATATTTACATCTTGGAGCAAACTTGCAGCCCTTAGGTAGATCTAAAGGATGCGGAACAGCACCAGGTATGGCTTCTAGTCTCGTTCCTGCAGGGGTATCCAGCCTTGGTATTGAAGTCATTAGCCCTTCAGTATATGGATGGGAATAAAGACCTCCTAAAGCAAAGATTTTTCTTACAGGAGCCATCTCAACTACCTGTCCACAGTACATAACAGCTACATCATCTGCCATCTGATTTATAACACCTAAATCATGGGTTATAAACAAAATGGAAGTTCCCTTTTCCCTTTGAAGATCATTCATCAGCTTAAGTATCTGAGCCTGAATGGTTACATCTAGAGCAGTAGTAGGCTCATCGGCAATAAGCATATCTGGCTTACAGGCAAGAGCCATGGCAATCATAACTCTCTGCCTCATACCACCAGAAAGCTGATGAGGATACTCCTTAACCACTCTTTCTGGATTAGGAATCTTAACATCAGCAAGGAGCTTAATCGCCTCCTGAGATGCCTGTTTCTTAGTCATCTTTTGATGGACCATCAAAGGCTCGCTAATCTGCTTTTCAATAGAAAAAATTGGATTAAGGCTTGTCATAGGTTCCTGGAAAATAACTGATATTTCATTTCCTCTAATCTTGTATAAATCCTGTAAGCTAGTTGTGGTAAGCTCACGGTCCATAAACTTAATTGAACCACTATCTATATATCCATTTCCGTCAAGAAGCTGAAGAATACTCATGGCAGATACAGATTTTCCGGAACCGGATTCTCCAACTACTCCCAAGGTTTTACCTTTTTCTAATTTGTAGGAAACACCGTTTACGGCTTTAATTATTCCTTTTTTAGTTTTAAAATAGGTGTGCAAATCATTTATCTCTAATAATGCCATATTATCCCTCCTATCTTTCTGAACTCTTCGGATCTATAGCATCTCTTAAGCCGTCTCCGATGGTATTTATACATATTACACAAACTGCTAGTATAGCTGCAGGGAATACCCACTGCCACCAGCGTGACTGGATAGTAACAGAATTATTTGCTCCAAAAAGCATATTTCCCCAGGTAGGTCTTGGAAGGGTTACTCCAAAGCCTAAATAGGAAAGACTTGATTCTGTAAGCAAACTAGTAGCAAAAGAAAGAGTTGCATTAACTATAATTATAGATATTACGTTAGGCACTATATGCTTAAACACTATAGACAATTCCTTAACGCCCATAGCCTTAGCTGCTGTTACAAACTCCTTTTCTCTTTCTGCCAGAACCTGAGCACGAACTATTCTAGCCAGGCCAGCCCAGGATAACAGACCTAGTACTACCATAATAAGATATATTCTCTGCATTTCAGTAAGATTGTTTCCTATTACGGAGGATAATATCATTGCAAAAGGCAGGAATGGCAGTGCCAGTACTATTTCAGCTATTCTCATGAGGATTAAATCAACTTTTCCTCCAAAGAAACCAGCAATAGCACCTACAGATACTCCTAAAACAGTAGAAATAACAACTGCTATAGCTCCTATAGTCATGGTTAATTTACCACCATTTACGAGTCTATTTAATACATCACGACCTAAGTCATCAGTACCAAGAAGATATCCTTTTAATCCCCAGGTAATAGCTTCTCCATCCGTATCTACTGCATAATTCTGATAATAACCAGTATATAATTTATCAATCTCTGCTGACTTAATTTCCTTTTCAGGAACATCTGTTTGATCGTAGAGATCACTTCCCCAGCTCACAATGCTTCCGTCCTCAAGGACTAAATTGTAATGAAAAGCACCTGAGGTTATGGCTATTGGCTTACTCTTAAGGGATGGAACTTCTTTTTCTCCCCTTGTAGTGTTACCCCAAACTATTACTTCACCATCCTCAGTTATTGCTCCTACTGTAGAAGAACCTGCAGCAATATCAATAACATTACTCAATGCCTCTCCTGGTATAGGAGTAATAGCGTTACCGCTAGAGCCTAAATGTACAACCTCGCCATCTGTGGTTAAACCTACTGCCGTATTCGAGGTAATAGCAACCTTCTGTATTTTTCCCTGAACTTCTTCAGGAACATATATATCAGCTAGATTCTCATTTCCCCAGAAAAAAACATAATTTTCGTCGGTTACAGCCATGGTTACCTGATAGCCAGCTTCAATCTGAACTATATTTCCATGAACATTTATATCTACAGGAATATTATCTTGGAACTGTCTATCGTTTCCCCAGACATATACCTTGTTTCTTTCATCTACTGCCACCGCATGGTCATAGCCTGCAGAAACCATAGTAACCTTTCCAACGTTTTTAGGAAGATTCTCTATATTCTTTGTTTTAGATATCTTAGTATCTCCCCAAGTATAGAGCTTTCCATCCTTTGATGCTCCAACTCCAAACTTGGCACCAATTCCTATGGACTGTATATTTCCCTGAAGCTCAGATGGTATGTCCATAAGATCCAAACCCGGACGGATATTCTGCTGTGTAGCTTCCTTATAGCTTAAATCAAGCTTAAAAAAATTCGGCGCTATAGTTACAAACAGCAGTATCCCAAAAAATACGCTTAGGGCAACCAAAGATAGCCTGTTGGAAAAGAACTTTTTTATTATTGTTTTAGTAGGGCTTTGAATCTGTTCTTCTTCTAGAATAGATCTGCTACCAACACCAAACATTCTCCCCATAAGCAGGGAGAAAAAACTGCTTCTTTTCTTATTAGTTTCCATATAGTATAATCCTCCCCTACTTTGTAATACGAATTCGTGGATCTACTAAACCATAGCTTAAATCCACCAATAGGTTACCAACTAAACCTATAATAACATAGAACAGCTGAACGGCCATGGCCAGATCATAATCCTGGTTTTGAAGACCTTGATAATATACCTTACCCATACCATTAAGAGCAAACATGTTCTCTATGATTATAGAGCCTCCGAATATAGTCAAGAACCATCCTATTATTAAGGTTATAACGGGAAGAAGAGCATTACGCCATGCATGTGAATAAATAACTACCTTTTCTTTTAATCCCTTAGCTCTAGCTGTACGGATATAATCCATTGATAGAGCATCTATCATAGCTGCTCTAACAAATCTAGTCATACCTCCTAAAGAGCTTAGGGTCATAACAGCCAGTGGAAGAGTTAGATAATACATTCTATCTACAAAGAATTCCCACCCAGTTCCACTGAAATTTGTTGAGTTCATCCCACTGACGGGGAAGATTTGCCAGTTAACTGCAAATAAAAATATCATAATTAATCCTAAAATAAATGAAGGGGTTGAATACCCAACTATAGTACTAATCTGTACAAATCTATCAAAAGGACTATACTTTTTAACTGCTGTATAAATACCTAAAGGAATTGTTATCCCTAAGGCTAGTATTGTAGAAAATATGTTAATAAATACTGTATTCTTCATAGGTTCTGTAATTACATTTATAACATCCTTTTTATAGAAGGTTGAATAGCCAAAATCTCCAGTTAATATGTTACCCATCCATTTTGCATATCTTATAGGGAGCGGATCATCTAAACCCATTTTTTCTCTAATTTGCTGATAACGTCTCTCATACTGCTCATTAGTCAGCTTTCCCGCCGATGCCCCCATCTGAGCCTTAGCTCTGTCTCCAGGTATAGAATTGTATAGAAGGAAGAACATTAATGACAGTATAAAGAATACCATAATTATATACATAAGTCTTTTACCGATGTATTTAGCCATTTCTCTTTTCACCTGCTTCATCAAATTTAAATTCCATGTCTATAAAGCCATGGCAGTGTAAACAACATTAAACAATGCATGAGGATAATCCTCAGGAGGATAATCCCCAGCATTGTTTAATATTTTTCTAGCTTAGATACTCTTTTATATATATATTACTCTGACTTCATAGTAGAGTATAAAATCTGTGCTGAGAAATCCCAAAGAGCTGTTACACCTTCATAACCCTCAAGCTTAGTGGTGAAGAAATCTGCATACTGGTTAGAGTATAATGGTAATGATGGTAATAACTCATTATATCTTGCTTGGAATTCTACCCACTTCTTCATGTATGTGTCCTCATCACCTGGTTCTACATCAAGCATATCACCTGCAAGCTTTGCAAGCTGCTCATCAGCTATCTGATTGTAGTTAGAAGTTGAACCTATTGCATAGGTGTTCTTAACATCAAATACTGAAGTGTAGTTTGTTGCAAGGTTATACATATGATATTCAGCTTCATCCATGTTAGCATAATGCTGGGTATACATTTCATTAAAGGTCATAACTGTTTGCTTTATTTCTATTCCAGCTTTTGCAAGATCTGGATTTTCTACAAGCATAGTAGCTATAAGGTCTGAAACTGCATTATTTTCTGAGGAAGCCCAGTTTATAGAAAGAGGCATTCTCTGTCCATTAACATCCTTATGTCTTACGCCTTCTCCATTGTATGGGTTGCCATTAGCATCTAAAGTCCATCCGCCTTTTTCTAATACTTCTATAGCCTTATCTAAGGAATAGCTATATTGATTAAGCTTATCTAATTGACCCTTATTAACTTGGTATTCACGCATAGCTACACCATAAGCACCATGAACTACTGAGCCATAACCCTTAGTAAAGGTTTTAGCAAATTCAGTTCTATCTAAAAGATACGCAATTGCTTGACGAACTTCTGTAAATTGTGTAGGACCATGGTCAGCAACGAAGTGGATGTAACCATAACCATTACGTGGATAGTCTTGAGCACCAATGAGACCTTCATCAACCATGTCTAATCCTTCAATTACTAAGTCACCGTCTACTACTCCAGCGAGCATATCTACTTTGCCTGTTCTTAGCTCGTCCATCATTGTTTCCTGCTCAACTTTTTTAAGTATAATAGTATCTATTTGAGCCTTCTGTCCATTATAATCACCTAAGAACTCAGGATTCTTTTCTAGTGTGTATTCAAGAACTGAAGTGTTAAAGCTCTTTACAACATATGGACCTGAGAAAACTGTAGGCTTCCATCTGAAGGCTTCAACAGTTTCGCCTATATGTGCTGCAGTAAAGTTATCACTGAAATAAGCTCCATTATCTCCACTTTCAAGCTTAACATCTTCAGGAACCCATCCCTTCATGTAGCTAGGGCTGAAGCTAACTAAAGTCATTTCAAAATAATAAGGAAGCTGTGAACCATCTACAGTCACTGAGAATTCAGTATCGCTTAATAGCTTAACTCCTGAGAATTCTTTTGCCTTTCCACTACTATATTCCTCCCAGCCCTTTAACTTATAAGCACTACCGAAAGTATTGTCTTGTACTTCTAACTCTGTCATAGTTGGGCTTGTCCAGAAAAGTATAGCGAAAACATAATCTTTAGCAGTAATCTTTTCTCCGTTTGACCACTTTAAATTATCATTTATTGTAAATGTCCAAGTTTTAGAACCATCAGCATTTTCATCTATCTCAGGATCATTCTTTAAGGTTGTCTTGTCATAAACATATTGGCCTTCCTTGGTATATGAAACAGTGCCATAGCCAGTAGAAAGTTTATAGGCATCATAATCAGGACCACCGTTATCCCACCAAGGTTCTGGTTCACCATTTGGATCTGTAGTAGTTCCAGCTACTAATGTAGTAGGCGCTGAAGGTTCTTTACCCCCATCATCTCCAGGTGTTTCATTACCTTTGCTTGAGCAACCAGCAAATACTGATACAGCAAGTGCTAAGGCTAAAGTTGAGGCTAAAAGCTTTCTTACATTTTTCATGTCATATCCTCCTTTTTTATTTCGCAGTGATTTATGTCTACTGCATTTATATTAAGATATAAATATCCTAATAATATAATTTATATGTTCCTCTAGATCTAGGGATGTTTCTATAACAATTTGCTCATCAATGCAAAAGTTATCAGTTTATATTTACCAATTACCTTTTAGAATATTTTATGGCCAGTAAAATATTCTTATTACTAACGTCTTTAACAATTTTCAGAATATTATTGTAATTGACAAACAATTAATATAAAACTCTAATAATCTTTAAATTGTTAATATTTATATATTATAATACAATTTTACAACAAATGCTATATATATGTAAATAAAAAATGAACCATTTTTACATTAATTCAAATTTATGTTTTTATTGCTAATTTAATCATTTTCATTTTGTATGATTATCTAATTAATAATAATTATCAACTTCAATTATTAATAATTTTATAAAAAGCCATGTGTTTTACTGTATATCTATGGTAATTCTGAAAAAAAAAACTACTCATATACAAAGAAAAGAGGATAATCATCACATATTAATAAAGATGATTATCCTCTCTTTTGTTTTTTCCAAAGAAAGTGCAATTATTCTTTTATAAAGCTTCTTATCAACTATTATCCTATTTCCTCTGTTTTAATTATATACCTGGTCAATTTCAGGATTTAAGCTATAGGAAGTTGTATTGGATCTATAATTAGGATATAACTGATTTATTTCATCCCTAAAGTAAGTCTCCATGACAGCTCTAGCAACGGGTGCTGCACTGCTTCCATGGGCAGAGTCATAGAGCACCACTGATACAGCTATCTCTGGTTTCTCTAAAGGTGCAAAGGCTACATATACACCATAAGCACTTCTTCCAATAGATTTTTGGTCATTTCTAAAGGGAGAGGTACCAGTTTTACCACCGGTAGCTATTGGGAAATTCCCAAAGGTACCTGCAGAGTGAACAGCAGCCATTCCCTCCTTAATAGCCTCTACGGTGGTAGCTTTAAGATTTAAATCTTCTATAACTGTGGGCTCAAAGTTCTGCATTATTTCTCCTTCAGGATTTACAACCTTATCCACCAGGTAAGATTCATATCTCGTACCTCCGTTCACCACGGTAGCCAAAGCACTGCAGAGTTGAAGGGGTGTAAATTGATTCATTCCCAGTCCAATGGAGCTATTAGTTAAATTACCAGGAGATGTCAAATCTCCTCCTTTATCATAGATAATATATCTTGCTAAATTATCCGCTGCATTATAGTAGTCACTTTCTTTATACAACTTAGCTTCTTTTTCTTCATATTCTGCTACAAGGTTTTTAAGAAGTTCTATAAGCTCTTCTTTTATCTTAATAAAATTCGGATCGTTCCTTGGAATGTCCCACAGTCCTTTGAATTTGTCTGAAACATAATCCTTCACCGCCTTTTTAGCCTTTGCTAGCTCTTCATTATCACTTTCCTTATAAGCTATATCGAAGGGCCTATGGTTATATCCTGAACCAGGGGCATAGGTATAACTTCCATTAGAAAGCATATCAACCACTTCATATTTTGATATGTTGGCAACTAGATTAGCATAGGCTGTACTGCTATAAACCTGTCCAAATTTATTTTCAAAAATCTCTATACCAGTACCATTTTCCGAGGCTGTCTCTGGGTCATAACCTAATCCAAGCTTCCAGGCATAGCTGGCTAAGGTATCTATCCCAGAATTTTTATACAATCTATATGCTAATTCATAAAAATAATAGTTACAGGAATCTTTGAAGCCCTTAGTCATATCCTCATAACCATGGGAGCCTCTCCTAGAGGCATATATTTCACACATACCTTGATAATTTTCAAATCCAGAATGTTTATTAAAAACTCCCTGGTCTAAAATTTTCTCCTCCGGGTCCACAACCCCTTCTTCTAACGCTGCTACAGCAGTAACAAATTTAAAGGTTGACCCTGATGGAAGCATACCTTGGGTTGCATAGTTAAAAAACGGCTTTGGATATATATCATAGGTATCCGATGTATAATCATTAGAGAAAAGCTCCTCTGGACTTAAGGTAGAACCTGTCTTTTTTATATATTCCTCTGCAAATGCCTCATAGTCAGGACTGAAATACTTCTTACTTAATTCATCGGTGAGAAGTCCAGGTATTGTAAATATATTCGGATCATAGTTTGGATAGCTTGCCATAGCCAATACCCTTCCAGTATTAACCTCCTGAACCACCACAGCTCCTCTCGTTGCATTAGCCACAATATTCTGTCCTCCATCAATAACCTTTTGTGATGCAATGGACTCTAGGGTTTCCTTCAGGGCTCTCTCAGCAGTATACTGAAGATTCATATCCACAGTAAGCTGAACATTGTTTCCCGGATAGGCTTCTAATGCAAAAAGCTCTTCAGTAATTCTACCGAAGGTATTTATCTTTACTATATTACCACCTTTAGTACCTTTAAGAACATTCTCAAAAGCAGCTTCAATACCACTTACGCCTATTTTATCTGTAGAAACATCATAGCCCTTAAGCTCATACTCTTCTTTTTCAGAAGGATTTATTGAAGACATATACCCGATAACAGTAGATGCAAGACTCCCATAAGGATAATATCTCACAGGCTGATATCTTACATCTATTCCGGGAAGCTCATTGAGCTTTTGCATAAATATAAAGGCGCTTTCATTAGATATATTAGAAGCAATGGTTGTCGCATTATAGCTGGAGTAACTCTGCATCTTGATTGCATCTAACACAACCATGTACCTTCTAATTTCTTTAAGGCTATATTTTTCCCTTAGGACTTCAGTGATTTCTTTCCCAGTCATCTCTTCATATATTTTTGTCTCCTCTTCAGAAGGGCCTAAAAGCTCATATAGAGAATACTGCTTAACGAGTCTGTAAAACATCTCCTCTGCGGTTACCTCAGTCATTTTTTCCTCTAAGAAAATAAGATCCTCTTCATCATACTCTTCTTCCTCTAATCCATGAAAATAATCTAATTCTTTTTTAAGATAATAATCAAGATTTCTATCTTCTTTAAATCTTAGATCTAAGGTTTTAATAGCTGAAGGTTCACTAGTACCATAATCAAAATAAAATGAGCCTTGATCATCCACCTTTAATTCTAGATCGTCGCTCATGACCTCACCAAGATCATCTAACATAGAAAATACTTCAGTCAGTGTATCAAGTAAAACTTCCCTGCTTTCTACGGTATCCATATATTCAATGGCATAACTCTGCTTACTATCTGCCAGGACATTCCCAGAGGAATCTAGTATTTTACCTCTAGGCGCCTGTTCTGCGATAGTCTTGGTGGAAGAATTGTTAGCTCTATCGGTATAATCCTCATGGTTCACTATCTGCAGAGTAATTAGCTTAGATAAAATTGCACCATATATAATGAAGAGCAATATAATTAAAGCAGTAAATCTATTTACTTTTCCCTTTCCTTTATTCAATAAGCAACACCTTCTTTTAATATGAAATTTACTTTATAGCAATACAAAACAACATTTTATTATATTTTTCTACATCTTTCATCATAATACCACATTAATTATTATCCATTCCATAGTAATTTAAGGAACAAAAAAAGCGTTAATGAAAATCACCTATTGGTAGCTTTCAATTACGCCATTTTATAATATAAACTACTATTAACCCTTTAGTTTCATTTACAGTCTACTTCAAATTCTTTTTGAACAGTATATAAAAAATTGAAATAATTTATTTACATTATTTCCCAGGAAATACTTCCTATTAGCTTGTCTTCTTTTTCCACAAACTACTGAGGCCTATTTCATTTCCTTCGAGTATTCTCTTTATATTAATCAAGTGTTTGAAGACCATGGCCAGAGATGCAACGGCAATTACCAATGGAATTAAATAGTCTCCTGTGGAATAAATGATGTAAAGAGGATATACTATAGCAGTAGTTAAGGTAGCTATAGCTATATAATCAGTGATAATTGTTATTATTACAGCCACTATACCTATAATTAAAAAAGCCTTCCAATTTGATGTGAGCATCATTCCCATAAAGGAAGCAAAGCCCTTACCACCTTTAAAGCCCATAAAAACTGGGAACATGTGTCCAAGGACACAGCCTACCCCTGCTACTGTTCCTATTAAAATATCATCAGGGAATAACATTTTAGCTACAAAAACCACAATTGCAGCCTTTAATATATCCCATAGTGCTACTAGAACTCCTACCTTAAATCCCATAGTTATAGCAGCATTAGAGGCACCAGGATTGTTAGAGCCTTTCTTTCTTATATCAAAGCCTTTGCTTTTACCTACTAAATAAGCAGCATTTACACATCCTAATAGATAACCTGCAATTCCACAAATTATATAAGACATAAACAACACCCCATTTTCAATATAAAATTTAGAATAAAATTTAAAATCTAAGTTAACTTTTAACTACTCTATACCCTCAAAGTTATTATATTTTTAATAATTATAGCATGTCTAATGCTAAATAACAATTTGGTAGGCTAAGTTAAGTTAAAAAGTAAATGTACAGGCAATAATATAAGTAACATAAAAAGTTTTAATCAATTAATCTTAAAGGATTGAATCTATATGCTATAATTAATATTCAGTTAATAATAAAGTGCTATTGTATTTTCATGTTTATTTTTGAAAGGAGATTCTCAATGCTAACCTTAGCCAATATTACCAAAGAATACCGACTGGGTGATAACATAATAAAAGCCCTTAAAGGTATAAATATAAAATTTCGAAAAAATGAATTCGTATCAATTCTCGGCCCCTCTGGCTGTGGAAAAACTACCTTATTAAACATCGTAGGTGGCTTAGACAAATACACCAATGGAGATTTAACCATCAATGGTACATCTACAAAGGAATATAAGGATAGAGATTGGGACACTTACAGGAATCACTCAGTAGGCTTTGTATTTCAAAGCTATAATCTGATACCTCATCAAAAGGTGCTTTCCAATGTAGAGCTGGCCCTCACTCTCTCTGGTGTATCCAAGGAAGAGAGAAGAAAAAGAGCAATTGAAGTACTGGAGCAGGTAGGTCTTGGAGATCAGATTCACAAAAAACCTAATCAAATGTCCGGTGGACAGATGCAGAGAGTTTCAATAGCTCGTGCCCTAATTAATGATCCAGATATATTGCTGGCCGATGAGCCTACAGGCGCTCTGGATACCCAAACTAGTCTTCAGATAATGAAGCTTTTAAAGGAAATAGCTGAGGATAGATTAATCATCATGGTTACCCATAACCCAGAGCTAGCTGAAAAATATTCAACAAGAATTATAAAGCTATTAGATGGTAAGGTAATTGATGATACTAATCCTTATATTGAAGATGAAAAGGAATATAAAGAAAGCAGTAGTGTAAAGAGTTCTAAAACCTCTATGTCCTTTTTCACAGCTCTTTCTCTGAGCTTAACTAATCTTCTTACTAAGAAGACCAGAACCTTTATGACAGCCTTTGCTGGTAGTATTGGTATAATAGGGATAGCTTTAATTTTAGCCCTATCTACAGGTTTTCAAAACTACATTAATAAGGTAGAAGAGGATACGTTGTCCTCTTACCCAATAACAATAGAAGAGGAATCTGTTGATATGAGCAGCCTTATTAATACTATGATGGGGATGTCAGAGAATAATTCAGAAGGCCGTGAGCCCAATAAGATTTATTCCAATGATGTTATGGGCGATATGCTAAGCTCCTTGGTTTCTGATATAGAAAGTAATAATCTTCAAGCCTTTAAGGAATATATAGAGAATGAGGATAATGGATTAGAAAATCTAACTAGCACAGTACAATATGGTTATAATACTACTCTTAACATTTATAAAGCTGACACCTCCCAAGGGATAGTTCAGGTTAATCCCAGCACAGTTATGGAGAATATAGGAATGGGTGCTCCTACCTCCCCATCAGCAGTCTCTTCACCTATGATGGGTGGCGGTAATGCAGATGTATGGGAAGAGCTATTCAATAATGAAAAGCTCCTGAAATCTCAATATGAGCTTTTAGAAGGCTCCTGGCCTTCCTCTTATGATGAAGTTGTATTAATTGTAGACGAAAACAATCAAATTAGTGATATGACTCTCTATTCCTTAGGCCTTAAGGATCAGGAGGAACTTAAGAATATGATGAAGGCCATAGAAAAGGATGAAGAGATAAAAACCGAGGAAGTGAGCTATAGCTTTGAGGACCTGTTAAAGCTCACCTATAAACTGGTATTAAATACTGATTACTACACCTACAACCAAGAGAATGGAAGCTGGAAGGATAATAAGGAAGATGAGATCTTCATGAAAAATCTAATAGATGATTCTCTAGAATTAAAAGTGGTTGGTATCCTTAAGCCCTCAAAGAACTCTGAGGGTGTTAATACCAATGGCTCCATAGGCTATCGACCTGACCTGATGGAATACGCTATAAATTCCATCAATGAGAGTGAAATAGTTAAAGCCCAAAAAGCTAATCCTGACACCGATGTGTTCACCGGTAAGCCCTTTGAGGATGAAACTAGTGAAGGTGACGAAGAAAGCACCTTTGATATGAGCACCTTAAGTCCTGAGGAGCAAGCTTATATGAGCACTTTATCAGAGGAAGAGCTTCAGCTTCTCATTAAAAGCTATGAAGCAGCTATGGTTTCTGATGCAACCTATGAAGAAAATCTTTCTATTTTAGGAGTAGCAGACCTTTCCTCTCCAAACCGCATCAATCTATACGCTGCAGACTTTGAAGCAAAGGAAGCTATTGCAGATAAAATAGCTGAATACAACAAAGAAATGACCTCAGAAGGTAAGGATACCTATGTTATTAATTATACTGACTATGTGGGCCTTATGATGTCTTCTGTAAGCAACATCATAAATACCATAACCTATGTTCTCATATCCTTCGTAGCTATTTCACTGGTTGTATCCTCTATAATGATAGGAATTATAACCTACATTTCCGTACTGGAAAGAACTAAGGAAATCGGTATCCTAAGAAGTATAGGTGCCTCAAAGAGAGATATTTCAAGAGTATTCAATGCTGAAACCCTAATTATAGGCTTTGTATCAGGTGCTTTAGGAATATTAACTACCCTACTGCTCACAATACCTATAAATGCAATAATAGAAAACATAGTAGATGTTCCTAATGTAGCTACACTTCCATTAAACGGTGCTATAACACTTATATTAATAAGTATGTCCTTAACCTTAATCGCAGGGTTAATACCTTCTAAGATAGCCTCTAGAAAGGATCCTGCTGTAGCTCTTAGAACTGAATAAAAGTGATTAAATAATAATAAAAGAATTGGGTACAGCTCTAATAGTAAATCTCATTAGGGCTGTACCTTTTTTATTCAGTATCTCTACATATCATAAAGAAGATAAGGTAAATTAGATTTTTTTCACCCTTTCGTCACCCTTAAAATTTATCTGGTTGACTATTATAAATATTTCTTGTACTCTTAAATTACAGTAAGGAGGTATTTATTCTATGTCTGTTAAAAATCAAGTATTATCAGAACTCTTAAGGAGTAATAATTATATATCAGGTGAACAGCTAGCTAAGGAATTAGAAGTGAGCAGAAATGCTATCTGGAAAGCTATTAAGAAGCTTCAGGAGGAAGGCTATAAAATTGAAGCTTCTGGAAAAAAAGGCTATAGACTAACAGAAGAATTAAATATAATTTCTGAACCCTCTATCAAGCAATATATTAGAGGAAGCTTTATTCCATCTACTATAGAAATACATAAAGAAATTCCATCTACCAATGCTAGAGCAAAGGTTCTGGCTGAAGGTGGTGCTCCCCATGGTGCTATTATTATATCAGACTCTCAATCCATGGGAAGAGGGAGATTAGGCCGCTCATTCTTCTCCCCTGCTGGTACTGGTATATATATGAGCATAGTACTTCGTCCTGAACTCACCAGTGAAGAAGCACCACAGCTTACATCTCTTGCAGCCGTTGCAGTATCAGAGGCAATAGAGCTTTTAGCTAAGGTGCCTATAAAAATAAAATGGGTTAATGATTTATTTTTAAATAAAAAGAAAATCTGCGGAATACTAACGGAGGCCAGCTTAGACTTCGAAAGCGGCAGAATTAATTATATAATACTAGGAATTGGAATTAATGTAGGAAGGATTAACTTTCCAGAGGAATTAAAAGAAATAGCTACCTCTATAGAAAATGAAACTTCCAACACTATATCTAAAAACCAGCTTATTGCTGAAATATTAAATTCCTTAAATAGGCTTTTACCTGAAATGAAATCAGGAAAATATCTAGAGGATGTTCGTAAACGTTCCCTGGTTATAGGCCAGAGTATAACTGTATTAAAAGGGTCAAGCACCTATACAGCTAAGGCTCTTGCCATAGACAACAAAGGAGCGCTGATCGTGGAAGGTCCTAAGGGAATAGAAACCCTGTCTTCTGGAGAAATATCCATAAGGCTTTAATACAGGAGGAAGTAGTTATGAATATAAAAGATATCACCCTTATCTCTTTAATGGCAGCGCTAATGTGTATTGTAGCCCCATTCTCACTCCCTGTAGGGCCTATTCCTATTTCTCTTTCTACCTTTGCGGTTTATATAGCTGCAGGCCTCCTGGGAAGAAAAAGAGGAACTATGGCTGTGCTCACTTATATTCTATTAGGAGCCACAGGACTCCCTGTGTTTTCTGGCTTCTCTGGAGGAATACAGAAGCTCTTTGGTGTCACTGGTGGCTATATAATTGGCTATCTCCCCTGTGTCTACATTTCAGGATATTTTATAAAAAATGTGGATGAAAAAAAATGGGTGTATCCAATAGGTTTGTCCTTGGGGACACTAGCCTGCTATACCTTAGGGACACTATGGTTTATGTTGCAAGCCTCAGTGACTCCTCTTACAGCCTTAAGCACCTGTGTATTTCCCTTCATTCCAGGAGATATAATAAAAATAATAGCAGCTACTACAATTATTTCCCCTATGAGAAAAGTACTAAAACTATCCATTAATATATAACTATTGCACAATTATAGGAATATTTTGTTATAATAAAAATATCAATAATCGTTCTAAAGGAGGCTTTTATGAAAACTACTTATTTGAATCATTGCGGCTTTTCTGTTGAGCTCCAGGAGATGACTTTAATATTTGATTATTATAAAGGTAATATACCAGAATTACCAATAGATAAGCCTCTCTATATTTTTGTCAGTCATGGACATAAGGATCATTTTAATAGCGAAATATTTTCTTTGTCCCATAAATACTCTAATATAACCTATGTATTATCTAATGATATAACCTTCGACACACTTGAGGAGCTTGTACCTGATCTAGCTCTATTATTAAAGGATAAAATTCATTTTATTGGTACTAATGAGAATTTAACTCTATTACAGGAGGATTTCGCCATTACCATAGAAACCTTGAAATCTACAGATGCTGGTGTTGCTTTCTTGATTACTACTCCAGACCAAACTATTTACCATGCAGGAGATTTAAATCTTTGGTCCTGGAGCGATGAGCCTGAGGATGAAAACCTTCAGATGGAGATAGCCTTTAAGGAGGAAATCAACAAAATTCAAGGAAGACACATAAATCTTGCTTTTATGACCCTTGATCCTAGACAGGAGGAACGCTACAGCTTAGGCTTTGATTACTTCATGAGAACAGTTACTGTGGATAAGGTTTACCCTATTCATTGCTGGGAGGATTATGAAATAATAGATAAGCTATTAAAGGATCCCATTTCTGAAGACTATAGAGATCAGATAGTGAAATATAGATAATCTTTATTACCCACCGCTAACTGACCTAATGGTATATAAATTTATTAGGAGGATAATCATGATTACTTATCAAGAGGCCATGGAGGAGCTCCTAAAGCTCCAGGAAGAAATAAAGGTTTTAGAAAACAAAAAAGCCAGTGAGAAAAAAGCTTTAGAAAAACAAAAACATATTCAAAAGGAAATGGAAGACAATCTATATTATGAGCAGCTGGATGTACAAAAGCTAGAAAAGCAATCCCTATCCAGGCTTCTAGCCAAGCTCACCGGTAGTTATGACGATAAGTATCACAAGGAATATAGAGAATATACAGAGGCTAGGGTAAAGTATAACGACATCTGCTATATTGTTAAAGAAATGGAAGGCAGATTACAGAATCTTGCCTCAGAAATATTCAAGCTCAAGGCCTCACATAAAGACTTAAAAGAGCAAATATATAGGGATTATTCAGAGGGTCAGGAAGCAGCAAGGGCAATTAACGAGGAAAAACAGAGACTTTATAGTCAGCGTAAGGAGCTTTTAGAAGCCAAGGAAGCGGTAAGAGCCGTCTATAACCTGGCTGAAGAGGCTTGTGTAGCTTATGATAAAGCTGAAGGCTGGTCCACTGTAGACACCTTTTTTGGAGGCGGACTCTTAAGTGACCTTGCAAAATACTCAAAGATTGATGAGGCCGATGAAGCTGTAAGAAGTATGAATGCTGCGGCACATCGATTAGAGAAGGAGCTCAAGGATGTTAATTTGGCTTTTAATGGCTATATTGATACAATAGACTCCTCCAGCAGATTCTTTGACATAGCCTTTGATAATATTTTTTCCGACTGGAGCATAAGAGATCGTATCAGCGGCAATTTGGATGAGCTGGAGAGCTATATGAGTAGACTAGCCTCCCTAGAAGATAGATTAAATACTGAAATAAAGAATATAGATAGCAAGCTAAAAGGGTTAGATTAGATATTTATGTAATTCATAGTTATCAAGAAATTCTAAATGATAATTACACTGTTTAAAATATAAAATAATATAATAAAAACGACTATAATGGTCGTTTTTATGCTTTATTTAGACATTATTCTTTCATTTTCACCGTATATCGAAGGATTTATAGGACAATCTCCCGCAAAAATGTTATAATAATTATATGCGTTTTTTAAGAAATACTAAGGGGAGGAAAACGCCTATATAGTAGCGCGTGGATAGATTACATGAAAAAGAAACTTTTAGCGGTAATAACCGCAGCTGTAGTACTTCTAGCTAACAGCTCCGCAGCTTATGCAGATATTGAAGTAAACAAAAATAAGCTTCAAGAGCTAGAAAGCAAGGTCTATAAGCTAGAGGAGGAAATATTTTTATTAAATGATGAAATATCTTCTGTAAAAGAAGAGCTTATTGATAATAGTAAAGAAATTGAAGGTATAGAAGAGCAATTGCAAGCTACAGAAGGAATGATTAAAGCTTCTGAAGAAAGCATGAAGGATAAGCAAGCTTTATATGAATTAAAAATGAGACAGCTCTATAAAGAAAATGGACAAATCTCCTACTTAACCATATTGTTTGATTCTAAAAGTCTTGGAGATTTAATTTCAAAAGTTAGCTTAGTCTCCCAGCTATTACGATTCGATAGTGAAATTATTAATGATTTTCAAGAAGAAAAAAATAAGCTTATCCAATTAGTGGATGAATTAAACAATAAAGAAGCACAAGCAAAAAGCCTCAAAAGAACTAATGAAAAAAAGCTTAATAGTTTAGAGGAAAAAAGAAAAGATCAAAGAGAGCTTGTTAAAGAAATAAATTTAGATATGGAAGCCTTGAGACTATTGATTGCGGAGGAAGAGAATTACACTGCTTCTGAAGAAATTATTGTGGATACTTCTATTTCTATAACCCCTAATGAAGAGGACAAAAATAATGGACAAGTCATCCAAGATAGCAGCCAAAACAACGAAAATCCAGCTGAAGAAGATGACTCTGATAATACAGTAGACCTTGATAAAGAAGCTACCTCTAATAACGATAATATATCAGAAACAAGCTTAGGAGTTTTCAAGCTAACAGCTTATTGCAGCTGCGTAAAATGCTGTGGCACCCACTCTAGCGGCACTACAGCTACTGGGACCACACCTAAGTCCAACCACACTATATCCGTAGACCCTTCGATAATTCCCTTTGGAACTATAGTGATGATAAATGGAGAAAATTATGTTGCTGAGGATAGTGGCGGTGGAGTAAAAAAGTATCATATTGATATTTATTTTGATACCCATGAAGAAGCTCTAGCCTTTGGTGTCCAGTATGCAGAAGTATATGCAAATAAAAAATAAGGTAGTCAGTTCAGTTTGGCTACCTTATTTTTTATTTAGATCATTTCCTGTAATTACTATTTTTAGAATAAGCAAAGCCTATAAAAACTCCACAAATTCCACCAATAATATGAGTAAACTGAGATATATTATCCCTTATAGTTATCCCCTGTAAAATTTCCTGACCTAAGTATAAAATAATCACTATTATCAGGGTCAGAGGTATACTTCCCTTTTCCATCCCAGCAAAGGAGGACAAAACTATCATCATAAAAACAATACCGCTGGCTCCTAGGAGACTAGTGTTGGGAAAGAAGGTAATCTGCACTACACCACCAACAAAAGCAGTTATCGCAATTGCTATGAGAAGCTTTTTGCTTCCATACTTCTCCTCTAATGGAGGTCCTACAATCAGCATAAGCAGCATATTGGACATATAATGATTAAAATCTATATGTCCCAAGACATAGGTGAACAGCCTTACATAAGTCAGAGGATCTAAAGGTGATGAGCGATAAACAGAGAAAAATTTAAATATAAGCCACCTATCGGTAATAATCCCTACAATCAAAACTACTAGAGCTACAAAGCTATAAGTTAAAATTACTGGTGAATTATATCTTATGTTTTTTAAATACTTCATATATTTCCTCCTATCTTATTACTTCCTTCCCAATTTCCTAACTATGATATATGGTTTTATAAAGATTATTCTTACCTAATTTATTCTCTTTAAAGCCTCTTCAGCGGTCTTTATTAAATATTCCATTGCAGCTATTGGATATTTTCCCTGTGCCGTTTCACCAGTGAGCATCACTGAGGCTGCTCCATCCAATACAGCATTATATATATCCAGTACCTCTGCCCTAGTAGGAACAGGATTTTCTATCATGGAATTTAACATTTGAGTCACTACCATGAAATGCTTGCCTTTACTTCTACAGATTTCTGATATATTCTTTTGAATCCTCGGCAGCTCCCATAGAGGCATAGAATTTCCTAAATCTCCCCTTGCTATAACTATCTCATCACAATAATCTATTATCTCTGTAAGCTTCTTTACTCCAAGGATATTTTCTAACTTTGCATATATTTTTATACCTTGGCCATTTTCTTTTAATAATGCTTCTTTAAGAGTTATCAGGTCCTCCTTCCCTCTAACAAAGGGCAGCATAACTCCTGTAACACCATAGTTTATTGCAGCTTTAATATTCACATAGTCTCTGTGGGTTAAAGTAGGATTCATATTATCTCTTGGTATAGCTATATTCTTTTTTGACTGAAGCAGTCCTCCATGGACAACCTCACATAACAAGCTGTCTCCTTGGTTCTCTTTTACATAGAATTCTATGAGGCCATCACTCAGTAATATCTTTTCACCAACCTCGGCTGTGCTAATGATACAGGATGGTACAGGAATTCCCTTTTTCCCCAATATAGCAAACTCTCCTGATTTGAAACCTATAGAATTTTTTAAGTTACCTATCCTAAGCTCTGGACCTTCTAGATCTATTAAGAGTTCTGGTTCCATTCCCGCCATTGTTGCTGCTTTATTATAGTTATCCAGCCATTCTCCACTATCCTTCAAATCCACGTGAGATAAGTTTAATCTAATCCCTGTCATTCCTACCTTAAACATTTCTAATAAGGTCTCAAAAGAAGCGCAAGCTGGACCTAAGGTGCCATAATAATTAATCCTATTCATTATAATTAAACCCCGTTTTTTTAAAATTCTAAATGATATCTTATCTTATTATACTATAAAGCTAAAAGAAGAAGTAGAATTTAGGGGAGTAAAAGGTCTTATTGAAGAACAATCTCCTTAACATTTTGTGGTATCCATTCAATAAGAGCAAAATTTCCATTGGATACTTCGCTTACTTTATTAATCCACTTTAGTTCACTCAGGGCTTTTCCCATTAGAACTGGGTTTGTAGCTTCACCTAAGGTAATAATTATCACCTCAGTATGCTTTTCATATCTAAGCTTTGGAAGCAGATTCTAATATAAACATTTTTCTTATAAATCTTGCCTCCTAAGCATTATTGCAATTGCAATTATTTTTATCTTTACATATGCAATCTTCAGTATCAGTTATTAACTCCATAAGAAACAACATCAGCTTATTACAGTTGTTATTATTGAGAGAATAGTGATTCCATTGTCCTTCCCTTCTACTCACTACTAATCCACAATCTATTAATACCTTCATGTGATGTGACAAAGTAGGCTGAGTAAATTTAAAGTACTCCAGAAGATCGCAAGCGCATTTTTCTCCACAGGATAAAATATCAATTATTTTAAGTCTGTTTGGATCAGAAAGAGCCTTCATTATTTTCGACTGAGCATCGTAATTTTTAATCATAGCAACACCTCTATATAGATATATATCTATATATAATATATTATTTTTATATTTTTGGTCAATATATAATGATACATGTTTGTGCTTTTCTATATTATTGGATTTTTATATATACTTCCAGAATAATACCTAATTAATTATTTTTTTCTCTTTTCAAAGCTTTTCTTATTTGGTAGGAAAACTTCGGATAAACTTTATAGCAAAAAGGGCTATACACTAAAAATTAGCGTATAGCCCTTAAAAATTACCTGGCAACTTCCTACTCTCCCACAGAGCTTCCCCTGCAGTACCATCGGCCCTATGAAGCTTAACCGTCGTGTTCGGAATGGGAACGGGTGTTACCTTCATGGCATTATCACCAGATATGGTCTCATTATAATAGACCTAATATTAATTTTTAAAATAAAACTGACCCGGCAACTTCCTACTCTCCCACAGAGCTTCCCCTGCAGTACCATCGGCCCTATGAAGCTTAACCATCGTGTTCGGAATGGAAACGGGTGTTACCTTCATGGCATTGCCACCGGATAAGCAGACATTCTAAATCTTCGATTTAGCATGGTCGCTTATGCAAATCTCGCTAGAGATTTACAATCCTTAGAAAAAACTGTTGTTCTTTCAAAACTGCATACAGAATGATGTTAGTAAAGTCGTCATTTATTTTGGTCAAGCCCTCGACCTATTAGTATCGGTCAGCTGAACACGTTGCCGTGCTTACACCTCCGACCTATCAACCTCGTGTTCTTCGAGGGGTCTTACTAGCTTACGCTATGGGAAATCTAATCTTGAGGTGGGCTTCACGCTTAGATGCTTTCAGCGTTTATCCCTTCCCGACATAGCTACCCAGCTGTGCTCCTGGCGGAACAACTGGTGCACCAGAGGTCAGTCCATCCCGGTCCTCTCGTACTAAGGACAGCTCCTCTCAAATTTCCTGCGCCCGTGGCGGATAGGGACCGAACTGTCTCACGACGTTCTGAACCCAGCTCGCGTGCCGCTTTAATGGGCGAACAGCCCAACCCTTGGGACCTACTTCAGCCCCAGGATGCGACGAGCCGACATCGAGGTGCCAAACCTCCCCGTCGATGTGGACTCTTGGGGGAGATCAGCCTGTTATCCCCGAGGTAGCTTTTATCCGTTGAGCGATGGCCCTCCCACGAGGTACCACCGGATCACTAAGTCCGACTTTCGTCCCTGCTCCACTTGTAGGTGTCGCAGTCAGGCTCCCTTATGCCTTTGCGCTCTTCGAACGATTTCCGACCGTTCTGAGGGAACCTTTGAGCGCCTCCGTTACTTTTTAGGAGGCGACCGCCCCAGTCAAACTGCCCGCCTAACAATGTCCCGTCACCAGCTTCATGGTGCCCGGTTAGAATTCCAGTACTGTCAGGGTGGTATCCCAAGGTTGACTCCACAGAGCCTGACGACCCTGTTTCCCAGTCTCCCACCTATCCTGTACAGACAATACCGAAACTCAATGCTAAGCTGCAGTAAAGCTCTACGGGGTCTTTCCGTCCAACCACGGGTAGCAAGCATCTTCACTTGCACTACAATTTCGCCGGATTTGCAGTTGAGACAGTGCCCAAGTCATTACGCCATTCGTGCGGGTCAGAACTTACCTGACAAGGAATTTCGCTACCTTAGGACCGTTATAGTTACGGCCGCCGTTTACTGGGGCTTAAGTTCATGCCTTCGCTTGCGCTAAGCAATCCCCTTAACCTTCCAGCACCGGGCAGGCGTCAGCCCCTATACATCAGCTTACGCTTTAGCAGAGACCTGTGTTTTTGCTAAACAGTTGCTTGGGCCTATTCTCTGCGGCCATGTCTCCATGGCACCCCTTCTCCCGAAGTTACGGGGTCAATTTGCCGAGTTCCTTAACTGCAATTCTTCCGCCAGCCTTAGGATTCTCTCCTCACCTACCTGTGTCGGTTTGCGGTACGGGTACTGTCTCTCTCCCTAGACGCTTTTCTTGGCAGCGTGGAATCATGTACTTCGGCCCCGTAGGACCTTCCCCATCACACCTCAGCTTAATACAGGCGGATTTGCCTATCCTGTATACCTAAGTGCTTAGACCAGCATCCAATAGCTGGCACACACTATCCTCCTGCGTCACGCCATCGGTAATAACGATTAACAGCAGTATCGGAATATCAACCGATTGTCCATCACCTACGCCTTTCGGCCTCGGCTTAGGTCCCGACTAACCCTCAGCGGACGAGCCTTCCTGAGGAAACCTTAGGTTTTCGGCCAATGGGATTCTCACCCATTTCTCGCTACTTATGCCTACATTCTCACTCCTGTACAGTCCACCGCTCCTTACGGTACGACTTCAGCCCATACAGGACGCTCCCCTACCACTGACACTATTGTGTCAATCCGTAGCTTCGGTGATAGATTTTAGCCCCGGACATCTTCGGCGCGGGATCTCTCGACTAGTGAGCTATTACGCACTCTTTGAATGAGTGGCTGCTTCTAAGCCAACATCCTAGTTGTCTTAGAAATCCCACATCCTTTACCACTTAATCTATACTTGGGGACCTTAGCTGACGGTCTGGGCTTTTTCCCTTTTGACAATGGCACTTATCTGTCACTGTCTGACTGCCGGACTCATAGTATGCGGCATTCGGAGTTTGATAAGGTTCGGTAAGCTATACGCCCCCTAGCCCATTCAGTGCTCTACCTCCGCTACTCATATCCGACGCTAGCCCTAAAGCTATTTCGAGGAGAACCAGCTATCTCCGAGTTCGATTGGAATTTCTCCGCTATCCACAGCTCATCCCATGGTTTTTCAACACCAACGTGGTTCGGTCCTCCACGGAATTTTACTTCCGCTTCAACCTGGCCATGGATAGGTCACCCGGTTTCGGGTCTACGGCATGCAACTAGTCGCCCTATTAAGACTCGGTTTCCCTTCGGCTCCGTACCTAAAGTACTTAACCTCGCTACATACCGTAACTCGTAGGCTCGTTCTACAAAAAGCACGTCATCACACACATAAGGTGCTCTGACCGGTTGTAGGCACATGGTTTCAGATTCTATTTCACTCCCCTCCCGGGGTTCTTTTCACCTTTCCCTCACGGTACTTCTTCACTATCGGTCATCAGGTAGTATTTAGCCTTGGGAGGTGGTCCTCCCTGCTTCCCACAAGGTTTCACGTGTCTCGTGGTACTCTGGATCAGAACTGGCTATCAATGACTTTCACCTACAAGGCTGTTACTTTCTGTGGCCCAGCTTTCCAGCTGGCTTCGGTTAGTCATCTCCTGCATTTGTTGTTCTGTCCGCAACCCCGGAAACAAGTTTCCGGTTTGGGCTCTTTCCTTTTCGCTCGCCGCTACTAAGAAAATCGATTTTTCTTTCTCTTCCTCCAGGTACTTAGATGTTTCAGTTCCCTGGGTTTACCCTCCATAACCTATGGATTCAGTTATGGATACATGGGGTTACCCATGTGAGTTTCCTCATTCGGAGATCTCCGGATCACTGGCTATGTGCGCCTACCCGAAGCTTATCGCAGCTTATCACGTCCTTCATCGGCTCCTGATGCCAAGGCATTCACCATGCGCCCTTTGTAGCTTGACCATTTTCGCTCACATTAAGCTGCGTACTGCTTCGTCGCTTTCGTCACTCCGGTACTCACGTACGGTTATGTACGTTCCGTGCCTTCGTTCCTCGGCTCCTCGCATTACTTCGCTTACTGTTCGCTCTGACGTAGAAACTTTAAAAGTCTTACGTCAAGGTTCTATTAGTTTACGGTTTTACAATTAATCTCAGCGAAATTATACGTTGAATAGATTCAATTTATAATTTGCACTTTAAAAGATTGTAGTTATCTTTACTTACATCAGTTTCTGTATGCAGTTTTCAAAGAACAAGTTGAAAGACATAGTCTCTCAAAATTGGACAGAGAATTTGGTTGTAGAATAAACCCAGCTTTGTGAATCGGTGCTTTTCCAAGGGAAAAGGCTTCCGATTAAGTTTCCTTAGAAAGGAGGTGATCCAGCCGCAGGTTCTCCTACGGCTACCTTGTTACGACTTCACCCCAATCGCTGACCCTACCTTCGGCCGCTGGCTCCTTGCGGTTACCTCACGGACTTCGGGTATTGCCAACTCTCATGGTGTGACGGGCGGTGTGTACAAGGCCCGGGAACGTATTCACCGCGACATTCTGATTCGCGATTACTAGCAACTCCGGCTTCATGCAGGCGAGTTTCAGCCTGCAATCCGAACTGGGACGAGTTTTAGAGTTTTGCTCCACCTCGCGGTCTTGCGTCTCTCTGTACTCGCCATTGTAGCACGTGTGTAGCCCTAGACATAAGGGGCATGATGATTTGACGTCATCCCCACCTTCCTCCCGGTTAACCCGGGCAGTCTCGCTAGAGTGCTCAACTTAATGGTAGCAACTAACAACAAGGGTTGCGCTCGTTGCGGGACTTAACCCAACATCTCACGACACGAGCTGACGACAACCATGCACCACCTGTCTTCCTGCCCCGAAGGGCTTCCCCGATTAAGGGTAATTCAGGAGATGTCAAGTCTAGGTAAGGTTCTTCGCGTTGCTTCGAATTAAACCACATGCTCCGCTGCTTGTGCGGGCCCCCGTCAATTCCTTTGAGTTTTAATCTTGCGACCGTACTCCCCAGGCGGGGTACTTATTGTGTTAACGGCGGCACAGGGGGAGTCGACACCCCCTACACCTAGTACCCATCGTTTACGGCGTGGACTACCAGGGTATCTAATCCTGTTTGCTCCCCACGCTTTCGAGCCTCAGTGTCAGTTACAGTCCAGAAAGTCGCCTTCGCCACTGGTGTTCTTCCTAATCTCTACGCATTTCACCGCTACACTAGGAATTCCACTTTCCTCTCCTGCACTCTAGACGCCCAGTTTCAAATGCAGTTCCCAGGTTGAGCCCGGGTATTTCACATCTGACTTAAGCATCCACCTACACTCCCTTTACGCCCAGTAAATCCGGACAACGCTCGCCACCTACGTATTACCGCGGCTGCTGGCACGTAGTTAGCCGTGGCTTCCTCCTCAGGTACCGTCATTATCGTCCCTGAAGACAGAGCTTTACAACCCGAAGGCCTTCATCACTCACGCGGCGTTGCTGCATCAGGGTTTCCCCCATTGTGCAATATTCCCCACTGCTGCCTCCCGTAGGAGTCTGGGCCGTGTCTCAGTCCCAATGTGGCCGATCACCCTCTCAGGTCGGCTACGCATCGTCGCCTTGGTGAGCCGTTACCTCACCAACTAGCTAATGCGCCGCGGGCCCATCTCGAAGCGGATTTCTCCTTTAATCAGTTCATCATGCGAAAAACTGATATTATGCGGTATTAATCTCCCTTTCGGGAGGCTATCCCCCTCTTCGAGGCAGGTTGCCCACGTGTTACTCACCCGTCCGCCGCTAGGAAACTCCCGAAGGAGCTTCCTCGCTCGACTTGCATGTGTTAGGCACGCCGCCAGCGTTCGTCCTGAGCCAGGATCAAACTCTCAATTTAAAAGTTTGATACTTCTCAAAATTACTTAAAAAAATTGCTGGTTTGTGTTTGTTCTAAACTTAGTTCTCTGTTCAATTTTCAAAGACCATTGCGGCTTTTCGTGAACCGCTTGATTATAATATCATGTCGCTTTTTCTTTGTCAACACTCTTTTCTAAAACTTTTTTTCTTTCTCAAGAAACTCAAGTTTCAATCTACTAAGCGAGTAAAACAAGCTTTTAAATCTTCTACAACTCTTAGCTCTTAGTTTTTACCTCTTAGCTCAAGTGTTTTGCGTTTGTCGCAAGCGACTTATATATAATACCTCTAATCGAAAAGTTATACCCCAAATAAAAGTGCATATTTCATATTATTTCTGTATAATTCTTTCATTTATTACTTTTTACTCACTATTTCTCATATCGATACACCAGGATGAGTTTTTATCAGTACATACTCCAATTATAGCATTAAGAACCTATTGCTTAATTATGTACTCCTTTTAATATCCTTAAACCTATAGCTCCTGTTAATATTTCAGACACTAAAAAAACAACCAAACTCCATCCATATGGTAAAAATAAGCTAATATTAATAGTATAGGTATGATAATAATTATCCCTCTCGCAACAGATATCCATGCCGAAGCTCTTATCCTTTCTGTTGCTGCAAGATATGCCGCCATGACAATATTCAAGCCAGCAATAGAAAGCCTGTAAATTATACCAACAATCGGCGCCAACCCCGTAGCTAAGGCCGCACAAAAAATCCCCATGTTCATAGGAAAAACAAATATTTAATCAAAAATAATATTAAATAAAGGAATAAAGAATATAAATTTTCTTAAATAAATTATCTGCATCTCTATTAATTATCACTATAAACACCACCTCTATAAAAACAAAATGTTTGGTCTCATCCTAAACCTTATAAAGGATGATTCCAAACACTTGTTTATTTCTACCTAAAGGTAGAAAAGTGTTCATATATTATTGTTCCTATTTCAGTGATAATATATTCTCTAGAGCATAGAAATACAAAAACCACAAATAAATTATCAACAGCTACTAATTCCAAATGCTTTTTGAGCTTCTAGTTGAATAATAAAGTATCCCATTTTCTACGGTAGCTTCAGATACATTCACAGATCCTGTATAGTTAAATTTATTTAAATAGATATCTCTACCAAAATCTTCTACGTATAATGTATTTTTCTGTAGATTATCAATTACATCCTCAAAGTACATAAAAACAATATTACTTCTCTCATTTCCTGGAGCAACTGCTATGGGGGTAGTGTCATCAAAATATAGCACAAGGTTTTTATTGCTAGAGTAATCCTTTGCTTCTACACGATAACCATCACCATCACGGACTGCATCACTAAAGTCTATAATAACATTATATTGTTCCAAACTATCAGTAATTACCCCATCATATGCTTTATGAGCTTCGTTAGTATAATTATTGTTTCTTCCATTAAAGAAGCCACTGTTACCATTAGCTCTTCCTGCAGAAAACAAGCCTGAAACTAAATTCATTAAAATTATCATAAAGAAAAATGAACGTATGAAACTGAAGGGACTATAGGTTTTCTTCCTAGCGCCTCCAAAGCCTCCATAATAGCCCTGACCATTTCCCTGGCTCTGATAACCACCCTGATTGAAGGGTCCCCTATAAAAGCCTCCGCCATTATAAGATTGTCCACCATAACCATTCTGGGAACTGTTTTGGTTATTTCCACCTTGATAATAACCATAACCTCTCTGGCCATAAGGATTACCATAAGGATTCCCTTGTGTATTCCAACCACTAGAAGACGGTGTATATACAAAATTATTATCCTTTATTACTGCATAAGCTTCATTAATTTCCTGTGCCTTTCTTGTGGCATCAGAAGACTTGGCTACATCAGGATGCCATTTCATTAAAAGCTCCTTACGCGCTTTCATAACCTCTTCCTTAGTAGCATTTTTGTTTAAGCCTAAAACTCTGTAGGCTTCTTCCATGGACATTCGACCTGCCATTATTTCCGCTCCTTAAAACTGTATAATTCAAAAATTCTTCCTATTATATCTTACCCTATTTATGTGAACTCTATAAGAACACAATGAAATTTTATCATCTTTTTTCATTATTATCTTCATTTTTGAATAATTTTCGCAAAAAAAGCTTCATCTCGTAATATATAACATAGTATTTTTTAATAAAATAATAAAATCATAACAATCAACTTAAAGTCTTGCTCTATCAAAAATCGACTTTATTAGACACTATATTGCGAAGATTATTGATATTTATTTTGCAATATTTTATAATAATAATGCAAATAAACCACGGAGGACACTTATGAATTTAAATTATTTTTACAGTACTAGAATTATTACCGGGAAGAATTGTGTACTAAATAATTATTCTCATTTTAGAGCCTTAGGAAGACGCTGTCTCATAGTAACAGGCCAATCCAGCGCAAAAAAGAGTGGCGCTCTAAAGGATGTGCAATCTGTTCTTAACAGCTTCAATATCTCTTATGATATATATGATAAAGTATCACAGAACCCTTCAATAGCCACCTGCATTAATGGAGGAAAAATAGCCCATGCTATAGAAGCAGATTTTATCATAGGTATCGGAGGAGGGTCACCATTAGATGCATCAAAGGCTATAGCAGTTTTTGCTGCAAATCCAGATCTCACAGAGGAGGAGCTCTACTCTGTTCACTGGACTAACAAACCTCTTCCCATCGTCACCATCGGCACCACCGCTGGAACAGGAAGCGAAGTTACCTCCGTATCAGTAATAACCAATAGCAAGGGATTAAAGAAAAGCTTCAAAGACGATTCAATATTTCCTTCACTAGGCTTAGGAGACCCCACATATACAATGTCATTATCAGACGAATTTACTTCTTCTACAGCATTGGACGCCCTAGCTCACTGTATTGAAAGCTATTTCAATCGAACTGCTAATGATATATCAATGACCTTCTCAATAAAAGGAGTTAAAACCTTACTTAAAGGTCTTATAGCCCTTAAAGAAGAAGGTGCATCAAACCTCTCCTTCGAGGATAGGGAACTGCTATATAACGGCTCCATCTACGGAGGCCTTGCTATTAATGCTACCGGCACTGCTTTTCCACATTCCCTAGGATATTTTCTTACTGAGCTTTATGGGGTATCCCATGGTACTGCCTGTGCTACATTCCTTCCATTCTTTATAGAGCATAATGCAAGACAAGTACCAGAGCTTTCTGATAGCTTTTTCCAGGAGGTAGGTATAAAAAAGGAAGAGCTTATAGCATTGATAAGTTCACTTACTCCACGCTTCTCCCTTAAACTTACAGATTCCGAGAAGAAAACACTATCACCTAGATGGATAAATAACAAAAATCTTATTAAGAGCTGGGGAGAGATTGATTCTGACTTCGTATATAATCTTCTAACAGAGATGTTTTAGCAATCTTTTTAATTTATAATATTTTATAAAGGAAGAGTATCTAATAGATACTCTTTTTAAATTTTCCCATTTTATTTCACAACCTAGAATTTAAGTATTTATATGTAATTGCTCCCAAAAACTTTAATTATTAATTTTTCTTGTATTTTCGACTTTTTCAAACCAAGATAATACTACTAATTTACAGTTAAACATTATTATTCAAGGGTTTATCCTTATAATGGAATAGTTCTGTCGATAATAATCGATTATTTTTTCAATCGTGTTTGTTTTTTCGACAGACTTTTTTCGTCTACAATGCTACTATTTATTTAGGAAATGACCTCTTATTTACAGCAGCAAAAACTATATTTAAGGGGGAAAGTTCATGAATAGTTACGAAGGAATGAGTTATTCGAAAGAATATAAAGTAGTTAAGAATCTCAGTACCGTAATAGAGAACAGGACCTATTCTTATAGATTAATAAAGTCTCAATACATAAGTTCTCACGGAGATAAGGTTCAAGCATACGGTATAGAAGCTGAAAGAACAGATTTAGCTAATAAGCAAGTTATAGGTATTGAAAGGGCTGGTGTAGAATACATAAGTCCCGATGTACATAAGGTATCTAATCTTCTTTTAAAGCTTCATTCTAACAATGTATCACCAATACATTTAACAGATGTAATCGGAGAATATGTTGATGATTATGCTTCCGATTTCGACAGTTATAGATTGTCCAAATCCAATTAATCTAAAACACTTGTAATACTACAATATTACAAAATAAATAAGACCTTCTAGATTGGTATAGCTGTATCTAGGAGGTCTTATTGTACTCTGCTTGTAAAGTTTATAGATTCAATTTCTAGAGCAAATACTCTAGCTGACAATCATAAGGTTCCCTGATCACATGTTCTTGGTTATATTCCTCTGCTTCTATGCATCCCAGGGCTTTGTAAAAGCTCTGGGTTTCTACTGAGGAATGAGCAGAAATATACAGCTTTTTAGCTCCCTTTTCTCTCGCCCACTGAGCTGACAGCAAGAATAATTTCTTACCTATTCCTCTTCCCCTAGCCTCTAAAGAAACATGTATACTAGAAAGATCTAAGTACTCACCTTTTGAACCAATAGGACTTCCTTCAATGGCGGCAAACCCCTGCAACCTTTCATCAATAAACGCACCATAAATCATCCCTGAGGTTCTCAATGTATTTTTAAGATAAGAGACCAGCTCATTATATTCCTCTAAACTCCACTGATCTATAAAAGCTATATCTTTTATAATCCACTGTCCATCTACCTTTCTCCAGCATTTAGTAACCTTCTGATATCTATTAAAATCCTTAAAAAGCTCTAGAGTAATTTCATCCTCTAAAAGTTCTCTATATTCCATAATTACACCTCAATCTTATAATAAGTTTTCTAATTCCTTGAAAGAATAAAGACTGTCATCAGTATACAGAAAAAGCCTATAATATCTATCCATATAAGCTCCGTATTCAGCCACATTACCATAATTAAAGCAGCGGAAAGAGGTTCAATTGTACCAAGCATACTGGCCTTTACTGCACCAATGATTTTTACGCCCTGCAAGAACAAGGTAAAGGCAACTACCGTTCCTAAAAAACATATAGCAATGAGGGCCGCTATTCCTCTGCCATCTAAAGGAATATAGCCTCTCCAAGCTTTACTTCCTATTCCTAAAACCACACCTCCTATGAACATACCATATCCTGTAACAGAGATACTACCCCATTTTTCCATTATATTCACTGGAAGCATAGTATATAGAGCTGCTCCAAAAGCCGCTAATATTCCCCAGAGCAAACCTTCCTTTGTGAGCACCATAGAATGTATATTTCCATGGGTTGAAAGTATAAATACACCAATAAGAGCTAGTACAATTGCAGTAATCTCACTTCTACTAGGCAGCTTCTTCATAATAAAGCAGCTGCTTATCATAATAATAGCTGGTCCTAGATTTTGAAGCACCGTAGCAGTGCCTGCATTGGAATAAGCTATTGCCTGCATGTAAGACAGCTGGCAAAACATCAGTCCCATAACTGCAAACACAATAAGCCTCACTGCATCCCTTCTACTCCTCCATATCCCTATCATATTATTTCTTTCTTTTATTAGCCCCAGAGCTATCAATACAAGTCCTGCACAAATCATCCTCACCGTGGTAAGCCAACGGGTATTAACACCGTAATTCTGAAATAAAAATTGGCCACAGGCACCTGAAAAGCCCCATAATATCCCTCCTACTAAAGTGCAGAATATCCCTGTGGCTGCTATCTTCTTTTCCTTCATTTCTCCCTCCATCCCCATTGTTATAAAGCTTTCAATAACTAAATAGTACAACGGTTTCAACTAATAATAATTCCAGTTCAACAAAAAATTCGGAATTGAGGTTCCATCTCTATAAATATATTATATAGAAACTAATGGATTTTTTAAGTATATTATTAGAAAAAAGCAGAGGAAGCTCTGCTTTTTATTTATACAATAACATATCTCTGGATTATCTCTTTAAACGTCTCACTATAAAACTCTTCATCTAATTGACCATTGCAGCTTTTAATTACACCAGCAGAAGCCATATTGGACTTATCACAAGTAATCAGTACTTTATTTAGTCCGATGATCTTACAGAATTCCAAAGCTTCTTTTAGCATTAAACTGCCATAGCCTTTTCTTCTTTCTGAAGGTCTTATACTATAACCTATATGACCACCTTCTTTTCTCAAATAATCATTTAAGGCCAAACGGATATTTATCATTCCGATGATTTTTCCATCATCCTCACGAATATAAAAATAAGTTAGAGCCGGAACTCTGCCTGGGGCAATATTAGCAATATCTAAATCTGCAATAACCTTTTTAATCCACTGTTCATAGCTGTACTTTTTTAAATACATATCAAGAGAGCCTGCCCCGTGAATTTCAGAAGAGCAGGAATAAAACTCTTCGATAAAGTCCACAGCCTTCTGTTTATACTCTTCTGTTGGAAATACAAATTTCATATATTATCCCCCTATAATTCTATACTCATAACTATATTTGATCAGATTCCTCATGGAAATCCTCTTCTAAATAGGAATCATCCCATAATTTATTTAACTCCCCCGCACAATAAAATAATCTAAATATAAATGCTGATGCTATGATAAATAATATGATTATTAAAATGATTAAGACCCCCCTCATTTGTTAAATGCCCATTTATTATGAAAACTCTTCTTTACAATTCCCAATTTCATATATAGATATTCTCAAGATAATTATAGCATCTAAATACAATATTTGTAAATTATGTTATAATATTAAAACGATCATAAAGGAGGTTTCACCATGAAGAGAAAGGACTTTTATATTGGTCTATTTGTTATTACCATATCCCTTTATATCCTTGGCTTTATTACATCCCCTAGAAACTTTGGAGACTTTAGCTCTTATTTATTACAGGATCCAATAATTTATTTATTCTTTTATACTGAGGCTATTACTCTCGCTATCATAATTATATATTTAATAGTCCGTGAAATTTGCGCTATGATTAGATACGATTCAGATAAAAAGTAATTATTTCTTGAAGGACTTTTGCTTTAAATTATTGGCCTATTCTGTTTCGTATTTGCATATTAAGAGAACCAGTCTTTGCATTAACTCACAAAAACAAAACACTATGGAAATATCCTTATAGTGTTTTGTTCATTTTTATCTTTTTATTCATTCATACTATTACTTCAATATATTATCTATCTTCTATATGGTTTCATATTATCCCTTTGATTCTCCTATGGTTCTAATATCGGCTCTGATTCAGGATCAGGTGTTACTTCTGGAGCCGGGTCTACTTCTGGGTTTGGATCTACCTCAGGAATTGGATCTGGAGTCGGATTTTCTTCAGGACTTGCTTCTGGTTCAGGAATCTGTGCAGGAGGTTCTTCAGGACTCGTCACCGGTTCTGATATCGGCTCTGATTCTGGTACTGGAGAAGGTGCAGGTGCAGGTGCAGGTACTGGTGCAGGCTGAGCAGCTTCTCTAGGCCGTGTATTGTTAGTTGTTTCTTTAGGCTTTGTTACCCTATGATCTTCCACTGTTGACTCCTCGGTAAGTTCTCCAGTGGAACCCTCCATATCTTGTTCCATCTCTTCTTCTATTTCATTTATCATTGGTGTTACTATATTTTCAGAAGCCTTATCTGCTGCAAAACCACTTATCTCCTCTTCATCTTCAGAAGCTATTTCTTCTCTTTCCTCATGATCAGTTCTTAGCTTTTCGGATCCCATAACCTTTTGTTCCCAATAATCATTCATAATAACTATGCCAATTATAAATATAATTACAGCGGCTGATGTTATTCTCACAATAAGCTTATCCTTTTTCATAATATACCCCTTCCTTCTAAAAGCTAGATAATATTCAAATACAATATTATTTCTACAAAATGGTTTAAATACCTTTTTTTAATGTTTTTATAGAATAAAATCAATAACAACTGAAAATGAGATTATTATATGTATTAATTTCTTATAGTGTTTATCGATGTTTATTAACTGAGGTTTATAGTTTTTTACGCATAATATAAAACCGTGATTTTTTCTGAAACAACTCAAATCCGTGCTTTTCATATAAACGAAATGGACCTTTAAATTGAAATGGTCTATCAATATCAGCAAAAGGATAACCCTCTACATATGAATAACCTTCCTGCTTGGCATCTTCACATACTTTTTCTATAACTATATCTGCAATTCCCCTGCCTCTATATCCAGGAGCAATATCGATACAATATAAAACCTTTACTTTTCCACGTTCTAAAGAATCTGTTAAAAACTCTTCATTGCTGCAGATAGGTTCGTAATCTATCTTATCACCAGCATTACACCAGCCTACTATATTTTCACTATCATAAATTAGATATCCATTCATAATACCATTCTGAATAAATTCTTTAGCCTTCTCCCTACGTTCATTTTTCTCTTTATATTTTTCATTATCTTCTATACTTAAATGACTTTCCAAGCAATAGCAAGCAGACCATTCTTCATGATCAGCAAAACCTATATTATCGAAATAATAGAGGTATTCATTATACATTTCTGGATTTAGCTTTTCTATTGAAATATTCATTCTCCACCCCACCATATCTTCCACTTATTTCTTTATTTGTATTAATTTTATTATAGATTATCACCTATTTTATCAATGGTCAATTGGATTATAAATATGAACATAACAAGCTAATATATAAAAAAGAGACAACCAAATAGTTGTCTCTTTTTGGAGCGGGTGATGGGAATCGAACCCACGTAGCTAGCTTGGAAGGCTAGAACTCTACCATTGAGTTACACCCGCAGATATGGAGCGGAAGACGGGATTTGAACCCGCAACTTTCACCTTGGCAAGGTGACACTCTACCATTGAGTCACTCCCGCAGATAACTATGGTGCAGGTGAAGGGAGTCGAACCCCCACGCCGTTAAGCGCTAGATCCTAAGTCTAGTGCGTCTGCCAATTCCGCCACACCTGCATGTCCTTATCTTTAGTTTAATATATTGTTTTAACATGGTGGTTCATCGGGGAATCGAAAATCATACTCTCTATTCATTAACCCATGTCCACCATTAGTGGTGCACCATCAGGGACTCGAACCCGGGACACCCTGATTAAGAGTCAGGTGCTCTACCAACTGAGCTAATGGTGCATAATGGTGCGTCTTAAGGGATTCGAACCCCTGGCCCACGGCTTAGAAGGCCGTTGCTCTATCCAACTGAGCTAAAGACGCATATTGCTTTTTATAGTTTGCAGCAGATTATTAATGCTGTTTAAACCCTAGCTATTACTAAACTTATTTGTGAAGAACTTAGTCACAAATAATACTTTAACATCACTAATTGCTTTTTTCAAGTATTATTTTAAAGTTCCCTAATTCACTTTATTTTGAATATTTATAGAATATAATACACCTTCATCAAGAGCAAATTATAGAACCTATCATCAGTAATAAAGCATAAAAGAGCGTTGATATACTTCGTGTGATAAAAGTGTGATAAATCCGGCGAAAGACAAAATCACATTTTATAAGCACTAGTAAAATCAACGCTCTTGGCGCACCCAGAGGGATTCGAACCCCCGACCTTCGGATTCGAAGTCCGCAACTCTATCCAGCTGAGCTATGGGTGCATGAAATCCTTTTAAGTTAAGGTACAAATAAGAGACAACTATACAGTTGTCTCTTTATGGAGCGGGTGATGGGAATCGAACCCACGTAGCTAGCTTGGAAGGCTAGAACTCTACCATTGAGTTACACCCGCAAATATGGAGCGGAAGACGAGATTCGAACTCGCAACTTTCACCTTGGCAAGGTGACACTCTACCATTGAGTCACTCCCGCAGATAATTTTGGTGCAGGTGAAGGGAGTCGAACCCCCACGCCGTTAAGCGCTAGATCCTAAGTCTAGTGCGTCTGCCAATTCCGCCACACCTGCATGTCCTTATCTTTAGTTTATTATGTTGTTTTTAATTGGTGGCTCACCGGGGAATCGAACCCCGGACACCATGATTAAAAGTCATGTGCTCTACCGACTGAGCTAGTGAACCGCCTTTGGCTGGGATGGCAGGATTTGAACCTACGCATGACGGAGTCAAAGTCCGTTGCCTTACCGCTTGGCGACATCCCAAGGCTTATATGGGGTGAACGATGGGGCTCGAACCCACGACAACCAGAGCCACAATCTGGTGCTCTACCAACTGAACTACGTCCACCATGTATGGTGCGTCTTAAGGGATTCGAACCCCTGGCCCACGGCTTAGAAGGCCGTTGCTCTATCCAACTGAGCTAAAGACGCATATTATGGAGCGGGTGATGGGAATCGAACCCACGTAGCTAGCTTGGAAGGCTAGAACTCTACCATTGAGTTACACCCGCAAATATCTTAAGTTTTGAGCTTGAGTAGTGGTCGGGATGACAGGATTTGAACCTGCGACCTCATGCTCCCGAAGCACGCGCGCTACCATCTGCGCTACACCCCGGTAAACTTCAAAGAAAATGGTGCGTCTTAAGGGATTCGAACCCCTGGCCCACGGCTTAGAAGGCCGTTGCTCTATCCAACTGAGCTAAAGACGCATACTCTGGAGCGGAAGACGGGATTTGAACCCGCAACTTTCACCTTGGCAAGGTGACACTCTACCGTTGAGTCACTCCCGCAGAGAATATTGGTGCAGGTGAAGGGAGTCGAACCCCCACGCCGTTAAGCGCTAGATCCTAAGTCTAGTGCGTCTGCCAATTCCGCCACACCTGCTAATATTATTCTTTGAGTTACAATCATCCTTTGTAAAAGTGGTGGCTCACCGGGGAATCGAACCCCGGACACCATGATTAAAAGTCATGTGCTCTACCGACTGAGCTAGTGAACCGCCTTTGGCTGGGATGGCAGGATTTGAACCTACGCATGACGGAGTCAAAGTCCGTTGCCTTACCGCTTGGCGACATCCCAATATGGGGTGGACGATGGGACTCGAACCCACGACAACCAGAACCACAATCTGGCGCTCTACCAACTGAACTACGTCCACCATGAATGGTGCACCATCAGGGATTCGAACCCGGGACACCCTGATTAAGAGTCAGGTGCTCTACCAACTGAGCTAATGGTGCATAATGGTGCGTCTTAAGGGATTCGAACCCCTGGCCCACGGCTTAGAAGGCCGTTGCTCTATCCAACTGAGCTAAAGACGCATACTGGAGCGGGTGATGGGAATCGAACCCACGTAGCTAGCTTGGAAGGCTAGAACTCTACCATTGAGTTACACCCGCATAAGTATCAACTAAAAGTTGAAGATAATGGTCGGGGTGACAGGGATTGAACCTGCGACCTCATGCTCCCAAAGCACGCGCGCTCCCATCTGCGCCACACCCCGCTGCACTGTGATTTGCTGTCCGCATCTCTCAGCGACAATGATTATTCTACACGATATACTTTAATACGTCAACACCTTTTTTTAATAAAAATTATAGATTTATTATCTATTTCGTCTATATATTGTATATATATGGGTAGATTTCATTATTTTCACTGATTTCAATGAAACCAATGCTAGCTCTGTTTATTCTTGGAAGAGACGGGCTGCCTGGATTCATCAGCCACACCCCATCCTTTTCCTCTACTGTACTTATATGGGTATGGCCATAGAGGGCAATTCGTGCCCCTTTTTCCTTAGCCTCCTCTAAAAGCATTAAATCACCTAATTTTACTCCATGATGATGTCCATGAACTGCATATATCTTCACTCCGGAAAGCTCTATAAGGAGCTCTTTGGCTCCAGAGGTATAATCATCACAGTTTCCTCTAACAAAATAGGTTTCACCCTTAAAGCGTTCCTTTAAATAGAGCGCATCCCTGACATTATCTCCTAAATGAATGAGAACATCAGCCCTTTCAATATAATCTAAAATATCTAACAAGGCTTTATTATCATGATGAGTATCACTAACTACTGCAATAACCACTTTAATCCTCCTAAATGTTTATTTTATTACTTAGCTCCTTTTTAAGCTCCTGTAACGCTCTTCCTCTGTGACTTATAGCATTTTTATCCTCTCCCTGCATTTCTGCAAAGGTCTTATTGAATTCAGGTACATAAAAGAGAGGATCATAGCCAAAGCCACCTTCTCCTTTTAATTCTTCTATAATATAGCCATGAGACTCTCCCTCAACGGTAATAATATTATCCTTGGATATAACAAGTACTATGGCGCATACAAATTTGGCTCTTCTTTTTTCCTTTGGAACACCCTGAAGCTCTCTCAAAAGCTTTTTATTATTTTCTGCAGTATTCCCATGTTCTCCAGAATATCTAGCAGAGTATACCCCGGGAGCTCCATGGAGATAATCCACTGATAGCCCTGAATCATCAGCCATTACCATAAAATCACCTAAGTTGTTCTTTACTATATAATTATATATTTCTACTGCTTTCTTTTTAGCGTTATCTATAAAGGTATCCTTATCCTCTACAACATCTATATCTATATTTAAATCCTTGAGGGATAAAACCTCTATCTCATCATCCTTTAATATTTCTCTAATCTCCTGAAGCTTATGACTGTTATTAGTTGCCACTACTAATTTTTTCATCTATTTACTCTCCCCTGTTCCAATCCATAGACAATCCATCTTAAGGGTTTCCTTCTGGATGTTTATAAGGTTCTTTATTCCTTTCTCCCCTAAGGCTAATAAATCATTTAAATCACCTCTGGTAAATGGACTTTCTTCTCCAGTGCCTTGAAGCTCTACAAATTCCCCTTCATCAGTCATTATTATATTCATATCCACCTTTGCATTAGAATCCTCTAGATAGCACAAATCTAAAAGCTTTTCTTCTCCTATTATACCTACAGAAACAGCTGCTACAAAGCTTCTGATAGGATAGACTACAAAAGGCTGTTTCTTGTGAAGCTTATTAACAGCGTCTACCAGAGCTACAAAGGCTCCTGTGATAGAAGCAGTCCTAGTGCCTCCATCAGCCTGTATAACATCACAGTCAATCCATATTGTTCTTTCTCCTATGGCTTTTAAATCAACCACTGACCTGAGTGCTCTACCTATTAGCCTCTGTATCTCCGTGGTCCTTCCATCAAGCTTAAGTCTCCCTATGTCTCTAGGCTTTCTCACACCAGTGGCCCTTGGAAGCATGCTGTACTCCGCTGTTATCCAACCCTCACCAGTTCCCTTTAAAAAGGGTGGAACCTTATCTTCTATAGAAGCAGTACAAATAACCTTGGTTTCTCCCATTTCCATAAGCACTGAGCCCTCTGCATATTTTGTATAGCTCCTTGTTATTTTTACCGGTCTTAAGGCATCCTGTGCCCTTCTGCCATCAACACGCATAACGTTTCCTCCAATAATTCATTCTAGCTTATAAAATAAACTTATCTCTATTAAAATCATAACTACATTTTAGTACACCCTAATCCCTACGATGTAAGTGTTGCAATAAGCCTTGTGAAATATTCACTTAAGGAGTATTATTGCTTTTATTTTTTAATATTGTGCAATAATGCCCTCTGCTCTTCATATTATATATATAAGGATTATTTAATGAGGTGAAAATTTTGAAATATATAGGTCCCTTTTTAAGGATGAACACTCTAAAGCCCTCAAGCCTGGAAAGCCAGCTATTCTTTTTTGCCAGGGAAGCCTTAAAGCATCTGGTATTAAAATCCCGCTGTGGGATAACCATGCATCCTAAGGTGGTTAAAAAAAACATCCCTAACATTGATATTAACATAATCAAGGATTTTTCACCACTTCTATGTGTCTACCGAAAAGCAAATCCAAAGATTATAAAGGATAAGGATTATGCTTATTGGGACAGTAGTACCTTTAAGAAGGAAGTAGTGCCTTCTAGCTGTGCATATATGACTCTCTCTATGCTGGAGCTCTGCGATTATTATGAAAAATTCAAGGATTTAGACAACTCTCTTTATACCTTAGCAACACTATATAAGGGTATGGCCAGACAGCAGCTGGATTTCTACTCCGCTTACTTAAGAAATGAACAAGGAGTATTTATTATTAAAAAGAATGTCTCTGACGATACCTCTGAAAAGCTCTCCTTTGAAGCAAAAGAAAGTAAGTTTAAATTTTCAGAGCAGGCTGCTATGATGACTGCCTTTTATAAGTATTATCTCGTTGACCCCAAGGAAGGTGAGCCTTATAAGAGGTTCAGTGAAGATATTTTCAATGCTTTGTGTAGATTCAGAGAAAATCTTTACGAGCAATCCTTTGAGGAGCTCAATAAAATCGCCTTTTCTCTCAATCTCTACAACAGCTACTGCAGAAATCTTTCCGTAGAATATCTCTTATTAGATATAATAGAGCTTATGAACAGCATGCTCTCTGAAAAACCAAAGCTTTTGGAAAAAATTAATAACTGCAGCCTATTCCTCATAAACCTTACCCTGTCTCATGAATCCTGTTCCATAGATTCCTTAAGAGAAAGAAGGGATAATCTAATGAAGGACCTTCTTTCCTTGTATGATGACAGCAGAAAAATACTTATAAAGAACCAAGATAAAAAGGATCTAAAATACTCTTCTGATGACATAATTTATTATATTATAGCTCTAATAAACACTGGCCTTATGGACGATGAAGCAGAGCTCATCACCACAGAAATTTATAAAAATCAACTATTATTCAGCAGAATGATAACCTCCTGGCCGGAGCCTCCGTCACTAGAATCTCCTGAGAGGTACTATGGCCTTAAGATAAATTCCGAAAATCTTATTGAGGAACAGGAATTTAAGCTTACGATGCCCATAGCCTTTGAAAATGAATATGCACCTATATTTTTAAAGGCAGTGGAATACAATAAAAAGAAAGATATATTTACTCCTAGCAAGCTATCCTTTGATAGCACTAAAAATCTACCTACAATCTTTATGATACTATATTTTTTGAAAGAAAATTACTACAAAAAAATGAATATTAAATAAAGAACATTAAAAAGGCTGTCCAAAGAGTCCAAGACTCTTTGGACAGCCTAATATTTATTAAAATTCTTCTTTAATTCCTATATCAACAACCCTAATAGGTCTCATCATATCATGATCCTCATGCTCTAATATATGACAGTGCCATACATAATCTCCTACATGATCCTTAAACTGCATGATTACGCTACTTACCATCCCCGGTTCTGCTTTCATAGTATCCTTCCAGCCCTTTTCAAAGTCCCTTGGTGGTATTGGATCACCTATTAAGAATAGTCCCTCACCATTTAAATATCTCTCTACATCATAAGCCTGTCTTGATAATATTCTAAACTGTACAAGGTGAATATGAATAGGATGTGGAAAAGGAGTAGTATTTATAAATTTCCACACTTCTATACTATCTAACATTGGAGTTTCCGTTACAGGATCACTCCACATCCTGCCATCTAAAAGAAGCATCGGCCTTCCATAATGATCCTGAGAGGCGCTCAAAGGAAGTAATCTCACCCTCTCAGCCATAGCTTCATCTAAATGCTCTTCTGGATATAGCATTTCAGGTACCTTGCTCATATCTTCTCCCTTTAATCTCTTTGTAACCCTAAACTCCATGATAACCCCAAGATTCTCATCCTCGGGCTCATCGGTATTTAGAAGCTTAAACCTCTCCCCTTTATACTTGGAGAAGTCTATCACTAGATCAATCCTCTCTGCAGGCTCCAGCTCAAAGGAATTAATTACCGCTGGATGATGAAGAAGTCCTCCATCAGTGCCTATCTGAATGAAATCCTCTCCATTTTCGAGAGCAAAAATATATCCTCTAGTATTGGAACCATTTACTATTCTAAATCTATACTTTCTAGGCTCAACCTCCAAATAAGGCCAAAGCTTTCCATTAACTGCAATGGTATTTCCTAAAAAGGCAGGAACTACAGAAGGAGAAACAGAAACAGGTGGGTTCGGCCCCTCAGGATAAAATAATGAGCCATCCTCCTTGAAGGTCCTATCCTGTATAAAGAGAGGTATGTCATATTCTCCTTCAGGAAGCCCCAGGGTCATCTCATTTAAATCTTTAAGAATATAGAGACCGGCAAGACCAGCATATACATTTAACCTTGTAGTACCTAAGCTGTGATCATGGTACCATAGGGTTGCGCTTGGCTGATGATTAGTATATTTATAAACCTTATTCCTAAAGGCTTTTCCTGTAAAAGCATAATTTCTGGTATACCAGGCATCAGGAGAGCCATCACTATCAGAGGCTACATTTGCACCATGAAGATGTACAACGGTTCTTACCTCAGGGGTTCCAATGGAGCCATGGAGAGTTTTATCCACAGGCAGGAAATGCCTAAAGGGAAGATTATTAATCCATCTTACATAGATATCTCTATCCCTTAAAGCTTCTATGGTTGGACCTGGATATATTCCACAATAACCCCAAATCCTTGTAAGAGGGAAAGCTTTATGAAAGCTGTGTCTCCCTTCCTTCATTTCTATCTCATAATAATTATCACCTTCATAAGGATTTACAGCCTTAGCTTTTGGCATAATGGGCAGCTCATCTACGAACTTTGGTATGGTAGACGGTATTGAAGGATTGACCCTTATGAGTCTTTTATCTATCGATTTACCTAATTCTTTCAAATCATTCACTCCTCACGATATCATCTAAAGTTTAAAGAATGTTTAAACCCAAAAATTCTATCATAAAACATCCTATTGTATTATATGAAGCTGATGAGTTTTAGTGATTTTTAGATTAAAAAGACTAAAAGTATATCCTTAATAAAATTCTACCCCACTGGAGTCTTTATATCCTGATTATCTTCCTTCTCTATATCCTTATAGAGTTCCTTCAGCATTAGTGAGCCCTCCTCATCAAATACTAGCTCCTGGATTTCACTGCTCTTACATAGCACGTTAAAGTCATAAAATAAAGGCAAGAATATAACATTTTCTTCCACATAGCTTTTTAGAGAATTAATAATTATACTTCTATCCTGATTAGAGCCCTTGTTATACTCCTCAACTAATCTATTATATTTCTCATCCTTGAGGAGAACTGGATTATCTTTATTTCCAAAGGATAAATAATAAGCTTCTTCCTTAATGGCTTTTACAGGATATAAAACCATGCTATAATCCTCTCGCCTGCTTTCTGACGATAATCTATCACTACTTACATAACTTATAGCAACCTTAACTCCTAAAAGCTCCTCTAAAGACCTTTCTATATAGCCTCCGATTCTTCTAGTTCTCTCAGTATCTAAGGATAGAATATAAAGCTTATCTTTATCCTCCATGAGGGAAGCTTTAAAATACCCTTCTCCTATAAGCACCTGCCTTTTAGCATAGGATTTGTTAACTGTATTCTCCTGAGTGCCTGAAGCAAATATACTATCTCCTTCATAGGCCTTATCAGGATAAAAGGAATTACCATGAGAAAACATAGAAAACTCCAGACCTTCTAAGGAGTAAAAGGCCTGTGAGGAAGTGAGAATCTTTTCTATAGCCCTTCTGAAAGGAATGTCAGTGGTTTCCATATTAAATTGAATTCCATAGCTGCTTCCACTATAGGTTTTAACCGCTGCTCCTTGGTTTTCTAGATAAGGAAGCTGGTTTAGAGGAGGATTTTGAAATATATCACATAAGCCCATATTAAAAGCTGTCAGTGCCTCCTCTCCTCCCTGGACTTGGGTTATTATTATGTCACTATTATCCCTGCTCTGTTTCTGATGGTAGTAAGGGCTTCTTGAAAGCCTTAGTGTATCATCATCAAGCTTACTAACATAAAAAGCGCCTGTATAGCTTATAGATTTATAATTTTCAATTAAACTAGTCACTTTGTCTATAGGTCTAAGATAATACTCTGCCCCTGCTAAAGCTTCTAAAAACCCTTCGTCTTTATAATTCATACGAAAGATAAGTGTATCATCGTCGGGAGCTTTTATTGCTACCCCCTGAAAGGATGTATTTTCCTTATGATAATCTAAAACACCATATACCATCTTCAACCCCTCAGCAAGCTTATCCTCTTGAGAGCTGTGAAGAAGCTCCTCAAAAAAATTTAAAAAGGTATCAGAGGTAATCCTTTCCCCAGTGTTATAACAAATATCCTTTCTTAAGGTAAAAGTATATTGAAGTCCATCATCGCTGATATCACAGGCTTCTGCGAGAACTGGAATGATATTACCCTTTTGATCCTTCCCTACTAACCCTTCAAATAGTCCTTTATATATATATGTATATTTTTCTTCGCCCTCTAAGGTAGAGGAAAAGCCTTGAGGGAGAGATTCTGTCATGTATATAATAGAACTATCCTCATTTGAAGTGAAACTTTGTTCTTCTTCCTTATAAATGCAAGCGGAGAATAATATTGATAAAACAATTAACATAATAGTAAAGAATACTCTTTTATTCATTTCATCATCCCCCTTCCTTAGTATATTTAAAAGTATTACCATATTAAACTACACTTAATCAGGATAAAATAAGGGATTTAACATTTAACTCTTCACTTTTTTATTTCTGAATATTTAATAATATGCTATAATAAATTATTAATCTTTGTATCTGCGGAGGTATAGCTAATGCTTTTGGCACTTCAAATTATAGGAATTATATTTATGATAACACTAATATTTATAGCTGTTTGGGGCTTTATCCTAGCAAATCAGGCTTATAACCAAATGAGATATCAAAACTACCTCTTAGAGAAGATAACTCAAAATATATATATGCTTGCCTGTAGGCTCGATGGAAATAATAATAATAATAATAATAATAATAATAATAATAATAATAATAATGATGGTAAAAACAAAGAACTTGATGAAAATAAATGATATATTTAAAGGGTTAGGAGAAACATTTCTCCTAACCCTTTTTAAAGCTAATTAAGCATTGCTTCAAACTCTTCTTCATTTAGTATTTTAACACCTAAATCCAAGGCTTTTTGATATTTTGAACCAGCATCCTCTCCCACAAGGACATAGTCAGTCTTTTTGCTGACACTGCCTGCTACCTTAGCTCCTAAGGACTCAAATTTTTCTTTGATGGAGGTCCTGGTATAATTCTTAAGAGAACCTGTAACCACCACTGTCTTTCCTTCAAAGGGACTCTCTGAAACCTCTACCTCTTCAAAGGAAGGCTTCACTCCAAGCTCTAAGAGTTCATCTATTATCTTAAGAACCCTCTCCTCTTTAAAGAATTCAACAATACTTTCTGCTACGATATCCCCAATATCCTGTATAGCTACCAGCTCAGGGAAGGTAGCATCAATAACTCCTTGAAGAGTTTTAAAGGCTTTAGCCAGGTCGCCGGAAGTTTTAGCTCCAACATTAGGTATACCTAAGGCATATATAAAAGCATCAAGGCTGCAATTTTTGCTCTTCTCTATAGCATTTATAAGATTCGTTGACTTCTTTTCCTTAAACTTTTCCAGGGTTAAGAGCTCCTCCTTCTTAATCCTATATAAATCTGAAACAGATTTTATATCTAGCTTTTCGAAAAGCTGCTCAGCAGTCTTCTCGCTGAAGCCTTCTATGTTCATGGCAGAACGGCTGGCAAAGTGAACTATTGTCTTTACCATTTGAGGCTTGCAGGATAGTGTATTTTCGCAGAAATAGTGAGCTCCCTGAAGTACTATATGAGCACCACAGGCAGGACAGGTTTCTGGTGGAACTATCTCCTCAGTACCTTCTACAGAGTCCTCAGTAACTCCCATTATTTCAGGTATTACATCATTAGATCTCCTAACAAATACCTCAGAGCCTATCTTAACATTTTTTCTCTTAATATCCTCCATATTGTTTAAGGTTGCCCTCTTAACCGTAGCTCCAGCTAGGTCTACAGGTTCTAGGATAGCCGTAGGAGAAACTCTTCCGCTCCTGCCTACATTCCACTCTACCTCTAGAAGCTTTGTAGTTGCCTCCTGAGCCTCAAACTTAAAGGCTATGGCCCATCTTGGAAACTTAACAGTATTCCCTAAAAGCTCTCTAGTCTTTATATCATTAATAGCCAGAACTACACCATCTATATCATAATTTAACTGAAAGCGAACCTCTTCTATATAATTGATTTCCTTCTCTACTTCCTCTAGAGTTCTGCACACCATGAAATAATCATCTGTTGGAAAGCCCATTTCCCTAATGAAGGACATCATCTCCTCATAGGACTTATAAGGTTCACCCTCATTATAGCCTACATCATAAAAGAAGGCTGAGAGATTCCTTTTTGCTGTTTCCTTTATATTTAAATTCCTAAGAGCACCTGCTGCTCCATTTCTAAGATTTTTAAGGGGTACCAAAGCCTCACTATTATATTTCTCAAAGGCTTCACGGGTCATGATAGCCTCTCCATGAATTTCTATGGTGCTGTGATTATTAATTTTTAAAGGAATAGAATTTATTGTCTTTGCCTGAAGGGTTACATCCTCTCCCACGGCACCAGTGCCTCTGGTAGCTGCTTTTATAAGAATTCCCTGTTCATCATAGGTTAGATTTATGGTAAGGCCATCAAATTTCTTTGTAAGGACATACTCCAGTGAAGGGAGCTTATCCTCATGAGTCAAGTTATAATTATTTACAAACTTGAGATTTCTCTCATGCCATTCTTTAAGCTCCCCCAGGCTCTGCGCCTTATCGAGGCTCCAAAGCCTAGCCTTATGGGTATACTTAGAAAACTCAGGCAGTACCACATCACCTACCCTTTGAGTGGGTGAATAAGGCAGAAGATATCCCGTTTCCTTTTCTAAAGCCTTTAGCTCATCATAGAGCTTATCATAGGTTTTATCTGGAACGCTGGGGTTATCCAGGACGTAATACTCATGAGCATATTTATTTAATAGCTCCACTAGCTCTTCAATTCTATTTCTTTTCTCTTCCATCCTTTTACTCTCCTACAAGTGAATTATAGTTTTTCTAAAGCTGCTATTGAAAGCATGAGGCTTTTAACTCCATTTTTATCAAAGGCTACTGTAAGCTTCACATCATCTCCAGTGTTAGAAAAGCTCACTATGGTACCTACTCCAAACTTTTTGTGCTTAACCTTTAATCCCATACTAACCTCTGGTGGAGTTAATATTCCACTAGAAGCTCCACCGAGCACAGACTCCAGAGTCTTTTTTGGAGAAGAGCTCATACCAGAGCTTGCAAATCCTCCCTTATAGCTATTTCTTAAGCTGTGAGGATTATTATATTCCATGTAAGCTCCTCCACTTCTTCTTTCAGAGGGCGCTGCCTTCTTCCCATCGGCATTCACATGCTCTATAAGGTCTTTTTTTATTTCATTTAAGAAATCTGAAGGTGCATAGGCAACAGTTCTACCAAATACCCTCCTTACTTCAGCATGAGTCATATAAAGGGTTTCCTTAGCTCTTGTGATACCAACATAACAGAGCCTTCTAGCTTCCTCCAACTCCTTAGGATCATTAAAACACTGGGTCCCAGGAAAAATTCCATTTTCCATCCCAACCATAAATACCACTGGGAACTCAAGTCCCTTGGCACTGTGCACAGTCATTAATACTACAGAATCTGATTCCTGATCATAGTTATCCACATCGGAAACCAGGGTTACCTTCTCCAGGAAGGCACCTAATGACTTATCTTCATTATTTCTTTCAAAGTCTACAGCAGCGGAAACAAGCTCCTTAAGGTTTTCCACTCTGCTTTCATCCTCAGGATTCTTGGAATTCTTAAGCTCTTCTAGATACTTTGTCTTTTCTAAAATATATTCTATGAGCATGGATACCGAAAGCTGTCCCTTCATATCCATAAAGTCCTCCATAAGGTCCGTAAACTTTTTGATGCTGGATATATTTCTTGATGAAAGGGTAGTTATGTCCTCTACATCTACCATCACATTATAAAGGTTATCCTCCTGTTCTAGAGCAAATTCTCTAACCTTGGCTACAGTAGCATCACCTATATTCCTTTTAGGTACATTGATAATCCTACTTAAGCTCACCTCATCTAAAGGATTGTTTATAACCTTTAGATAGGCCATAATATCCTTAATTTCTTTACGATCATAAAACTTTAAGCCACCTATAAGTCTGTAGGGTATATCCTTTCTTATAAAGGTCTCTTCAAATATTCTTGATTGAGCATTGGTTCTATAAAGAATCGCAAAATCCTTATAGCTCTTTTCCTCTTTATATAAAACCTTATTGATTTCACTGGCTACAAACTCTGCTTCATTATTATCATTGAAGGCTTTAAAAATCTTAATCTTATCTCCTGGTACATCCTCTGTTCTTAAAACCTTATCTTTTCTTTCAGTATTATTTTTTATAACTTCATTGGCAGCATTTAGTATATTTGCTTTAGAACGATAATTCTGCTCTAGCTTTATCACCACGGTGTTGGGATAGTCCTTTTCAAAATCTAATATATTTCTTATATCAGCACCTCTCCAGCCATAAATAGACTGGTCATCGTCCCCTACAACACAGATATTCTTATGCTCTGCTGCTAGAAGCCTTATAAATTCATATTGAGCCTTATTGGTATCCTGATATTCATCCACCATGATGTACTTGAATTTTCTTTGATAAAACTCCAATACCTCAGGCGCCTTCCTAAAGAGCTCTATAGTCTTTACAATAATATCATCAAAATCCAGGGCATTATTATTTTTAAGCTTTCTTTGATAGAGTATGTAAGCATCAGCTATTTTATTTTCTCTGAAATTACGTTCATTTCTCTTCTTAAACTCCTGGGGAGATATAAGCTTATCCTTTGCCCTGCTTATTTTGTTAAGTATCTCACCCTCATTAATCTCCTTGGTATTAATACTTAGCTCTTCTATCACCTGCTTGATAAGAGACTTCTGATCATAGGTGTCATATATAGTGAAGGACTTAGTATAGCCTATTTTATCTATTTCTCTTCTTAATATCCTTACGCAGGAGGAATGGAAGGTAGATATCCACATATTTTCTGCTTCCTCACCGATAAGAGTCCTTACCCTATCCTTCATTTCTCCTGCTGCCTTATTGGTAAAGGTTATGGCCAGAATCTGCGAAGGATAAATCTTTAGTACATCTATCATATAGGCAATCCTATAAGTGAGCACCCGTGTTTTACCAGAGCCGGCACCAGCTAAGATAAGTAGCGGCCCCTTAGTGGTAGTGGCGGCCTGATATTGCTCTTTATTAAGTAACCTTTTAAGATCCATGTAATCACTCCCTAAATAATTCTACAGCTAATAATTGCAAACAACAGTTCTGTATTATAAATTATAGCATAAAAACATATTCTTTAATCATAATAATATATTAATACAATTATTCAAAAAATATAAATTTTCAAGCTATACACTGCTATTTCTACCATGGAATTTTGTATCAGACTTCAAACAAAAAGAAAAGCTTTACACCCATGTGCAAAGCTCTTTTCACAATTTATTTTTTATCCTTCCAGCCTATTCTTTCAAAAACTAAGTTATATCCATCACTGCCATAATTTAAAGCTCTGTTAATTCTTGAAATAGTAGCTGTACTAGCACCAGTTGTACTAGCTATGTCTATGTAGGTTCTTCTCTGCTTCAGCATCTTAGCCACCTGTAGTCTCTGCTCCAAAGCCTTTATCTCATTAATTGTGCATATATCATCAAAGAATCTATAGCACTCCTCTTTTGATTCAAGACTAAGTATAGCATCAAATAGAAAGTCCATTTCCTCACTGGCTAGCTTTGACTTGTATTCCCCCATCTTCTCACTCCTCAGCTTATTGATATTACCATTTTATCACTTTATAATATAACTTTCTATAAAAATTTTCACAAGCTAAAGTGTAAAAATAAGAAAACTGAAGGAAGGCTATATTCCCTTCAGAATATTAAGCTCTTCCTCTGTAAGTTCTCGGTATTCCCCTTCTTCTAAATCCTCATCCAAATCAAGGCCACCGAAGGAAATCCTTTTTAAATAAGTAACCTTTTTACCCAGGCTTTCAAACATCCTCTTGACCTGATGATATTTTCCTTCCTGTATAGTAAGCTTTATCTTAGAGCCTTCCTCCGATGTTTCTAGGATTTCTAATATCCCCGGCATGCATTTATAGCCATCATCTAATACTACACCCTGAAGACAAGCCTTCACATCCTTATCATCTACTATCTTATCTATATGAGCATAATAAACCTTATCCACGTGCCATTTTGGGGATATAAGCCTGTGATTTAACTCTCCATCATTAGTTAAAAGGAGTAATCCCACGGTATCCTTATCCAATCTTCCCACAGGAAAGGGCTGAAAAACACCATGATCAGGATGGAGTAAATCCACAACTGTTTCATCATATTTATCGAAGGTAGCTGATACCACACCATCAGGCTTATTCATCATAAGATAAATGAATTTTCTATAGAAAACCGCTTCTCCATTTACTATAATGTTAGCCTTCTCCGGATCAAGCTGTAGGGCCGAGTCCTTTACTAGCTGCCCATCAACGGTAACTAGTCCCTTTTTAACCAGGGCTTTTATCTCCTTCCTAGAGCCATATCCAAGATTTGCAAGAACCTTATCTAATCTTTCCACTTTTTATCTCTCCTCATCTAAGGATAGTTAATTACACAGTTTCTAAGGCAAGCTCCATCATCTTATTGAAGGTCTTCTGCCTTTCTTCTGCAGAGGTTTCCTCATTAGTTACTATGGAGTCGCTTACGGTAAGTATTGATAAAGCGTTAACTCCTTCTCTAGCAGCTATGGTATAAAGCTCAGCAGATTCCATTTCGATGGCCATAACTCCATATTTAGCCCAAAGCTTCCAGGAATCAGGGATATCATTGTAAAAGACATCACTGCTTAATATATTTCCAGACTTAACCTCTAGCCCCATTTCCTTCGACTTAGTATAAGCCTTATGAAGAAGCTCAAAGCTTGCAGTAGCAGCATAATCCATTCCGTTGAACCTCATCTTATTTACACTAGAATTTGTGGATGCACTCATGGCAAGGATTATATCTCTAACCTTTAAGTCCTCTTTTATAGCACCACAGGTACCTACTCTTATTAGATTCTTAACGCCATAGAACTTTACGAGCTCATTAGCATATATAGAAATGGAAGGAATCCCCATACCAGTTCCCTGCACCGATACTCTCTTACCCTTATAATATCCAGTAAAGCCCAGCATCCCTCTAACTTCGTTATAGCACTTTACATCCTCTAAATAGTTTTCTGCAATAAATTTAGCTCTTAAAGGATCTCCTGGCAGCAAAATACTTTCTGCTATCTCTCCCGGTTTGGCACCAATATGTGTACTCATCTAAAAATCTCCTCCTAAAACTATTTTATCTAATTATATGTATTATAACATTTGAATCTAAATATTATCATAAAATTTCAAATAAAAATAGCCCTTTCAGTAAAATCCTAGAAAGAGCAATGTTCAAAAACCGCTTAACAGCGGCTATGTATTTAATTTAAGCTAGCTTCTATAGCTGTTCATAACCTTTTTTACATAGTTTTGTGTTTCTTTAGGCATTTTATATAAATCTTCTAATGACTCTACACCTCTTCTAGAAACTGTACCTGGTCCTGCATTATAAGCCATAAGTGCTAGTTCTATATTATTATTGTATCTAGAAAGATATTCTCTTAAATGCTTAACCCCACCTGCAATATTTTCTTCAATATCATAAGGATTTCGCACCCCTCTGTCCTTTGCTGTAGCCGGCATTAGCTGCATAAGACCCATAGCCCCTGCAGAGGAAACAGCACTGGCATTATAATTTGATTCATGTTTTATTATTGAATGAATGAGCTTTTCATCTACTCCATATTCCTTTGAATACTTCATTACAGCATTATTAATCCTATCTCTCTCATGAATCCCTGAAGTGGCTGATCCATTGGAAATGCTGTGATTTACCGCCTTAGCCTTGGCAAGGTCTTCTAAGAAAAATGAGCTTTCCGTTCCTTGCACAGCTCCTTCCTTTACCAGCTTATTAGAGTCACCAATGGTAGACATCAATTCTTCAACAAGTTTGTCTGCTGCTCCCGATGATAATAGGCTCTCCATAATTATATCGAAGGCTTCGCCTTCTCCTAAGGCACTTTCCAACATTTTACTCATAAGCTCATAGCCGAGATAGCCTTCAACACTCTTCACTTCCATCTTAATCACCTCTAGTAAAACATAAGCTCCTTGTTATACGAAGGAGCTTTTTTATTATATTTAATTATCGGCCTCTTTCAGGATTAATTTATAGTAAATTTATAATATAACAACTCACCTGATATGAACATACCAGAATATAAGGAGCTATAATACAGTAAACTCTAATAGAGCATAATCCTCATAAGACACCTTTTTATAAAAGCTTTTTGACAGAGCCAGCAGCTTATATTTCCCTGTAGTAAAAGGTATAAAGGTGTAATAGCGCTTCCTGCTGTATCTTTGCACTAAAGTCCATTCTTCATCCTTCATAAGATAAAATTCATATATTACCTCTCTGCCTCCTTCACTGCTCACGGAGAAGCTAGCTTCTTTATTTTTTTCAAAAGCTATGCTTCCAGCCTTTATTTTAGTTCCAGTGACAGGATGGGCATCATGTATATATAACTTAACTTCTTTCTTATCATCATACTCCTCAGTGCAGTGAACACTTTTTGAATAGAATACAATGGTATACTTTCCAGAAACCTTAGGGGTAAAGGTGAACTTGCTATCATGACCATAATCCCATTCTTCTACCTTGTGGCCATCGATAAAGAGTGAATACTTAAGAAGAGTATCTCTTGTATTTTGTGCTATGGCCTCCAGCTCAATCTTATCCTCTACCATATAGTATTCCTTTGCTGGAACAAGAACATAATCAATAATTCCCTTTACATATTCGCTTATCTTAAAATAGCAATAGGTATGACTATCATATTCCTTGAGGGAGTATTTATCCTTAACTCTAATTTCTAGCTCATACTCTCCTGACTCCTGAGGAGTAAAGCTCATCCAGTTACCAGTACCGTAATTAATCCTATCTACTTCTAAATTATCCTTGTATATTATAAAGGAATAACGGAGCTCATTACCTCCCTCGGCATACACCGTTACATTAATAGGAACCTCCTTAACACACCCCTTATCACGACTTAAGACCACGTCTCTTATTATAACAGCCTTTAAAGGCTTATCCTCTATAATATAGTCAAGATATGCAAAGGCTTCATAGTCATCTATAGAACTCTTATCCTTTACATAAAGATTCACTTTGTAGTCACCATCCATCTGAGGCATCCAGAGAAAACTGTTATTTCTTATAAAACCAGAGTCTTCTCCATGAGGACCTTCTATCTTATATCGGTATAAAAGCTCTTTTCCCCCTTCTGTAATGGCCTTTAAAAGAATATTTGTCCCTAGTCCCTGAGGGGATAGAAGGTCTGTGGTAAACTTCTTTATTTTTATAGGGTTATATGCCTTAATATTATAAACTAAGATACCTCTATCATCATATTCCTCTGGGGAGTACATATCCTTAGCAAGACATAAAAGCTTATAATCACCGGCATCTTCTTCCTTATAGGTTACCATTCTTTTGCTGGAATAATCCTGAACACATATAGCCCTTCCTGATGGATCAATCTTTATAAATTTATATAATATCATCCTGTTATCTGCCTGGCTCGCTTCCACCTGAAAAATTAACTCTTCGCCGGTGAGAAGATTTTCTGACAAACATCTAAAGTCTGTAATCTGTACCTTATCTATATCTGACACAAAAAAACTTACAGTTTTAAAATCATCAAAATTATTACTTGATTCTATTGTCTTACATTCGATTAAAATATCATGCTTACCCGACTCATTTACCGTATAGAAAAGCTCATTTTCACTGGTATAGTCCTTAATAAGCTCCCAGCCCTCTCTACCACTGATCCAGTACTTCAGCATCACTGGCTTTATAGAAGTATCCACTAAAACACTTAGCTTTTCTCCTATTAATAATTCCTCCTTATCTATGGAAACAGCTTTAATAAGCTCCTCTTCCACAGAGCCTATAACGTAGTCGACCCTAGTATTATTATCAAAGGTTCTTTTACTATTCTTATGTTTTTCCTGAATTATTATTGTGTACTTACCATCTCTCTCCGGTCTCCAAAGGCAGGAGGTCTCGTTGGAATAATCCTTGAGGCTAGTCCACACTCCTTCAAGCCCGGCACTAAACTTATATAAACAATCCTTTTTCTTATTTATTACTTCAATTTTTATATCCTGTCCCCGCGCCTGAGGACTATCAACGCTGAAGCTAACCTCTAACTCTTTCATCGAATCTCTCCTTTACCCATGGTAGCAAAATAATTATACTACACTTCCAATATATGTAAAAAGATTTTCATCCCCTATATTTCCCTATAAAAAGAAAAAGCTCAAGGATTTCCCTTAAGCTTCTTCCATTATTCTATATTTTTTTAATTAGTAGACATAAATTTCTATAGAGCCTCTCATCATCCTCAAGAGTTCTTTTTTTCATAGAAGGATGTCTTACTCCACTTTTTCTTGCTTTTTGATTAAGATGTCTTTCAAATAACAATCTATCTATGTTCTCCTCAGTGTATATATGGCCCTTAGGTCCTATGGAATAAGCGCCCTTACCTAAAGCCATGGCGGCAACACCAAAATCCTGGGTAACTACGATATCTTCCTTCCGGCAGATATTTATAAGCTGCATATCCACACTCTGAAAGCCGCTGTCAACATATACAACTTTACTGTAATCGCTGGTAATTGTATGGTTTATATCACATAGAACAATTACCTCTACAGAGTTTTCCTTAGCAGCTCTTTCAATAAGACTTCTTCCAGGACAGGAATCTCCATCCACCAGTATTCTCATTACTTTAATCTCTTTTCCAGTTCTTCCTTCATAGCCTCAAAGCCAGGTTTTCCTAGTAGAGCAAACATATTTTTCTTATAGGCCTCAACACCCTCTTGGTCAAAAGGATTTATTCCTAATAGATAACCGCTTATAGCACAGGCTTTTTCAAAGAAATAAACCATATAACCAAAGTAATAAGGAGAAAGCTCTGGTACACTTACAATAATATTAGGAACTCCTCCATCATTATGAGCTAAAGCCGTGCCTTGGAATGCTCTTTCATTAACATAGTGCATAGTCTTACCTGCTAAGAAATTCAGACCATCTATATTTTCCTCATTTGCCTCTATAGTAATATCCTTTTTAGATTTATTAACTGTTATTACAGTCTCAAATATATTTCTAAGACCGTCCTGGATATATTGTCCCATGGAGTGTAGATCTGTTGAAAAATCCACTGCTGCTGGGAAAATTCCCTTATGGTCTTTGCCTTCGCTCTCTCCATAAAGCTGCTTCCACCATTCTCCAAAATAGTGAAGTGAAGGCTCATAATTAACTATTATCTCTGTGGTTTTTCCTTTTCTGTATAAGGAATTTCTAGCTGCAGCATACTGATAGCAGATATTTTTCTCCAGATTGCTGTTGGAGAAATCCTTCATTGCTTTACCGGCACCCAGCATCATATCATCTATATTAATACCAGCAACGGCTATAGGCAGAAGACCTACTGCAGTAAGTACTGAGAATCTTCCTCCCACATCATCAGGAATCACAAAGGACTCATAGCCTTCGGAGTCCGCTAGACTCTTAAGAGCTCCTCTTGCCTTATCAGTGGTAGCATATATTCTATTTTTTGCTTCTTCTTTTCCGTATTTCTTTTCCATGTAATCCTTAAGAACCCTAAAGGCTATGGCAGGCTCTGTAGTGGTTCCAGATTTTGATATTACATTTAAGCTAACCTCTAGTCCTTCGATTGCTTCTATAAGTTCAGATAAATATGTTGGACTAATGCTGTTTCCTGCAAAAAGAACCAGTGGAGTCTTTCTCTTATCCTTTGGAAGTAAGCTCTTAAAGCTGTGACTGAGCATTTCTATAGCTGCTCTAGCTCCTAAATAAGAACCACCTATTCCAATAACTATAAGAACATCAGAGTCCTTTTGTATTTTTTCAGCTGCCTTTTTTATTCTCTCAAACTCATCTTTATCATAATTTTCTGGAAGTTCTAGCCATCCAAGAAAGTCATTACCTGCTCCTGTTTTACTGTGGAGCATATTGTGCGCTGCATCTACCATAGGTTGAAGATATTTTATCTCTCCATCCTTTAAATATGGTAAGGTTTTACTTAAATCAAGATTAAAGTCGGTCATTTTAACCCTCCTAATGAAATTAATGTTTAGGAAATTAGATTAGCTCATTAAAATTTATACGCATAAGCATAATTTCCTTAGGATTTTTAACTTTCTTTATTATATCATAGTAAAGTCAAAAAGGAATATTCAAAATTAAAAAAGAACTTATATAAAATCTTGATACCTCTTAATAATACCTATACCTAAAGAATTAGGACCAATATGTACTCCTATGGTAGCCCCTATTTGCATAATGGGAATGCCATTAAAACTATTATCCTTATCAAAAGATACCTTAAACCTCTCTTTAAGCTCTAATACCTCCTGGTAATCATATCCAAAGCCAAGAGTAAAAGAATAGCTCTTAAGAGCTTCTCTCTCCTCTGATAAATAGTCCTTTAGAAGGCTTAGTACTCTCTCCTGAGCTTTTGCACTGGATCTGGCAACCCCAGAGTTTATTATTTCTCCCTCCTTTAAGGTTAACACAGGCTTGATTTTCAATATTCCTCCTGCTATGCTGGTAAGCTTACCGATTCTACCACCGTGCTTTAGATATTCTAAATTTCCTATGGTAAAAAAAATTCTACCAGTGCCTTTTAATTTCTCAATACAATCCACTGCCTTATCATAAGGCACACAATCCCTTGCCATTGCACTAGCTTCAAGAACTAAAAGCCCTTGAAGAGCTGTTGCCACGGAAGAGTCTATCACAGTAATCCTCCTATGAGGATATTCCTCTAGAACAAGCTTCTGGGCATTGATGGCTGATTGATAAGAGCTGCTGAAGCCCTGAGATATACAGATACATATTATATCCATTTCATTTTGAACAATTGGTAGAAAAGCATCTATGTAATCTTGAACGGAAGGAGTAGATGTCTTAGGAAATAGATAAGGGTCTTGAACCATTTTTTCATAAAGCTCTCTAATTTCAAGCTCAACTACTTCCTTTAAATACTCCTTGCTATCAAGAGAAATATAAAAAGGAACCACAGTAATATTCTTCTCTGATGCCTCTTCTAAGGTTAGGTCCGCGGAACTATCGGTAACTATTCTATATCCTGTCTTTTCCATAGAATCCATCTCCTACTGGTATATTATTAAATCCAAAACATATCTTCTGTACATATTATCTATTAAATTATTCCATTCTATCCATGGGTTTATTCAGCAATTATTTTATAATGAAAAAGAAGCCCATAGCTATTAGGCTTCTTTTAGATATTATGCTTATAGTTTATTAATAGCTTTTCTGCAGCAGGAAGCATGAACCCAGTGACTTTTACCATCCTTAAGCTCAACACTGCAGATTACCTCTCCTATGTTAATAGCCTTGTAGCAAACCTCGCAGGGGCTAGTCTCCTTTGCTACTATTGTCCTTCCCAAGGCTTCAGGCTTTTGAAGCTCAAAGGCCTCCATCTCCAGCTCCTCTTTGGTAAAATCCTTACATATTAAAGAGTTTATATAACTGGAGAAATTACCCGACATGAGAACATCTGCCTTTTTACTAGCAAGGTTGTATACATGATCTGCCAAACTTATGGTAACCTTTCTTGTCATTAATAATTGCGCTCCTATAGCATTCTATACTACTATTATATGCAGAAGTGTGATATAGGTACCTGTTTCAGGCTACAAAGTATACAACATAAAAGTTAGCCATTACTATACATTTGTCTATTACTATATCTCATTATTATGAAATAGGAGCTTTTACCTTAGAAACTTTAGCTGTAACCTTATAAAGGCGTGTCACCATTATAATCATAGCCACCAAGAAAAAAATCAAATAATAAGGATATAGCTTTGGTGAGATTCTTCCTATAATTAGACCACAAAGAGGTGGCATAAAGGTTGCTCCAACGTAGGAAAAGCCCATTTGAATTCCCATAAGAGACTGAGAAACATCCTTTCCAAAATTCACTGGGGTCTCATGAAGAATTGAAGGATAAATTGGTGCACAGCCTGTACCTATAAGTAAGAAGCCCATTGGCAGCAAGCTAGTTGGTACTGGAAGGATCAAAATGGATAATCCCACTGTTATTATAGCAAGTCCTAAATTTATTAACTCCTTGCTTTTTAGCTTCATTGTTAAGAAGCCAGATAAAAATCTTCCTATAGTTATTCCCATATAGAATAAAGATATCCACTGTGCGGCATTTTCCTCTGAGAGTCCTTTGGAGAGCACTAGATAGCTGGCACCCCAATAGCCTGTAGATGCTTCTAGTGCAATGTAAGAAAACAAAGCAGTTAGCACAGCCTTAACTCCTTTTATCCTCATAAGCTCCTTAAAGGAAATGCTCTTCTCTATGGTATCTCCTTCTCCTCCTTTTTCTTCTTCTCTTCTCTCTACTTTTCTCCATAAGGGTAAGGATAAAAATAAAACAAAAACTAAAGCTAGCTGTAGTAGAGCTATAGTTCTATATCCACTTCTCCAGCCACTGTTTTTTCCTATATAATAAGACATTATAATTGGTCCTAAGGTAGCTCCCACTCCCCAAAAGCAGTGTAGCCAGCTCATATGTCTTGCTTTATAATGATTAGCAACAAAATTATTCAAGGCTACATCTACACTTCCAGCGCCTAAGCCTAAAGGAACAGCAAAAATACATAGCATGTAAATATTACCTGAGAAAGAATATCCTAATAAAGCCAGTGCAGTTAATAGAACACTTACTCCTGTAACTGTGCCCGTTCCATATCTTCTTATAAGCTTACCACTTAAAAAACTCGATATAATTGTTCCACCAGCTGTAATCATTGAAAGAATTCCCTGAGCAGAAACTTCTACCCCTATATTTCCATAGATAGATGGCCATGCAGAACCCAAAATTGTATCTGGTAAACCTAAGCTAATAAATGCAATATATATAATTGCTAACAAAGCTGTAATCATAGAAGCACGCCTCCTTTTATAAAGCTCTCCTGAAGCTTATCCAACATAATTCCTATAATACCATTAAAAAAATAATCATGGAATAATTTTCTTTATATAAGCTGAATAAAAAATTATCCCGATAGCTTTAAATTAAAGCTATCGGGATATTAACTCTTCTAGTCATCATAATGATTCCAGTCTCCAAAGAATCCAGGAGTGCTATGGGCATCCTTTTCTCCCTTTTCATCATAATGATTAACACTTCCCAAGAATCCTGGTCTACTATGGCCAGTTTTATGTCCTTTAGCATCATAATGGTTCATGGAATCAAAGAAACCAGGAGTGCTGTGCCCAACCTTCTTTCCTTTACTATCATAATGATTCATTCCGCCAAAAAGCCCAGGCCTACTTTCTCCTACCATCTTTCCATTTCCGTCGTAATGCTTTATTGTTCCAAATAAGCCTTTTCTGCTGTAACCTTTCTTTGCCATAATAACTCCCCCTTGCGATAGTTTTATAACCTTTCAGCTTACAACTCTCAGATAGATATTAATATATTATTAATTCTATTTTATCATTTTCGCTATATTTTTTCAAAATATTACGAATTATTCTCTAGAATCATTCTCAATAGATTCTATCTAACCAGCTCTGCTTCTTCCCTATAGTTCTTCTCACGAAGCTCTTTAACAACCATTGTAATTGCTACTATTCCAGCTATTAAATCTGCTATAGGTCCAGCATATAGTATGCCATCAATGCCTAGAAACAAAGGTAGAATTAATATTAAAGGCAGCAGGAATAAAATCTGTCTTGTTAAAGATAGAAAAATACCCTTCTGTGGCTTTCCTATGGCCGTAAAGAAATTTGAGGTTATTGGCTGAATAAAATTCAGGAAGGTAAAGAAGAGAAATACTCTAAAATACCGTATTGCAAAGGTATAGTAGGCTTCTGAACCATCACCAAACAAAGCTATGATATATCTTGGAAATAGCTGAAATACTAAAAATGCAGTAACTGCTAATACAAAGCCGTAAGTAGCAGCCTTTAAATATGCTTTCTTAACACGAAGATATTTCATAGCGCCATAGTTGAAGCTTACAATTGGCTGCAATCCTTGAGATATCCCTATTATAAAGGAAAAGAATACCTGATTCACTTTAATTATTATTCCAGCACAAGCCAGAGGAATAGCCTGTCCATATACTGATAAGGCGCCATAATAGTTCAGAGATTTATTCATTACAATCTGTACTACCATCATGGAAAGCTGATTAAAGCATGGTGCAGCTCCTAATGAAATAATTCTACCAATATATCTTTTTCTTATAATAAGGTGCTTCTTCTCTATGTCAACAGTTTTAGTCCGCCGCAGATAAAAGAAAGCCATGGCTCCAGATATAATTTGTCCTATAATAGTTGCCCATGCTGCTCCTGCTATCCCCCATTTAAAGCCAAAAACAAATAAAGCATCCAATATGGTGTTAACTACAGCTCCTGTAAGATTGCTAATCATAGAAAACCTAGGACTTCCATCAGCTCGTATAAGATGTCCTCCTCCTGCTGCAAGTATCATAAAAGGGAAGCCTAAGGAGGTTATACCTGTATAGGTTTTAGCTAATCCTAAAATATCCTCTGGCGCTCCAAAAAACACTAGTATTGGGGATAAAAATAACTGTACAATAAGTGTCAGAAGTAAACCACAGCCAAAGAGCATTACTGCTGAATTCCCCAAGTAGTAAGTGGCTTCTCTTTTATTTCCTCTTCCCATAGCTAGATTAAAGGAAGAGGCTCCACCAATTCCAAATAATAAAGCTATGGCAATACAGCAAATAGATAGAGGAAAGGCTATATTTGTCGCAGCATTGCCAAGCTCACCAACACTTCTGCCAATGAAGAACTGGTCTACAATGTTATACATGGCACTTACCAGCATAGCAATGATACTAGGTATGGCAAATTGCCTAAGGAGCTTATTTACTGGCACTGACACTAAGGGATTACTTTTCTTATTTTCTTCCATTACTTTTCTCCTGACTTATTATATGACTTTCTACCATCTGAAAAATTTACATAACGCTATCTAAAGTCCACAACATTATTAAGCTCCTCATTATGAAAATAAGCGTGTAAATTTTGTGATGATATCTTTATAATCCTCTCAAGGGTTAATTGAAGGTGAAACTCACCGGCTATATGGGGCGTTATCAATAAATTTTTGGCCTCCCATAAAATGTGGTCTGGAGGCAGTGGTTCTGGGTCTGTAACATCAATGGCTGCCCCGGCAATATGCCCTGAATTCAGAGCTTCATATAAGGCATAGCTATCCACTGCGCTTCCCCTTCCCGCATTAACAAAATATGCTCCCTTTTTCATTATACTAAAGGCTTCTTTATCGAAGATCCTATGGGTATCTTTATTCTTAGGTACGCAAGAAACCACTACATCTACCTTAGGGAGCAGCTCTTTAAGAGAATTAATATCGTGAACCTCCTCCACAAAATCAGGTTTAATTGAAGTATTTCTTCTTATAGCAATGATTCTTCCACCTAAAGCATTAATCCTTTTTGCAAATTCTGTTCCAATATCCCCTAAGCCTAAAAGTAAAATCTTAGCTCCATATATAGAGCTAACAGTTCCCTCATCAGACCATTTATGACTTTTTTGGTTATTATAGTATAGATTCAGCTTTTTCATAATCATCAATAAAGCAGCTATCATATATTCTGATAATGCAACTCCATAAGCTCCCCTAGCATTAGTAAGAATAGCTCTATTGTTTAAAACTCCATAATCCGTATAACCGTCAGTTCCCGAGGAATTTAGCTGAATCCATTTTAACCTTTCAGAGCCCTTTACCATGGATATAGGGGCATTTCCAATTATAATATCAGCGGAATGAACGATTTCTCTAGTTAACTTCTCTTTGGAACAGTAAATAAACTCTGAGTCCAAGGAACTAACCTCTAAGCTCTTTTTATGAGACTCATCTACCGGTAGGATTACCAATATCTTATTCATTTTCTTCTCCTTTACAAATGCTATCAGCTTATTTTAACACTAATCCTAGACCTTCAATTTAAGTATTTCTCTTATCCTTTGAAGAAATATCTCCATTTGCTCTTTTGTACCTATAGTTATTCTAAGATAATTACTTATTAGCTCCTTATCATAGCGTCTCACTAGAATTCCCCTCTTCTTTAATTCTTCATAAAGAATTTTTCCTTCAAGGGCTTTAATTTTAGCAAACACAAAGTTAGTCATAGAATCAATCACCTGAAATCCCATTGACCTTAGCTTTTCAGTAACAAAGCTTCTAGTTTCCATTACCTCTTTACAATTTTTCATATAATACTCATTGTCATCAATTGATGACTCTCCAGCAATCAAGGTTAGCCTGTTCACGTTATATGGATTCATAGAAAATCTTATCATATTTAAATCCCTTATAAGCTCTCTATTTCCTATGGCAAAGCCTAAACGGGCCCCTGCTAGAGATCTAGATTTAGAAAAGGTTTGAACTACTAATAAATTATCATATTTATCAATTAATTTATAAGCTGATTCTCCCCCATAATCTATGTAAGCCTCGTCAATAACTACTAAATTCTCGGGATTGCTGCTAATTATCCTTTCTATATTCTCTAAGGAAAGATATATTCCTGTCGGTGCATTAGGATTTGCCAAAATTATATCCTTATTTATCCCCAGATAGTCCTTAAAACTTATAGAAAAATCACCATTCATAGGCATTTCCATATATTTTATTCCATAAAGCTGAGAAAACACCTTATAAAAGTCATAGCTGATCTCTGGAAATACCACAGTACTCTTATGGTCAAAAAATGCCATAAATATCATAGATAGTACTTCATCAGAACCATTACCTATTACTATATTTTCATAGCTCACATTATAAAGCTTAGCTATTTTCTTTCTTAAATTAATGCCACTATAATCAGGATATAAATTTAACTTTTCCACCTCCTGCAAGCTAATAGCTTCCATAACTTTAGGAGATGGTGGATAAGGAGATTCATTAGTATTTAATTTTATACACTCAGTATTACCTGTCTGTTCTCCAGGCTTGTAGGGCTCCAGATCAGAAAATCTATCACTAATAAACTTACTCATAAATGTTCCCCTTTCTTATATCATGAAAAAGCTTTCTCTACATAACAAAATTTTATAAAGATAAAATTCTAGAAAAAGTGCGATTCTCATTATAGAAACGCACTTTTTCTTATAACTTAATAGCCTCAGATAACCATCACTAGAAGAGTTATTCATAGAGCCTACACATAACAAAGTGATTTGGTGTTTTTTCTTTTAGCTCTAAATTTTCTCCAATGCATTGAGGTGTACAATATTTACATCTTGCAGCAAATCTACACCCTGGCTTAGGGTCTATTGGATTTGTAACCTCTCCTTTTATAATTTCTCTCTTAAAACCATCCTTTCTCAAAGCAGGAACTGGAATTGCTGATAACAGCATCTTTGTATATGGATGCATTGGATTCTCAAAAAGCTCCTTAGAGGGTGCTTTTTCTATACATTGACCTACATATAAAACTGCGATTTCATCGGAGATATGCTTTACCACTGATAAATCATGGGTAATAAACATATAGGTTAAGCCCATCTTTTCTTGAAGATCCATGAGAAGATTTAATATCTGCGCCTGGATACTTACATCTAGAGCGGAAACCGGTTCATCACAAACAATAAATTCCGGATTCATTGAAATAGCTCTGGCAAGACCAATTCTTTGTCTTCTGCCACCATCAAGCTCATGAGGATAGGTATTAACATATCTCTCATCTAGCCCTACAGTATTCATAAGATGCATTACCCTCTCTTCAAGCTCTACCTTACTCTTATATATTTTATTGACAACAAGCTGCTCTGCTATCAGTTGGTAGACTGTATTTCTCGGATTAAGGCTGGAATAAGGATCCTGAAATATCATCTGCATCTGCTGTCTTAGCAGCCTCATTTTTTTCTTATCATACTCTAGAATATTTTCACCCTTAAATAACACCTCTCCACTGGTATGAGGAGTTAATCTAAGGATAGTTCTACCTAAGGTTGATTTGCCACAACCCGATTCTCCAACTACCCCTAAGGTTGTACCTTTTTTTATGGATAGATTAATATCATCTACTGCATGAAGGCTACCGTTGGAGGTCTTAAAATATTTTTTCAGGTTCTTCATTTCAACTAAGGGTCTATTATCAATAGTCATCTCCATTTGCCTCAGCCTCCTTCTTAACTACATGACACGCTATTTCATGAGTTCCACAGATATAGGTTGGTGGTTGTTCTTTTTTGCATATATCCATTACCCTCGGACATCTTGGGTGGAATTTACAGCCTTTGGGCAAATCTGCTGGGTTTGGCATAAGACCATTTATTGGACTTAATCTATCTGTTTCCACCTCTAGATTAGGTATAGAACCAAATAAACCTACAGTATATGGATGGTGAACAGCATTTTCAAAGATATCCTCTACTGTACCGCTTTCAATAATCTCACCAGCATACATAACAGCAACCTTGTCACAGGTCTCAGCAACTATTCCCAAATCATGAGTTATAAGAATCATTGCCGTATCAAGCTTCTCCTTAAGCTCTGTCATCATAGCTAACACCTGAGCCTGGATAGTAACATCAAGAGCTGTAGTGGGCTCATCTGCAATTACTAGCAGAGGATTACAGGCTAAAGCCATAGCTATTACTATTCTTTGCTTCATACCTCCGGAGAATTCATGAGGATATTCATTTTTTCTATTTTTAGGTATCCCCACAAGCTCCATCATCTCATCAACCCTATCCTCCAGCTCTCTGCTGCTTTTATTATCATAATTGTGGAGCTTAAGTGCCTCTAATAGCTGCTTTCCCACAGTAATAACAGGATTCAAGCTGGTCATGGGATCCTGAAATATCATGGATATCTCTTTTCCTCTCACCTTTCTCATCTCACGCTCTGATAAGCTAACAAGATTTTTCCCGTTAAATTCTATACTTCCTTGAGAAATCTCTCCTATATTATGAGGAAGGAGCCTTAATATACTTAAAGCCGTGGTAGTTTTTCCAGCCCCTGTCTCACCTACAATCCCAAGAGTTTCACCCTTATTAAGTGTCAAATTAATTCCATTTACTGCATATACCGTATCGTAATCCGTATTATAAATTACTTTTAAATCCTTTATTTCTAATAATGCTTTTTCCTTCACTTTATTCATATTGTTACTCCTTTTCCTGATTTCTCTTAAGGTATTCTAATCTAAAGAGAAATCTACCCTATGATTAAAATTAATTTCTGAGCTTTGGATCCAGAGCATCTCTAAGTCCATCACCTATAAGATTAATAGAAAAAACTGAAATAGCAGTAGCTAAGCCAGGTATAAGCACCAGATAAGGATGCTGCCTCATAAATTCCCTAGCATCAGAAAGCATATATCCCCATTCAGGCTGTGGAGGTTGAATACCTAGACCAATAAAGCTAAGACCTGCAGCTAAAAGAATCATAGATGCTACAGACATAGTTCCCTGAACAATGATTGGACCTATAGCATTTGGTAAAACATCATGCAGGATAATCCTAGCATCATTAGAGCCTCCTGCTCTGGCTGCCTCTATATAATCCTCACCAATTACTGTAAGAACTGTAGAACGAATAATTCTTGTAAAACCAGGTATTTGAGAAACGGTTATAGCAATAAGTAAGTTAATCATATTAGGTCCTAAGGCAGATACGATAGCAATAGCTAGAAGAGTTGTTGGTATACACATAAGAACATCCATGATACGCATTACAATATCATCAAATACTCCTCCATAATAAGCTGTCATGGAACCTAGGATACCTCCTAGAAATAATGAAATCCCTGTTGTAAAAATACCCAGTACCAAGGATATTCTTGCCCCATGTACAATTCTTGCAAATAAATCTCTACCCAACTGGTCTGTACCAAACCAATGGTCCTTGGATGGGGACTGTAGTCTATTGCTTATATTTTGAGCAATGGCCTCTGCTTCATAGTCCGCAATAAAATCCGCACAGATTGCTATAATTACAATAATAGAAAATACAAATAGCGCAACCATGGCCAATTTATTCTTTTTAAATCTATTCCATACTTCTTTAACTTGACTTCTCTTTGCATACTTTTTATTTATCTTATAATCTAAGGTTCCCTCACTCATAGCTTTTTCCTCCTCTCAATCAAAGTCACTACTTGGAGTACTTAGCACGTACTCTAGGATCTATAAATGCATACAGCAAGTCTACAAGAAGCATAGTAATACAAACAAGAAGAGAAAAGAATATAATACATGCAGTAACCTGTGGAGTATCCTTCATTCTTATAGAGGTAATTAGAAGAGTGGAAATTCCCTGCATAGAGAACACTGTCTCTATAAGTATTGCTCCACCTAAAAGCATTCCGAACTCAACTCCTAAGGAGGTTATAACAGGTAAAAGAGCATTTCTTAGTTCATGCCTAAATACTATAAGCATTTCTCCCGCTCCCTTAGCTCTAGCTGTTCTAACATAATCTGATCTTATTGTTTCTAGCATCGTTGATCTTGTCATTCTAAGAACGCTAGCTGCTGTAGGTGCAGCGAGGGTGAAAACCGGTAATACATAATGCTTCCAGGTTCCTACTCCATTAGATGGCAGCCAATCCAGCTCTAAAGAGAAGAACAGTATGAGTAGAAGACCAAGCCAAAACCTTGGTAAGGAAGCAAATATCATGGCAACGGATGTGCAAACCATATCAATCACTGAATACTTCTTTATTGCTGATATAATTCCTAAGGGTATACCCATCAAGGCTGTTAAAATTATGCTATAAAGAGCTAGCTTAAAGGTAACAGGAAATCTTTTCAATACCTCTTCAAAGACTGGTTTTCCAGTTCTGTAGGATTCACCGAAATCTCCCTGAACAGCATTGACTATATACTTTCCATATTTCACAAGAAGAGGATCATAATATCCCTTTTCAGTATTAAAGGCAATTTTAGCTTCTTCTGTAGCATCATTTCCTAGTAATAATGATGCTGGATCTCCTGGAGTTAAATTCATAATAAAGGTAACAATAAATATTACTCCAAGAAGAATAGGCACAACCCATAATAATCGTTTAATTGTGAATTTTAGCATCAGCTCACCTTCTTTCACGATAATTATTAATTTGACTTATAAACCACACCGTCCTTCATGACAAAGGATACCTTTTCTAGCACCGATATATCCTCAATTGGGTTTCCCTTAGTAGAAATAATATCAGCAAACTTTCCTGGCTCTATAGTACCAATTTTATCTTCATATCTTAAAAGCTCTGCTGCAGTTCTAGTAGCTGATATTAAAGCCTTTGCAGGCTCCATTCCTTCTCTAACCATAAGCTGAAATTCGTAAGCCTGATCGCCATGTTTATTATAGGGTGTTGCAGCATCGGTACCAAAGGCTATTTTCAAGCCCTTTTTCAGAGCTATCTTGAAGGTATTAGATCTTGCCTTCTCACATTCCTTCGCCTTTCTAAGCTGGAATTCTGGTATTGTTCCTGAATTTATATTTTCCATTATCCTTTCTACAGCTATGAGAGTGGGCACAAGGAAGGTTCCTCTTTCTAACATCATATCTGCCGCTTCCTCATCCATAAAGGTTCCATGCTCAACAGATGTAACCCCTGCTCTAATAGCAGCCTTTAATCCCTTATTTCCAATGCAGTGCGCTGCTGATGGCTTATCTAAAAATTCTGCTACCTCCACGGCAGCTCTCATCTCTTCATAGGTGAGCTCCTGAGGACCTGCTTTTATACTGTTTCCAAGAACGGCGGAAGTAGCCAGGAGCTTCACATGATCTGCTCCATATTTAAAATTGAATCTAGCCGCTTGTCTTGTTTCATCAGGACCACATACCACAGCTCTAATGTAGTTTGCCTTTCCACCTTGATACGGCGGCTGGAAGGAGGTATCCCCTGCACCTCCTAAGGTATTTAAAGGAAGCCCACCTGCAAATATTCTAGGTCCCCAATGTATCCCTTGATTAATGGTATCTCTAAGAGCAATATCACTAAAGCCTGCACTTCCCATATCTCTTATGGTTGTAAAACCAGCCATTAAATCTGCCTGAACAATAGGAAGTCCAATTAATGAAAAGTAAGCAGCTGACATGGAATATTCCTCTTCTGCAGTACTAGCTTCTCCATTGAGAGTACAGTGTACGTGAGTATCAATAAGTCCTGGCATTACGAAGGAATCTAATAAATCTATCACTTCAAAGTTCTCAGTATTTACTAAGGTATTCAAAGGTAATACAGCCTCAATAATATTTTTATTTACAATAATACCCACATTTTCTTCAAGGCTTTCATCCACTGCTCTAAAGAGCTTTCCACACTTTATCAATTTTTTCATATTACATTCACATCCTATAAATATGAAGGGTAATAAAATAAATTATTACCCCTCAACAATCATTTTTGATTAATCCCTGTAAGCAGCAATTATTCTATTTTTTCTAAGGAAGCTATTACCTCAATTTCACATAATGCTCCAAAGGGTAGAGCTTTAACTGCCACACAGGTTCTTACTGGAGCACTTACAAATTTTTCACCGTAGGCTTTATTGAAGTCGTCATAGTTAGCCATATCTGTTAAGTAGCAATTTGCCTTAACTATACTTTCCATTCCTATATTATAGGTAGAAAGTACGGCTTCTATATTAGCAGCCGCTTGAACTGCTTGACTCTTAACATCTTCTCCAGCAAATTCTGAGGTACCTGGCTTAAATCCAACCTGACCTGAAACATATACAAACTGTCCTATCTTCTTACTAGGAGAAAAAATTGGTTTACTCATTGTCCCACTCCTTTTCATATATAAATGATGATTAATTTACCTAAAGATTACTTTATAATTAAAACCTCTGGCTTAAAGCTATTATTTGACAACATCTTAGGGCCATTAGCAGTAATCTGGATTAGATCCTCATGATGGAACATTCTATTCTCTGCTAAAACCACAGGTTCAAGGCAGAACACCATATTTTCCTCAAGTGGACAATCAAAACTTGGTCCAAGCATTGGATATTCATGAACTCCTATTCCTAAGGAATGTCCTATGTGTGAGCAATTAAAAGGAAGACCTACTTCTTTCATCTTCTCTACGCAGATATTATATATATCCTTAGCAGATACTCCCACCTTCATATTTAGAGCTATCTGTTCATAAGCTTCAGAGAATCTTTTGTAAATATCCAGGTATTTTGGATTTGGAGTACCCAGCATTACAGTTCTAGCAATGTCTGAGTTATACTGCCATTTATATCTGCAACCAAAATCTAATCTCATCATATCTCCAGCTTCCATTATGTCATCATTAGGAATATGATGTGCCTGAAGACAGTTATCACCAGAGCCCATAGCAAAGAATGCTACTGTTTCAGCTCCTTTCTCTAGCATATGTATCTTAACTCTGTCCGCAAAGGCCTTTTCAGTACATCCAGGATGTACTTCTGTAAGTGCCTCTTCAAAGGCTTCTCTTGTAAGATTTGCAGCCTCAGTAAGATATTGAATCTCTACAGCATCCTTGATCATCTTTACATAACCAAAGATATGTGAGCATTCAGATAGGTTAATACCTGGAACTCTTTTCATAAGCTCCATATAATAATCTGCAGTAAGATAATTAAGCTCTATACCTATCTTTCCATTAGCTAAGCCTTTCTCTTTTAATACATCCGCCAGTAAAACAATAGGATTTTCTTTATGCTCTACATAATATCTTTTATCCTTTATCCAGGATTCAGAATCAACTGTAAATTTTTCTATTAAACAAGCAATAACTGTAGGCTCTCCTGAAGCTGGAAGGACAGTTATTAACAATCTATCCCTGATATCCACTTGGGTCAATACGTAAGTTCCAGTGAAATACACTGTATTTTCTGGAGAAATCACAACTGTTGCATCATAACCTTCTTTGGCCATATACTTCTTGAGGCGTTCAAATCTACTTGCTTCATTATTTCCCATTAAAATCACCTTCTAAATTTATAAACTAAATAAATTATTCTGCCCATTTAATATATTTACATTGAAGACCAACAAATTTATCATAGCCAGTGATTTCTAAACCTTTAGTAATAGCATAGCTCTTCTTTGGGTAGTAGATAGTAGCAAAGTATGCCTTCTCAGAAATATGCTTAAATGCACCATTAAGGGTCTCAGTTCTGCTCTCAGCATTCATATCCTTAGATTGAAGCTCAAACTGCTCATCTAACCATTCATCACTTATCTTAGCGAAGTTAACAGCTGCATCTGTTGCTGTGATAAGACTCATGTCATTTCCGTCTAAGCCCAGATTAATGTAGGTTGCCGCCATATTAAAGTTTCCGGCTCTTAAGTTTTCTATGAAAGCACTATTTTCAAGGATTGTTATCTTAGTAGTAATTCCGATAGCTGCAAGATTTTCTTGTACAATTTCTGCTATTTTAGCAGTCTTACCTTCTCTGCAGTAAAGGGTATCTACAGTGAAGCCATTCTCGTATCCTGCTTCCTTCATAAGATCCTTTGCCTTTTCAACATCATATTCATAGGAAGGAATATCTTCGGACCAACCATCCATGTTCTTATTAGCTGCACTATTGGCAAGCTCTCCTATACCTTCATCAGCTACGGTTAAGATTGATTCAGCATCTATAGCGTAGTTAACAGCCTTTCTTACTAATTCATTCTTGAATTCTTCTTGTCCATTATCACCTAGATTAAACATTACATAGTAGGACATACCACAATCATGAGAATATATATCTAAGTTTTCATTTTCCTTTATGGAAGCCATGGAGCTAGCTGGGAAATCTCTAGAAATATTAAGCTCCCCTTTTTCAAGAGCAATAACCTGAGTATTAGCATCTGGAGTTATCTTAAAGGTAACATTCTTTATACTTGGCTTAGGATTTCCATGATAATCCTCGAAAGCTTCTAAAACTACTCCAGTTGCTGAATCATAAGATACAAGCTTATATGGTCCACAGGAAACTACCTTTTCAGTAAAGCCTCCAAATTCTTTGTATGCTGCCTCAGAATAAACACTTATATATACACATAGCTGATTAAGGAATGCAGCTGCTGGATAGTTAAGGTAAACATCTAGGGTATAATCATCAATTACCTTCCATTCCTTCATCATGTCTGCAGTAGCCGATTGATAGGAATAATATTCATTAGAGATAAGATTAAAGGTAAATGCAATATCACTTGCCTTCACTTCAGTTCCATCGTGGAATTTTACTCCTTCCTTCACATGTAAGGTATACTTACATTCTTCATCATTCCATTCCCATGACTCAACAACGTTACCTACTATATTTCCATCCTGATCAAAGGTTAGAATCGGTTCATATATATTGGTAAGAACCTCGTTAGTAACAACATTTGATTGAGCAAAGATATCTAAGGTTTGTAGCTCACTAGATAAAGAAATAACCAGACTATCTTTATCTGTTATTAATGGATTCTTCCCTTCTTCACCTTCTGAACCGCTTGAACCACTAGAACAACCAGCAAAGAGTGCCATGGTAAGTGTTAAAGTGGTTAGCATGGCTAAAATTTTCTTACTCATAATTTTCTCCCCCATTCATGTAAAATTTTAAGTAAAAAGCTTAAATATTATTAATGATAGCCATGTCTTTTATTGACAACAGCTATGAATAATAAACAAATAATGATTGATAAGTAATTACCTCATCTTTTCAGCAATTTTTATAGACTACTCCATCCTTCATAACAAATTTAACGTCCTTCATTACTGAGATATTTTCTATAGGATTATCATTAACAGCTATAATATCTGCAAGCTTTCCTTTTTCAATAGTTCCAACCTTATCCTCCCATTTAATAAGCTGAGAAGCAGTCTTTGTGGCAGAAAGTAATGCATCTACTGGGCTCAAACCTGCTTCATTTACCAAAAGCTCAAACTCTTCAGCCTGGGTACCATGATAAAGATATGGGGCACAAACATCAGTACCAAAAGCAATCTTGACCCCTTTCTTATATGCCATATTTACATTTTTAGCATGAACTGATGTGCAGTACTTAGACTTTGCTATTACATTTTCAGCAATTTCTCCAGGCTTCATTTCATTTAACATCCTTCGTGTTACAATGAGAGTTGGGACCAAGTATGTTCCTTTCTCCACCATAAGGTCTGCAGTCTCTTCATCTAAGAAGCTACCATGGTCAATGGATGTAACCCCTGCTCTTACAGCACAATTTATTCCTTCTCTTCCATGAGCATGTGTACAGGTTGTTTTACCTCTGAATTCAGCTACCTCACAAATTGCTCTCATTTCTTCAAAGGTTAAATCTTGTGGACCAGGATCATCTCCTGGAGTCATAACACCAAAGGTGGACATGAACTTGATACAATCAGCTCCATATTTAAAATTCATCCTAGCAGCTTGTCTAGCTTCGTCTGGCCCACAAACGATAGCTCTAACGTTGTCTTTTCCTAAGCCTGAATAAGGAGGTTGAAAATAATTGTCACCATGGCCTCCAACACCATGAATAGGAAGACCTGAAACCAGCATCCTTGGGCCCCAATGATAGCCTTGATTAATAGCATCTCTTATGGCAACATCTGCATAACCAGGACAACCAGCATCTCTTAAGGTTGTAAATCCAGCCATTAAATCATCTTGTACCCATTTAATCCCCTTAACAGCATAAAAGGCGGGAGAGGTTGAGTATCTAACCAAATCATCCAGATCCTTAAAGCTACCATTGGCCCAGCAGTGAGTATGACAATCTATCAACCCAGGCATCACAAATTTATCACTTAAGTCAATAACCTCATAATCGTCAAAATTACTAATTTGTGAAAGTGGAAGTACCTCTTCAATGATATTCCCAGAAACTATTATTGCCATATTATCTTTTGTACTCTTATCCTCAGCAGAAAATAGTTTTGAGCATTTAATAAGTTTTTTCATATTTCACCTCTAGTCTAGGACTGGTTTAAACCATATAATCTAATAAACAGATATGTATATGTACAATATATAGGATTAAACCTTTTACCTATTTCTAAATATTTCGACAATTTATTTATGAATTTATTCTAATACGACATATTATCTTTGTCAATAACTTCACAAATATTTATATTTTTAAATAAATTATTATTCGTTTTAATATTTTCTCATGGTATAATTTATATATCTGGAATATTAAGACCTGCATAGAAGGATAAAAAATACAGGAGGTCAATATATGAAGCTTGGCATAATACAAATGGAGATTACTACAGATAAAGAAAATAATATGAAGAAGGCACTTAGTGAAATTAGAAGCTTATCTGAAAAAGGTGCCGACATCGTTATTCTACCGGAGATGTTTAACTGTCCTTATAATATGAATTTTTTCTCCCAGTACGCTGAACCCTCAGAAGGAAAATGTTGGAGCTTATTAGCCAAGGCAGCTAAAGAAAATAATATATATCTCATAGCAGGCTCTATTCCTGAAATAGATGATCAGGGAAACATTTATAATACCTCCTATATCTTTGATAGAAATGGATTAGAGATTGGAAAGCATAGAAAAATACATCTCTTTGACATCAATGTGCAAGGTGGCCAGAGGTTTATGGAGTCAGCTGTACTTACGGCAGGAGATAAGGTTACAATATTTGATTCAGAGTTCTGCAGAATCGGCGTTGCTATCTGCTATGACTATAGATTTCCTGAGCTTACTCGCCTTATGGTTGATCAGGGAGCTAAGATAATAATTATTCCTGCAGCCTTTAATATGACTACTGGCCCCGCCCATTGGGAGCTTCTCTTCAGACAGAGAGCTGTAGACAATCAGGTTTTTTCCATCGGAGTCGCACCCTCTCGTGATTATAACGCCTCCTATGTATCCTACGGAAATTCTATAGTAGTATCTCCTTGGGGCGAGGTACTTTTAAGATTAGGCGAGGAAGAAGCTTCCGTCGTTATTGATATTGACTTAGCCATGGTTGATAAGGTAAGAGCAGAGCTGCCTCTACTTAAGCATAGAAGACATGATTTATACAAGCTTATTGATAACAAGAATCCATAAATATGTCTGTCACAAGCTATCTATTCATAGTACTAAGATTTAATCATTTAACTAACAAGATAAAAGGAAACAGCATCATGAATATATTTTTTATTCATGATGCTGTTTCCTTTAAACATCTTTACTTTTTAAGCTGTAATTGTAACAAGTGAGTAGAAGTACTCTTTTTTATCCATTAGCTCATCAAAGGTTCCCCTTTCACAGATACTACCATTCTTCATAACATATATTCCATCAAACTTTTTTAATACACTCTCATCCAGCTTGTGAGTAACAATAATTCTTGTTAGGCCCTGTATATCTAGGACTGCATTTGTAACTGCAAAGGCCGTCTCATTATCTAAGGCTGCTGTTGCTTCATCCATCATCAGAACAGGAGTATTCCTAAGAAGGCTTCTTGCTATAGAAATCCTCTGTCTTTCACCACCAGATAAGCCTCTACCATTTTCACCACAGGAATAATCGGCTCCCCGTTCAGCAATAAACTTACTAAGACCAGCCTTATCTATTGCTCCATTTACAACTTCTTCATCAAAGGTTCTAAACATAGTAATATTACTCTTAAGGTCACTATCAAAGACAAATACATTTTGTTGAATTATACTGATAAGGTCATAAAGAGAATCAGTGTCGATGGTTTTCAGTTCTGTTCCATCTATGGCAATTCTTCCGGTATAATTTTCATAACTCCCCATAAGTAGCTGCAGAAGTGTTGATTTACCGCTTCCAGATCCTCCTACCACAGCATAGCTCTTTCCTGCTTCAAAGCAAGCATAGATATCTTTAAGGACTTCTTTTCCTTCCTCGTAGCTAAATGAGAGATTCTCTATCTGAATTTTATCCTTAAGAATTGACTCAATCTTACTTCCTTCATGGCCAGAATTTTCTTCCATAATCATAGATAGCTTATCGATAAGTGCCATGGAAGACTTAATTCCTGCTAGGTATTGTGGTACAGTTCTAATTGGCTCCATAACAGAATTCACCAAGTTTGTCATTATGAGTACTGTTCCCAGGGTTATTTCTCCCTCAAAAGCAAGATAAGCACCAAAAAAGAATATCCCCATCTGAATCAAAGGATAACACAAATCATTACTAACAATAGAAATTTTATATGACATCCAGCGTCGAAAAAACTTTTTTTCTTCTGTTTTTTTATTTGTGTCATCAAAGAGCCTAACAGCCTCCTTCTCAGATTTAAAGCTCTTTATTACAGAAAACCCAGAAAGAAGGTCCTTTATGGTTCCTACCATGAACTCATTTTGATCACTGACCTCCCTCTCCTTCTCTGCAAGCTTATTCCCCATGAAGACTGATACTAAAATAGGAAGCGCACATAATACAAGCACCGCTACTGCCATGAGCCAGCTGTAAAGAAACATCATAATCAATGTGCAGATGAAAAGTACAATCTCATAGATTACCAGCAGAATCTTATTTAAATAATTCTCCTCTATAGATCCCGCATCATTGGTGAGAACGGAGATATAACGGCTGGTATTTTCCTTCATAAAAGCACTGATACTTTTTTCTGATAACTTCGAAAACACCAGGGACTTATACTGGTACAAGGCCCTTTGAACAAACCTTGCTCTGCTCCAGTACATCAGCGCACTCTGTCCTAATGATAATACTAATATTACCACAGCAATTTTTACCAATTCCCACAGCTGATTTATGGTGCCACCACTTACAATATCAAGAACTTCACCCAGCATCCAGGAATAAAAAAGATATGTTCCAACAGTGGTAAGGAGGGTTAATAATGCCACTGTAAAGAGCAGCTTATTCCCTGTATAAAATGCCTTAATATATGATTTTCTCTTATTTTTCATTCTTCTGAACCTCCTGATGAATGTAAGGAGTTTTACGTGTATCCCAGCCTACTACCCAGCTATCATTTTTTTCCATAAACCATCTAGCAAAGATTAAAAAAGGAATAAAACCTCCATTATTATGAACAATATAAGCTGGTACTGTTTTATCCTCTAGCTCTAAATTTCTTTTTCTTAACAAATTGACTTCCTCAAGTTCGCTTAAAATTAGCTCGGACTCATCTAATTCGAGACCTAGCCGCTTTGCAATTGTTATAGCTATATAATAATTTTCACCATTATTATATAAATACTTAAGTACAGAGAAACAACCTGGCCTCCCCAAGACCTGAAATAACTTCTGGTATTCATTATCAGAGCTTATATAGGAAGCAAAGCCAGCTTTAGGCTCTGGGAAGACTCCCCAGAAGTGAAAATCCTCCGCAGGTACTCCTAAAGCCATGCCATATTCCGTGAGAACACAGCTCCTCATCCACATAGGAGCCTTTTCTGTCATTACTTTTTCCATGGACCTCTCAAGATACTTCATATCCTTCATATTAGCAATGGCTTTTATGGCAATCCAAAACACTTCACTGATATATTCAAGCTGCTGTTCCCTGGGAAGAGCTATAACCCGGTTGTACATTAGCTCCTTCAAATCCACAGCTTCACCAGTATTTCTTCCAAAAAGCGCGTCTATGTTGACCCCTAATGTATCCGCTATAGCTGGAAGAAGAAAAATATCTGGTGTACCACCACATTCCCAGCGGGAAACCGCCTGAGTTGTTACTCCTATTTTCTTTCCTAACTCCTCCTGTGTCATCCCCCTATGCTTTCTATATTTTGCAATCAAATCTCCAATAGCCTTCTCTCCCATAATATTCCTCCAATTCAATTATTAATTGAATATTAACACAATTAACAATTGAATACAATATAGGTATTATTTACTAAATTCAACGTATAGTTGATATAGTAAAATATAAATTAAAATACATAGAAATAAGCCTGTTAATTTTTGTATTTTATTTAATAAATAGTTATTTTCATCTTGACTATGGAAATTAAATTGTATACAATTTAATTATTAACAATTTATATAAATCTAGTTAATTTATAAACAATTAAATGGGAGGATACAAATGAATATGTATAGCTTAAAAGTAAAGGATGCACAGGGAAATATAGTAGATATGAAGGATTATCAGGGTAAGGTTCTACTAATTGTTAACACTGCTACAGGCTGTGGCTTTACCCCACAGTATGACGGACTTCAAAATTTATATGATAAGTATAAAAATCAAGGCTTCGAAATATTAGACTTTCCCTGCAATCAATTCGGAAACCAGGCCCCTGGTACAGAGGAAGAGATAGTGAATTTCTGCAAGATAAACTTTAGTACAACCTTTAAGCAATTTTCTAAGGTTGATGTCAATGGAGATAAGGAAGATCCCCTTTTTACCTATTTAAAATCACAAAAAAGTGGATTAATGGGCAGCGCTATCAAATGGAACTTCACAAAATTCTTAGTAGATCGTAATGGCAGGGTAATTGAGAGATATGCACCAGCAACAGCACCAGAAAAAATAGAAGATAAAATTAAAGAGCTTATATAAAGAATAAAAAGGAGGTAGATGATATGGACAAAAATTATGCCCCGCTAAAGCTTGAAAATCAAATATGCTTCCCCCTTTACGCCGTATCTAAAGAAGTTATAAAAAAATATAAACCATATCTCGATCCCCTGGGACTAACCTACACTCAATATATTACTATGATGGTAATGTGGGAAAAGGAGACTATCAATGTGAAAGAACTAGGAGAAGCTCTTTATCTAGACTCAGGAACCTTAACCCCTCTTTTAAAAAAGCTGGAGGCAAAAGGTTTTATTACAAGAACCCGTTCCAGAGAAGATGAAAGAACTCTATGTGTAGAGCTTACTGCTAATGGTAAGGAACTGAGAGATAAACTCCTTCCCATTCCTGAACAAATAGCTAGCTGTATTCCATTAAATCATGATGAAGCCTTACAGCTATACACACTACTTCACAAGCTCCTCAATAAATTAGAAAACTCCTGAACTTAACGGTTCAGGAGTTTTCTATATTATTTCATTAAATTTATTATTCGCTTATAGCACGCTTTTCTGCTAAAATCTTAGCATTCTTCTCTACTCTACCTCTACTTAGAGGGTATAGGAAGAATAAAACAAGCGCTAGAAGTATATATCCAATTGCTGGTACAAGACATGTAACATCATAGATGCCATTTACAACCTCAGGATCAAAGGCAGTTGCCTGTGTGTAACCAACTATAGAAAGGAGAAAACCTGAAAGTCCTGAAGATGCAGCCTGACCTAACTTTCTTGCAAAAGAGTATACAGCATAGATTGTTCCATCAGAACGTTCCCCTGTTTTTACTTCTGTATCATCGATAACGTCTGTTATCATAGCCCAACATATTAAGTTGAAGATGGCAATTCCTATATAGGAAACTCCATAAAAACCTACGAATACCCATGCATTTGTTGTCTGTGTAAAATAAGCAGCGAAGTATATAACCGCACCGAAAATAGCGGCTGCAATAGATACTTCTTTTCGTCCATATCTCTGGGATAGCTTTACGGTAAAGCCAGCACAGATAAGTATAACTACAGTACCTAAAAGATTAGCTGCGGATTGGGCCTTTATATTACCAAAATAGTTTGGGAATACATAACCAGCCATTGTAGCAACGGTTAATTGTACTAGTAGCATTGCAATGGATGAAGCTACTATACCAATTAAGGCTTTATTTGTTGCTACCCCTTTAAGAAGCTTTTTAAGATCGAATTTTTCAGTCTTCTGTTCTATTTTTACACGTTCTGTAACAAGGTTGTAGCAAAGCATATAGCAAACAAATGCTGCAATGGAGCAAACTAAGGCTGCAATCATCATCCTATTTCCTGAAAGGACCTGATTACCATTAGCATCAGTATAGAAAACAAATAGCGGAAGCACTACACCAATAGCAGCTGAAGCTAAAGCAGTACCAATTGTTCTCCAGTTTGATAATTCTGCACGGTCATTAGGATCTGCTGATACAGCAGAAGCCATAGAACCATAAGGAATATTTATAGCTGTATAGAACACACTTCCCCAAAGTATATATGTAAAGAACATCCAGAATATCTTGAAGGCCATAGGCATATCCTTAAACCAGCTTGCATACATCAAGAAGGATGCAAGGGCAATAGGACCAGCAACTAATTTAATCCATTTAATGAACTTACCTTTTTTACCTGGCTTACTTCTATCTACTATTTGACCCATGGCTATGTCTGTAAAAGCATCAACAAAACGAGCAGCCATCATCATAGTACCAACGAGTGCAACACTAACTCCCATAACATCAGAGTAGAACTTCATAAGCATCATACTGGACAATAGGAATGTAAAGTCATTACCAAAGTTACCAAACATGTAACCAATTTTATCACTGAAACCAAAGGGTTTCACTGTGTTTCTCTCTTTCATTTTTATCCTCCTGTTTAACCTTCTAGCTTCCCTTAACCTTTATAGTTTAGGTCTAGACCTTCCCATCTCTTTTTAAGAAGGTACGCTGTATCCTTTGGCTGTCTTTGTCTTGTGAAGACACCCTTTTTATTTCCGTTAACTCTCATGATACCTTCTGTAGTCTGGAAATCAGCAAAGTTCCATATCTGCTCACCCTTTATAAAGTCATAAGAGTCAAAAACTTCATTTGTCATATTAAGATATTCATCCTGATATTCCTGGCTCCACATAACTGAAGGAAGCTTATGCTCTAAACCAAGGGTATCTGCTCCATATTCAGTGAATATGAAAGGCTTATTAAGATTTAGTGCTTTCCACTCATCCATCTCTTTACGGAATAGCTCCTCTGCTGCACAGATTTCATAACCACCCTTTACATACCAGCCATAGTAACGATTTAAGGAGATGAAATCACTTAAATGATAACACTTGCAGGTATTTGGTAAAGAGTTCATTATTAGAGCAAAGGTTCTAGGTCTCTTCTGAACATCTAGCTCATGTGCATATTTAAATACTTCTTCAAAGTAAGGAGTAGCTGCTTCATTGGTGCTCTCTGGTTCATTTAATAGGCTCCAAGCAATTACACAAGGATGATTTTTGTCTCTAGCAATCATCTCCTCAATTGCCTTTTTATGTGCCTTTAATAGTATTGGTGTTGTTTCTTTTTCGAAGAAGGCTGTAACCTTTCCAGTGCTTGCTTCCATAAAGTTCATAAGGCTTTCAAACATTCCAACAGCTGCTACCTCATCTATAACCAGGAAGCCTTCCCTGTCAGCCATCTGGTAAATCTCTTCACTGTATGGATAATGAGCAGTACGGAAGGAGTTAGCACCAATCCATTTCATAAGCTCAAAATCTCTCTTCATAACACCGATATTAAAGCCTCTTCCTACTATATCGCTGTCTTCATGCTTACCAAAGCCTTTAAGGTAAACTGGCTCTCCATTAAGAAGAATGCTTGTGCCTTTTATCTCAACAGTACGGATTCCAATCTCCTGCTCATATTCATCAACAATCTTATCTTCATCCATTATTCTGATAACAAGTCGATATAGGTATGCATTATGTACACGCCATAAATGAGCATCAGCCACAGAAAGTATTCCTGTTTTTCCCACAGATTCAGCTACTTTATTACCTGCTTCATCAAAGAGCTCTACCTTTACAGGTTTGTCTCCTGTAGTTTTTACAGAGTAATTAACCTTTGCATCACTACCATTTATTTCATAATCTAAATCAAGGTCAAATACAGATTCCTTTGGCAGTGCCACTAAATGAACGGATCTCTGTAAGCCTGAATAGTTGAAGAAATCAAAATATGGTTTATTCATCTTCTTTCCATTTGGAAGTGTTATTGTCTTACCACATGGGATATTAGTTTCAGTGAGTTCATTATTAACTTTTACTACTACCTTGTTGTGTGCATTGTAGCGAACCACTTCTGTAACATCAGCACAGAAAGGGGTGAAGCCACCTTCATGAGAGGTTATCTCTACTCCATTTACATATACTGTTGCACGATGTGTTGCCGCAGCAAAACGAACTAGAATCTGCTTGCCTTCCCACTCACCGGGTACAAACATATCTTTTTCATACCACATATCTCCAGTGAATTCTCTTGTGTCTTTATCTGTATAAAAATCCTGAAAACTTGCTGGAACTGGTATCATATCAGTTCCTGGAAGACCATGGATCCAACCTTCTTTTTCACCTATTTCCTGTCCGTCCAAATGAAATTTCCACATTCCATCCATGGATACAACACGCCTGGAAACAGTTTCTTTAGGATATAGCATAGAATAATCTAACATTAACCTTCCTCCTTAGCTAACTGCTTTATGACAAGATTTTAACATGCAGTTTTTTGATATTATGAGTAGAATTATTGGGTAATATCGTATTATTTTTAACAAACCTTGAAATACACTAAAAATTATACGATAATATAAAAAGAAAATACGACTTCTTGCGAGGTGCTACCATGACTTATGATAAAGAATTGCGGTTTACTGAAAAACTACTAGACAACTTTCGACTAAAAATTAGTTATATAAAAAACAATCCTGTTAGTAACCAGGAAGGTGCTCAGAGGATTGGATTGATGAATATGTTAAATTTCAATACTCACGATAATCTAATTGAAAGGCTTAAGAAAATCTGTAAGTCTAAAACTATATATCAAGTAACTACACCTTTTCTTTGTAATTATGTAATTTTCCAGCTACCTGATACTTTAGATCCAGAGTATGCATATATAGGACCATTTACAGATAATATTATCTCAAGAGAGGATATATTAAATATAGCTGAAAAGTACCAGGTAAAATCTGAAAATCTACAGCATCTTGAAAAATATTATCAGAATATACCACAGCTATCTAATGAAGCTCTGCTTATAGCTGTTCTCTGTACCCTAGGAGAATATATGTGGGGATCTATGGATAACTTTTCTCTGGAGAAGATTACAGATTTTTATATGAGCGATATAGAAAAATCTCAACATATTTCTGAAATTCAAACTCCAGAAGAAGCCCTCTTAAACATACAAATGCTGGAGGAGCACTATGAGATGCAGCAACAGCTTATGCAGGCAGTAGCTTCAGGACAGACTCATAAAGCTGAATTATGCCTAGCAAAATTATCCTCCAGGCAATTTGAATCCCGTGCTTCCACCCCCCTTAGAAATAGGAAAAACTATACAATAGTCTTAAATACTATATTGCGAATAGCTGCTGGAAATGGTGCCGTTCACCCCACAAGTCTTGATAGCATATCCTCCAGATATGCTCGTAAGATAGAATCACTAACCTCAGAAGCAGAACTGATTTCCCTTTCAAAGGAAATGATAAATAAATACTGCCAAATGGTGAAGAATCAATCTCAAAAAGGATATTCTCTCCTAGTAAGAAAAACAATTACTAGAATAAATATGGATCTCACTGCTGACCTTAGCTTAAAGACCCAGGCTGAGCTTTTAAGCGTTAACTCCAGCTATCTCTCTACCCTATTCAAAAAGGAAACGGGGATAACCTTAACGGAATATGTAATAAGGAAAAGAATAGATCATGCTCTTCTCCTCTTAAGCTCATCGGATATGCAGATCCAATTAATCGCACAGCACTGCGGTATTCCCGATGTAAATTATTTTACTAAAACCTTCAAGAAGGTTATAGGAAAAACTCCCAAGGAATATAGAGAGAGCTTATCTTCTCGATTTTAGTCTTTCCTTACAGCAACGAATTTATTCTTTAACAATGTAAAGAACGCTTATCCCTGAATAAAGGAATAAGCGTTCTCTTATAATTACAACCTTATAATTTAAAGCCGAAATATCTTACTGTATTATTGTAGGAAATACCTTTTACAATTTTCTCTAGGGCTTTAAAATCTGCTGGATACTCTCCATTTTCTACCCAACCACCGATTAACTCACACATGATTCTGCGGAAGTACTCATGTCTAGTGTAAGATAGAAAGCTTCTGGAGTCTGTAAGCATACCTATAAAATTACCTAGAAGGCCAAGGTTTGCAAGGGACACCATCTGGTCAATCATCCCCTGCTTATTATCATTAAACCACCATGCGCTTCCCTGCTGAATTTTTCCTACTGCTGAGCTATCCTGGAAGCAGCCAATTACTGTTCCTATATTAGCATTATCCACTGGATTTAAGGAGTAGAGAATAGTCTTAGGAAGCTCATCAGTCTCAGCTAAAGCATTCAGGTACTGTCCCATTTCTATAGCTGAGGAGTTGTTGTTGATTGCATCGATACCTGCATCTGGTCCAAGCTTCCTGAAGACTTTTTTATTAAGATCTCTTTGGACTCCATAATGAAGCTGCATCGCCCAATCCTTCTTAGCATATTCTCTTCCCATGGCTATCATGAAAGCAGTTTTAAACTGCAGCTCTTCCTGACGGCTTATAGTTTCACCCTTGATTCTTTTAGCAAATATTGCTTCTACTTCTTCCTCTGCTGCAGGAGCATACATTATGTATTCAAGCCCATGGTCGGATATACAGCAGCCGTGCTCTTCAAAGAAATCCATACGATTTTTTAAGGCTTCAATAAGTGTCTTAAAGCTATTGATTTTTATACCGCTGACACCCTCTAGCTTATTCACATATTCCATATAATTTGATTTTTCAAGATTCATAGCTTTGTCTGGTCTCCATGTGGGAAGTACCTGTACTTCAAAACCATCCTCTTTAATCTTCTTATGCCACTCTAGAGAGTCTGCTGGATCATCTGTGGTGCACAGAAGCTTTACATTGGACATGCGTACTAGATTTCTAGCAGACATATTTGGCTGCTGTAATTTCTCATTACATAAATTCCATACTTCTTCTGCAGTCTCTCCATTTAAATACCCCTCATAGCCGAAATATCTCTGAAGCTCAAGATGACTCCAATGGTAAAGAGGATTTCCTATTGCCATTTCTAAGGTTTCAGCCCACTTCTGGAACTTTTCTCTGTCTGTTGCATCTCCAGTGATGTATTTTTCTTCTACACCATTGGAACGCATTTGACGCCATTTATAATGATCTCCCCCAAGCCACACCTGAGTTATGTTTTCAAACATACGATCCTCATAGATTTCCTTTGGATTGATATGGCAGTGGTAATCTATGATAGGCATTACTTCTGCATATTCATGATAGAGCTTTTTAGCAGTTTCTGTGGTGAGTAGAAAGTCCTCATCCATGAATTTTTTCATATTGGCCTCCTTGTTAATAGGGAACGCCTAAGCGTTCCCCTAATGTACTAATTATTAAAATTATCTTTGAACACGTGCTCCTGCTCCACCCATAACAGCTTCTACTTCCTTTAAGCTTGCCATTGTAGTATCGCCAGGAGTTGTCATTGCTAATGCACCGTGAGCTGCACCATAGTTAACAGCCTTTTCAGCGTCTCCAGTAGTTATTAATCCATAAATTAATCCTGATGCGAAGGAATCTCCACCACCTACACGGTCCATGATTTCAAGACCCTTGAAGTCTTTTGCTTTGTAGATTTCTCCACCTGCCCAGCAAAGAGCGCTCCAATCATTAACTGTAGCTGTCTTAACTTCACGTAGAGTTGTAGCAACTGCCTTGAAGTTAGGATATGTCTTAACAGCTTCATTGATCATCTTCTTGTAGCCTTCAATGTTAAGCTCGCTTAAGTTTTCATCATTTCCTTCGATTTCGAATCCAAGACATGCTGTGAAGTCTTCTTCGTTACCTATCATAACATCAACATATTTAGCTATTTCTTTATTTACTTCTTGAGCCTTTGCATGACCACCGATAGCACTCCACATGGAAGGTCTATAGTTTAGGTCATAGGATACTATAGTTCCGTATTTCTTAGCTGTTTTAATAGCTGCAAGAACTGTTTCACAGGACTCTTCTGATAAAGCAGCATATATTCCACCAGTGTGTAACCAACGTACTCCTAGAGTTCCGAAGATGTAATCAAAATCGAAATCCTCTGGTCTAGCCTTAGATATAGCTGTGTTTGCACGGTCTGAGCAACCTACTGCTCCACGGATACCAAAGCCTCTTTCAGTAAAGTTTAAACCGTTTCTGCAAGTACGACCTATACCATCAGTTTTCATCCACTTTATTAGGGATGTATCAACACCACCCTGAAGTATTAAGTCTTCCATTAGCTTACCAACTTCGTTGTCAGCAAAAGCAGTTATTATAGCTGTTTTAAAACCAAAGCATCTTCTAAGTCCGCGAGCAACGTTATATTCTCCGCCGCCTTCCCAAGCACGGAACTGTCTTGCTGTACGAATACGTCCTTCGCCTGGATCAAGACGAAGCATTACCTCTCCAAGGGATACTGCATCAAATGCACATTCATTAGCTGGTCTTAAATTTAAATCCATAATTATGTCTCCTTCTATCTATTAGTCTTTATCCTCTGATTTCTTTTACGATGGCTGCAGCTTCTTTTGCAAGTTCAACTATCTTATCAAATTTACCTTCTTTAACTAGGTCGCCCTTTACCATCCAGCTTCCACCACAGGCTATTATCTTGTTATAAGAAAGATATTCTCTTACGTTATTTGGGCTTATTCCACCAGTAGGCATGAACTTAAGTCCTACATAAGGAGCTGCCATGGCTTTTATCATGTTAAGGCCACCAGCCTGCTCTGCTGGGAAGAACTTAACAACCTCTAACCCAAGCTCAATAGCCATCTCAGCTTCACTTGGTGTGCATACACCAGGGGTTATTGGTATATTCTTTTCTATACAATATTTTACTATTTTAGGATTTGTGCCTGGGCTTACAATAAATTTAGCACCTGCTGCTACAGCACGATCAACCTGCTCTGTAGTAAGCACAGTTCCTGCTCCAATCAGCATCTCTGGGAACTTCTCAGCCATTATGCGAATTGCTTCCTCAGCTGCTGCAGTACGGAAGGTAACCTCTGCACATGGAAGACCACCTTCACAAAGAGCTTTCGCTAAAGGCTCTGCATCTTTAACGTCATCAATTACAACAACAGGAATAATACCAGTCTTTTGAATCTGCTCTAAAACTTTATTCATCTTCTCTCCCTCTTTCTTAAGGACTCAATTTATATAAATTATGCTGTATATTTCTTTAAGGTAGCACGAACAGCTCCAGGTCCAGCTATTAACTCTTTGAAGTAATTGCATACTGTCTCTGCCATACCAACTTCATATAGGTTAACTCCAAATATCTTTTCATCTTCAAGAACTGGCTTGAGTGTAGCTTCCACATCAGAATTTTCTCCAAGAGTGAACTTAGAAACATAAGGGCAAACTGTTTCTAATAATGGATCTGGGCTAAGCTCAAATTTATTTCCATTATCATCAATAGCCATAAGGTATCTTAACCATCCTGCAAATACTAATGGTATAAGCTTTAAGTCCTTTAGATCTTTTCCTTCTTTGCGGTAATTCTTTATTGTTTCACCAAAACGGATTGCAAGCTTTTGTGAAGTATCTGTAGCAATTCTCTGTGGAGTATCAGGCATAAATGGATTTGGTATACGTACATTTAGCACTGTATCTATGAATTCCTTAGGATCGATAACTCCTGGATTCACAACCACTGGAAGTCCTTCTACATAGCCTATAGTTTCTACTAATTTCTTAAGCTCAGCGTCTTTCATCTCCTCAGAAATCTTTTCATAGCCAAGAAGACATCCGTATACTGCTAAAGCTGTATGAAGAGGATTTAAGCAAGTACATACCTTCATTCTTTCTACTTTATCAACAGTTTCTCTATCAGTGAACATTAATCCACCCTTTTCAAGAGCTGGGCGTCCATTAGGGAAGGCATCTTCAATAACAAGATACTCACACTCCTCAGCATTTACAAAAGGTGCAACGTAAGTGTTCTTAGAGGTTATAACTGGTTCAAGACCTTCTATTCCATCATTTTTAAGAATTTCTTCCACTGATGCATCAGGTCTTGGAGTGATTTTATCAATCATTGACCAAGGGAAGGAAACTTTGTTCTTATCGTTGATGTAGGAAAGGAAGCCTTCCTCTACTAATTTATTTTCGCTCCATTTTTCTGCAAAAGCCTTAACTGCTGCATATAGCTTATCACCATTATGAGAGCAGTTATCTGTGCTTACCATGGCTATTGGAGCTGCACCCTTTTGATAACGAGTATAAAGTAGTGAAGCAACCTTACCGATATAGCTCGCTGGCTTCTTAGGGCCTGCTGCAAAATCAGCCTCAACAGCTGGAAGAATCTCTCCTCTTCCGTTTACAAGGCTATACCCTTTTTCTGTTATTGTGAATGTAGCCATCTGTAGAGAATCCTTAGAGAAGATTTCTCTTAAACGGTTGAACTCTTTATCATTTTCAGAGTCTAGTATGCAGGACTCAACGATACTACCAACAACAGTCTTTTCTACAGAACCATCAGCTTTTAAGGTAACTAGAATTGAGTAATCATCGTGAGGACGATTCATCTTTTCAACTATTTCGTAATCAAAGCCTTCAGCAACAACGATTCCTTTGTCTAGTATTCCCTCATTTAATAAGTTCTGAGCTACATTTGCATGAAAAGCACGGAACAGATTTCCTGCTCCAAAATGTATCCAGATTGGATTTTCCTTTGTTGCCTTTGTAACTTTTTCATGGTCAAACTTTGGAAGTGAGTAGCCCTTAGCTTCCCACTCCGCTCTATTTTCTAATCCAGCTTTATTTAAAATCATGCTAATCAACCTCTCTTATTTTTTTGATTCAGCTTTAGCAATTGCTTCCCATAATCCATTTAAGTATGTTGCACCTAGTGCTCTGTCATATAGACCATAGCCTGGCATTGCTACCTCATCCCAGATCATACGTCCGTGGTCTGGTCTTATTGGTCCTGTAAATCCAATTTCATAAAGAGCTTTCATGATTTCGTACATATCGAAAGTTCCGTCAGAGGATAAGTGAGCTGCTTCTTCAAAATCTGTAGGACTATTGAATTTAAGGTTACGAACATGAGCAAAATGTACTCTTCCCTTTAATGAACGAATCATATCTGGAAGATCGTTGTTTAGGTTAGTTCCATAGGATCCTGAGCAGAAGGTAACACCATTGTGTGGATTATCTACCATCTTCATCATGCGGTGTATGTTTTCTTTGTTTATGATGATACGTGGAAGTCCGAAAACGCTCCATGCTGGATCATCTGGGTGAATTGCCATGTTGATATCGTATTTGTCACATACTGGCATAATTTTCTCTAAGAAGTATTTTAAGTTTTCGAATAGCTTCTCATCATCAACATTTTTGTACATTTCGAATAATTCTTTTACCTTTGCCATACGCTCTGGCTCCCAGCCTGGCATAACTGTTCCGTTCATATCTCCTGCAATAGAGTCGAACATCTTCTCTGGATCTAAGGCATCAACTGCTTCTTGAGTGTAAGCAAGTACAGTAGATCCATCTGGTCTTAAACGAGCTAGTTCTGTACGAGTCCAGTCAAATACAGGCATGAAGTTATAGCATACAAGATGAATATCTTCCTGTCCAAGATTTTCAAGAGTTTTTATATAGTTTTCGATATACTGCTCTCTCTCTGGGGCACCAGTTTTAATAGCATCGTGTATATTAACGCTTTCTATTCCTGCTAAACGAAGTCCAGCTGCTTCAACTTCCTCTTTCATTGCACGGATTCTTTCTCTGCTCCATACTTCTCCTGGCACTGTATCATATAAAGTAGTGATTACTCCTGTAACTCCAGGTATTTGTCTGATTTGCTTTAAGGTAACAGTGTCAAATTTAGCTCCGTACCATCTTAATGTCATTTCCATGGGAATGTGTTCCTCCTCTATCATAGATAAATTGTCATCTTTTCGATAATTCAATTATATCTCATATTTTAGGATATCCAATTGGGTGAATTGTTATGCACATTGTAAAAGTTGCGATTTTATGGTATATTACACCTTGAATAGGAGGGCTACACTGATTATGAAAAAAGAATTGCGAACCTCATTTAACTCCAGACAGTATATGTTGTCCAAAGACTTTGAAATTTATTATTATAGCGATATAAATATGAGCAGCATCCATAATCATTCTCACAATTATTACGAATTCTATATTTTTCTAGGTGGCGAAGTGGCCCTTCATGTAGAGGATGAAAAATACCCCTTAAAGCCTGGGGATGTGATTTTAATTCCACCAAAGGTTAACCATCACATAGATATTTTAGATACATCAGTACCCTATCAGAGGTTTATATTTTGGATTACACCAGAATACTGTAAAAAACTCATGGAAATTTCATCAGATTATGGCTACCTCATGCAGCATGTTATGATAACTAAAAAATACATCTATCATTATGATGTTATAGCTTTCAACTCTCTACAGTCAAAGGTTATTAATTTAATAGAAGAGCTGCATTTTCAGCGTTTTGGAAAAGCCGCTAAGGTACAGCTCTGTGTAAATGACCTGGTACTACATCTCAATCGTTCTGTATATGAGATGGAGCATCCAAGAACTGAAAAGGAAACACAGAGTCTATATCAAAATATAATTTTATATATTGAGCAGCATTTAGATGGCGACTTATCCCTAGAAAGACTAGCTAAGGAATTCTATCTTAGCAAGTATCATATAGCACATGTATTTAAGCAAAATATAGGCTTGTCCATACATCAGTTTATTACTAAAAAGAGACTCTCTCTATGCAGAGATGCAATTTTATCTAATACAGAAATTAATGAAGCATATCTTCAATCAGGCTTTAAGGACTACTCTAGCTTCTACAGAGCCTTCAAAAAAGAATATGGGATTTCCCCACGGGAATACAAGGATATGTATGGAAGCCAACACAAAAGATAAAAAATTAAGCTCGGATTGCTCCGAGCTTAATTTTTTATTCTGGTTTCTTTATTTTATTTAATTGATCATTAAGACCAAGCATCTGTTCTTTTGTCATTTTCACTCCAGCTGCTCCCATAAGACTTACTAATCTTAAAACAGTGAAGCTTCCCATCATTTTAAGCATAGGCTCCATGTTATCTACCTTAATCATAGAATCCTCGCCTTGACCCTTAGCCATTTCTGCGAATAGTCCAGTGAACCAAGCCTTTCCTTCTGGTGCTTTTATGATGTTTTCTAGCTTATCATTTAAAGAGAAGTGTCCATCAACCTCTGTGATATCGAACCAGTTAAGCACTGCTCCCTTTTCCTTTAAGCGGTAAGCTTCATTAAATACTTCTACCTTTCGGATATGGCTTTCATCCTTGCAGTCTCCAGCTACTGCTGTTAGAGTAGTTTCACCGTTGTTTGGAACCTGGAAGTAGAAGAAGTGGTCTTCACTCTTTTGTTTTCCAAGGCTTTCACCATTTACAAAAAGCTCAACCTCTGGAAGATTTGAGTATACTGTAACCTTTGTTACATCCTCTACTCTATCTACATAGCGTTTTCCACAGATGTGCACAAATGGCTCATCGGATAACCATGCCTTGTATGCATAGAAGGCATCCTTTTTATATTTACGATCAAAGGTAACAAGACCCTTATGGTTTTGGCCGTTTTCTCCACCTTCGTTACGAGCATCTGCTCCGAAGTCAAACATGTTCCATACATGGGTTGCCCAGATATATGGTCTTGTGAATAACTGCTTTATTAATTCTTCATGATAGTAAGCCTGATATTCTTCTGTGTAATCTCCCTGCTCTGGGTTTGAAGTATGCCAGTCTAGCGCTTCACAGCCATATTCACTAACACCTATTGGAATGTTAGGGAAGGTCTTGTGGAAGTTATCAAACCATGGACCATTCATGGAAGTGTCTCCACCGTACCAACCGAAATAATGGTTGTAGGAAACTACATCTGGAATCTGTATATATGGGTCATTAATATCACACATTGATACTACTGCTATAACAGTCTTTCTAGTCTTATCCATCTCATGAGCTAGGTCATTTAGTATTCTGTGGTTTTCAAGAAGATCCTCATCGGATTTTCCGGACATGGTTATTTCGTTGGAAAGTCCCCATACAACTATACTTGGATGATTGTAATTTTGAGTTATAAGCTCTTTCATCTGAGATATAGTATTTTCACGACCATTTGGCATATGAGAAGAGATATATGGGATTTCAGCCCAAACTACCATACCCTTTTCATCGCATAGGTCATAGAAATATTGATCATGCTGATAGTGAGCAAGACGGATAGTATTCGCTCCTACCTCGCAGATTAAATCCATGTCTTCTTCATGATGCTCTCTTAATAAGGCATTTCCAAGTCCCCATCTATCCTGGTGGCGGGATACACCTCTTAGAGGATAGCTTTCTCCATTAAGTATGAAGCCTTTTTCTGGGTCTATTTCAAAGGTTCTGCAACCAAATCTTGTGCTTACCTTATCTAGAACTTCTTCACCTTCTGTTAAAACAACCTCAGCTGTATATAAATATGGATCCTTTCTTCCATGCCATAGGTGTACATTAGGAATATCAAAGACTGCCTTTTTCTCCCCTGCTCCTTGAGTTCCTTCTGCTACAGTATTTCCTTCAGCATCCTTAATCTCATAGGAAAGAGTTTGCTCTGCTTTTTCATTAGTAAGGTAAACTTCTACTTCTACCTTTGCATCTGCTCCAGTTATTTCAGGAGTTACCTTTATTCCTGGACCACCATAGTATTCTAAATCAAAATGTGAATCACTAACTGCTATTATGTTCACATCTCTATAGATACCACCATAGAAGGTGAAGTCAGCATTCTGTGGGTAAACCCTATCATTAGCAGAGTTATCTACAGCTATTACAAATAAATTCTTCTCTTCTAAAGCCTCTGTTATATTTACACGCCAAGTGGAATATCCTCCATCATGGTGTGCTAGCTTCTTTCCATTTAAATAAAGATCAGCGGAGGAGTTAGCTCCTTGTATTTCCAAAAAGTACTGTGCACCTTCAGGAAGTTCAACCTTTTCTATTTCCTTAGCATAATAAGCAGTGCCTCTGAAATAGTCAGAACCTCCATCCTGTCCATCGATATTATTCCAAGAATGTGGCAGATTTACCCAGTACCATTTTTCTGGCATAGACTGTGGAACTTCTGTTGCTTCTTTAGTAAATGCCCACTTTGTATTAAAATTAAATACTTCTCTCATGTAGAACCTCCTATTGCAATTTTCTGTATTTATCAATACATTGATATAATGTTAACATATCTGATAACATTTACTTGAGAACTATTTTTAGGTAAAATAGCACTATTTTTATTTTACTTTTTATTATTTTTATTATTCTTCCTAATAAAACTAATTAACATTAATTTGTGTTAGTTATATTGTTTTAATACTAAGTAATTGCACTGTTAATAAAAAAATCCCGAATCTTGAGATTCAGGATAGTTCCATATAAAATTACTCCCTCAGTTCTATGAATAGTCAAAGGCTAAACAGCCCAAAACTGATACATCTGCCAATATAGGGTTGCTATAATTATTATCATTAAGAAGAATACTGTAATAATATATTTAATTCTTCTCCTTAAGCCCCCCTGGATTTTTTTCCAGAAATATATTAGCCTACCTCCAAGAACCGTCATTAAAATGCTTAGAAGCCCACAGAGTGCAAACTGCCAGGTATAATAGCTGCTAGGAGCATAACCTATTATCTGATAGATAATGATCCCTAGATTTATACCCCATAATAAGATAGCTCCACAAGCTAGATAATTCCATAAGTTAAAAGAATTTTTTTCTAAAACTACCCCCTGCTTTTTCCTCTTTCTTATATATATAGGTCTGATAATACATCCGCCAATTATGAGGGTAGATAAGGAGTAAAAGAACGCTCCAGGAATTAGTATCAACAAAAGCCAAATAAATAAAAATTCAGGGGTTGATAGCTTTAACATATCTCCATAGGAAGCAGTGATTTTCTCTATGCCATTATCTTCACTATATGCCCAAAAGCCATCTAAGTTACCTTCATCTAATCTCATAATAACGGCACTATAAAGAGCTAAGGGTCCCTTTAATATAGTTCGTGCACTTCTATAAGCACCTTTTATTGATTCCTTTGGTCTTTCATTAACCTTAAGACCTTCATAGACTCCAAAGACAAACTCTGACATACTATGATTGAAGGGCATCTCATTTGCCTGGTTAGTCATGATTACCATGCCAATACCACTTTCTAAGTTCAACAAAAGGTTTGATGAGCCTCCAGCGGTATTTCCTCCATGCCCTAAAACTGAAACCCTATATTCAGTAGTCCAGAAGCCATGATGATTAAGAGGCACATCTGTATTACCATAATAAGAGGTAGCCTTTTGCAGCTCCTTTAGTGTACTGATATTTTTAAAGAGAACCAGCTTATTACTCTCTTCCTGAAGAAGCGCTTGTCCAAAGGTACGAATGTCCTCTAAGGTTCCTGTAACCATTCCTGCAGGATATAAAGCAATATGATAAAAACTAGTTCCTATGGTCTTTCCCATAGAGTTATAGCTTTGCAACTTTTCTCTTCGCTCCCTCACCCAAGGATTATCAGATAAATCTGGCCTAATAGCAGTGTGGTCCATACCTAATCTTTCAAAAATATTTATCCTTACATATTCATCAAAGGATTTATTGCTTATTCTCTCCACAATATAGGCAGCTAGACCAGAGCTCCAATTAGAATAGGCCGTCACCTCACCTGGCTTAAAAACCTGCTCCGGCATATGGTGCTTCAGCTGCTCTTCAAGGGAAAGCACCCTTTTAGAGTCAGCCAAGAACAAATCACTGAGCATATCCTGGAAGCCAGCATTATGATTCATTAAATTTATCATGGTAATAGGTGTATCATAATTTACATTAGTAAGAAACCCCTTAGGAAGATAGACTCTTATATCCTCCTCCAGGTCAATAAGTCCTTCCTCCCAGAGCTGCATCACACTAACCCAAATTAGAGTTTTACTTATAGAACCCCATTCAAAGACACTATTGTCATCAGCATATATCTTTTTTTCCTTATCAGTAAATCCAAAATAATTCTCATAGATTACTTCTTCTTTATCAAATATGGCTACTTCCATAGCTCCCATTGTATCTTTATGGTTCTCAACGAAGTGTTCTATTTCCTTAGGGATATCCTCATAGGTAATTCCCGACGGAAACACATTATTATTAGCTGCCACGGCGCTGTTGGTAAATATACCTAAAAATATTAAAATTGCTATCAAAGATACCATATACTTCTTCATTGCTTTATCACTGTGATTCCTTATCATTTAAAGCCATCCTCCATCCAATAATTTACTAAGGTTATCTTTAGTAGCTTTAATACTTTATTATATTATTCTATCACCTATATACATATTCTGCTAAATTATACTATTAATCCTAAAATATTCATATCATTGATAATATCAATATACCTAGCAAAGGGTTATTAATTTTTTCCATTGTTATAATTAGAGCCTACTAATAATAATGAGCTATAAGATCAATAAAATGCATCATAACTTCTAAAATATGAATCTACAGAATATTTCTAGGAACGAAAAACAGCTTATAAATTTTAAAGGTTCAAAGCACAAGACAGCTTTTGCTTTGAACCTTTTGGGGCAAGCTTATAAATTTCTAAGAAACCTAACATAGAACTCTACAGTTTTTATTAGAGTGTCTATGGGAATTCTTTCATCATGACCATGAATCATACTACGCTCCTCCTTGGACAGGCTCATGGCTGAAAATCGATATACATGATCGGTTATTTTGCAGTAATGCCTAGAGTCGCTGCAGGCCATCATAAGATAAGGAGATATTATAGCTTGAGGCCAGGTCTGATGAATAGCTTCCTTTAATTTATCCCATTCCTCGCAGGAGGTATCGGAATAAATCGAAGGATTCATACCATTTATAACCTCTATTTCTATTTTGTCATTATTTATAACCTTCTTCAGATATTCCATTGCAGATTCAATGGTATCCTCCCCTAGAAGTCTCATGTTGATTCCAAAGCTAGCCTTAGGAGGAAGTACATTGTAAGCTTTGCTACCTTCCATTCTAGTAACAGCTACCGTCGTCCTCATCATAGCATTTAACTCTCCCCCAGCCTTCCTGCAGATCATATCCAGCACAGGAGCAAATAACCAGAGGTTAGCAAAAATTATGCGATATAAAAAGGTAGAGCTTCTTCCTAGGGTATCGAACATCTCAGCTACAGGCTTGGTAAGCTGTCTCTTAAAGGGATGCTTTTCTATGGAAACTACAGCCTCACTTAACTGCCCCAAAATCGTACGGACAGGAGGCGTAGAAGCATGCCCTCCGCCAGAAGTCATGGAAAATTTCATGTTTACTCCGCCCTTTTCACCAATACCTATGAGGGCACATTCCTTATTAACCCCGGGAAAGACCTTTTCAACTACGGCACCACCTTCATCTAAAACAAGAGCTGGTTTTATTCCCTTCTCTTCTAAATATGCTACAATATCTGCACAGGATTCACCATCTATTTCTTCTTCTCCAGAAAAGGAAAGGTATAAATCATTCTCTGGCACATACCCCTCCTGGAGCATCTGTTCCAAAGCTTCTAATATAGCACAGAGAGTTCCTTTAGTATCTAAGGTTCCTCTTCCCCAGATGCATCCCCCTTCAATAATCCCTTCAAAGGCAGGCTTAGTCCACCCCTCCTCCACTACAGGAACCACATCATAGTGAGACATGCAAACAGAAGGCTTTTCTGAGGATTTACCCGGTAAATAATACAATAGTCCTGTCTTGCCTATCTTCTCCAGCTTACAGGCTTTATGGATATTAGGAAATCGTTCCACCAGGAGATTTTGAAACTTAACAAACTCTCCTCTATCAACAAGCTCTTCATCCCTATTAGAAATGGTTTTGCAGCGGATCATATCCACCATATCCTTAACTATCTTATCATTATCTAGTTCTATGGAGTCTTCAGTTACAGGAGCCATAGGCTCTGACCTAAACCTAATTGTACGTATTAAAATTATCAAAATAAATATTGCTATAATTGCTAAAAATACTGACAAAATAATTTGTGAAGTCATTATACCCAACCTTTCTTATACATCACTCTAGCAGCTAGAAGAGCTATGACTACTCCCACAGGAACAAGAACCCCCACAGAGCTTGCCAAGGAAGGCACTGCCATAAATAAAACTACCATGAATATAAGTGGAGCTACAGCCAGCTTCCAATTCTTACTCACATAGACTACAGCTAATCCACCAAAAAGTGCTGGAAGAATATTATCAAAGGCTGGTGTCAGCTCTGGAGAGTTTAGTATTGGAGTTATTAGAGCTAAAAGAAATACCCCTGCTGCAAGTACCAAGGTTGTTACTATGGAGGAGGTAGCAATGGCTATAGTAGAGATTACTTCCCCTTCTTCTGTACCAGGCTTTACATTAATATTTTCCATGGCTGTAATAGCACTGGGTGCCTTCAAGCTAGTTAGATTACCGGTGACAAAAGCAAGGTAGGTGCCTCCCACTCCCAGCATGGGTGTGTAGGTTATAACTTCTATCACCCCAACAGTCCAGTATATTGGCGCCACCCCTAAAAGTCCTTTAAGCACAGCGGAAGCCTGCGGCCATGCATTGTACCTGATACAAATAGCTACAGGTACCATCATAATCACCACCACTGCAGTCCATATCCAAAGCTTCCCGTATCGGTCCGTTTCCTTCATGTATTCACTCATTTTTCTGTCCTCCTTAAGCTAGTACTGGTGTAATAATAACAGCAAATATCATAGCTCCCACCATGCTGATTGCCATGGCATAGGTTTCGAGCCACTTCATATTGAACTTTTTAATCAGCAATCCGCAAATCCCCATTAATCCTGCTGATACTAACAGTACCAAAACAGGTATCCAGCCACTAAGGCCTCCCCTAACATCAGCAAATACCATACCTAAGAAGGCAGAAATCATTCCCAAAAACATGGAGGTTAAAAATAAATCTCCCCATTTACTGTCCTTGTTCTTTATCTTCACCATTCCCCCTTGAATCTTCTTCATAAGAATTGGAGGTAAAATTATGCTAGGCAGAATCCCAAGGGTCATTACCCAGGCAATAGCTGAATAAACCTTTGGATCTGTTATGATTTCAGATAAGGATATTCCAAGAGCGTTTGCTGTAGATGTGGCAGCTGGTAGCTCATAGGTAAGAGCACCAATAACACTCATACGTATCCAGGGAAGTGGTATTCCCAAAAACTTCGATAAGGTCACAATTCCAATAAGGATAGAAACTGCTGGGGCAAGGGTAAAAACCGCTGTAGAAACTATTGTCTTCTTCAGCTTTTTGCTATCTAATCCAAGCTCCCTTCCTCGTCTGTAGGCTCGTACAAGAAAAAATAATGACTGTGCCAGTACAAAAATTATGACGGCTATAGCAATACAATATAAAAATAAACTATTAGTGCTAAATCTCATTTCAATCCCCCTCTTATTTTAATCTTTTTAAAATAATGCTTTTAATTTTTATATTTTTTTCCAATAAGGTGTCCCACATCTAATTATATATTCGGCCAGGATAGGTGTAAATCTAAATTAATTTAAGTAAATAGATAATTGTTAAATACAGAATAAGACTGAACCCAATATAAAATCACACGAAAATAAAGCCTCATCAGTCAATGGACGGAAGAAGCACCATAGGTGCTTTCCATCACTGAAGGATGGGCTATGATTTAACTAATATACTATCTTTTCTTCCCTTTTCAATCTAGCTTTTAAAAAGTATGTTGAACCTATCATTATAAAAAACATAGCGAGAAGAAATACTGGAAATAATTTAATACTAAAGGTTTCTACAAGTAATCCAAAAAACGGTGGGGCAAGCATTATGCTAAGATAGGCAAAAGCCATCTGTGTGCCTATTACCGCCTGGGAGATATCCCTACCAAAGTTATCAGGAGTCATGTGGGTAACATTAGGAAAAACAGCCCCATTTCCCAGACCTACCATAAACAACCCTATTGCAGAATAAACTACTGGTAAGGGTAACAATAATATAATTATTGCTACAGCAGTGATTATCTGCCCACTCTTAATTAATTCCCAACAGGAAAATTTATTTGCTAATACTCCTGATAGGAATCTACCTATGGCCATCCCCACAAAATATACAGTAATAAGCCCTGCAGCTTCATCTTCTGGTACACCTTTTGCATTTACAAGGAAGGTACTTCCCCATACCAAACAAATAGCTTCTATGGCACAGGAACCAATGAATATACCGTATTGTGCCCTTACTGTAGCCATTTTAAATAGCTCAATAAACTTAATATCTCTGGGCTTGTCTTCTTCCTTTGTTATAGCTTGTACCTTATTCCATAAAGGTAAAGCAAGGATTGTAATAATTGCGATGGTTAACTGAATAAAAAATACAGTCCTGTAGCCCCTACGCCAGTTTAAATCTTCTGAGAGAGCCAGTGACATCAAGTAAGGACTTAAGGAAACGCCTATTCCATAAAAACAGTGTAAAAAACTCATATGTGTTGCTTTATAACGGAGTGCTACATAATTATTTAGTGCTGAATCAATAGACCCTGCACCAATACCAAGAGGAACTGCAAAAAGACATAGCCATATCAAGCTGTTTGATAATGAGAAACCAAGCAGTGCAATAGCTGTAAAGCTGGTACTCATAGCAGTTACCATCCCTGTACCAAATTTATTAATAACCTTTCCGCTAAGAAAACTGGAAGTCACGGTACCGGCAGATATAACTATTGTAATAAAACTCACAGAAGAAACAGACACTCCAAACTGACGATATATTGCCGGCCATGCTGCTCCAAGCAAAGAATCTGGTATTCCTAAGCTTATAGCAGCTATATATGTAATTATCAATAGAATTGTTACCATTATATCTCTCCTTCACTTCTATATATAAAGCCTAAAATTATTAAATTCACTCTCTAATCTAAAATCTACTAATCTCTAAAATTATACTTTGTTGTTATAATTATGTAAAGTTTCATATAAAATACCTACAACTATTATCAATAGTTAATAAGCAATAAACTATGAGAATGCTTAAAAACCTGCAGGATTATTCTGATATAATATAGGTAACAAAAATAGGTAAAAAATCCTTTAAACAAAAAATTAGATAAGGAGGTATTTATGAAATATAAAATTATTGCCTGTGACTTAGACGAAACATTAATTAGACACGATAGATCAGTATCAAAAGAAGATGTTGAAGCCATAAAAAAAGCAGCTCAAATAGGAGTGAAATTTGTCCCAGCCACTGGCAGAGGATTTAATTCAGTAGATAAAACCTTAAAAGAATTAGGTTTATATAAAAAAGAAAATGAGTATGTGATCTCCTACAATGGTGGGGCCATTACTGAAAACAGTACAAACAGGTTTCTACATTTTGAGGGAATTTCATTTGAATTAGCATCAGAACTTTATAAAAAAGGACTTAATTATGATGTGTGTATTCATATTTATACAAAGGACAAGGTGTATGCTTACAATTACACTCAGGATGAAAGAGACTATTTAGCTGGCAGAATGGAGGTTACAGAAATCTTTAAAGATAATATTGATTTTTTAAAAGGACAAGAAATAGTTAAATGCCTTTATATGAATACTGATTTTTCATATCTTAAGGAAATAGAAAAGGATATAAAAGAAATTACTACGGGAATTGATATAAGCTATTCATCTAATAGATATATAGAATTCAATCATAAAGGTGTAAACAAAGGAGCAGGGTTATTATCCTTAGCAGAGCATTTAGGTGTTAAGCAGGAAGAAACAATAGCAATTGGGGATAATTTCAATGATTTATCTATGATAAAAGCTGCAGCCTTAGGAGTTGGAGTTCAAAATGCTGTAGAGGAGATTAAGAAATATTGTGACTATTTAACTAAAGCAACCTATAATGAAAGTGCAGTTGCTGAGGTAATTAATAAATTTGTCCTTAACCAAATTAAATAATAAGGAATGATACATATGAGGATTATTGAAGATTTAAAGTATAATTCAGGAGAAAAAGCTTTTTGGATATATTTATCAGAAGTAATTAAACATACTGTGCTCGTATGGCTACTCATATTTTTTACTTATGTGAAGAATCGCATTTTGATAATCTATTGATTATTTATTATATAGAGAAATTGTTTCTTGAGTCAATCATACCTTATGCAAAAAAGAGCTAGAACCCCTTATTATTAAAGACTTTCTAGCTCTTTTCCCCTTACTTTGTCTTTCATATATTATTATTTAGCTACATCAAAAACAAATCCATCATAGACTTCTCAGCCTACTGTTTGAATTACTGTTGTTCTAAAGGTTGAAAAACCTTGTTGTTGCTAATACATCACTTTAAGTTTGTGTCCTATAATTGTCCTTGTGTCTTTATCTATGGATATGCATAAGCCTCCAAAATCATCTAGACCATGTTTTGCTAATAATGCTGCTATTCTTAACTCATTATCAAATTGCTTACCTTTAGAATCCATCATTCTTACATCCATATGCTCAATAAGCCAGTGTTCCGTTTGATTCCCAGGAGTATCCTCGTCAAACAGCCTCACTTTAGGATTTGCACCATGTTCCAAAAGGTATTTTGTAATGTAATAGTCTTCAGCACATACTGCAATGGATAGCGGTGTTTCAACCATACCACCTGGTTGTAGCTTGCACAGGTTAACGTCAGCGCCATTGGTGAAAAAGAAATTCATCTGGTCAAGAATACCACTAGAACGACTTTCCAAAGGCGTTTGTTGTCTAAATGAAACAAAGCTTTCCCAAAATTCATAGTCACACTGATCACGGGAATTCAATTGTTCTGCTTCTTCACTAGGAATATCACCGTATGAATAGTATCCATTTAAAAACTCTGCAAAAAGTGAGTTTCCATTTTCGTTGCATATATTAATTGAATTCCCCAGTTCAATCCACTCTTCTATGGAGGAGAAGTCATATTCCATCACCCGGCGAAAGAGCTCTTCTTCCATCGTAATATCCTCCTTATTCCTAAAGCTTTAAGTAAATGAAAGCTATAAGGACAATCATAATTTTTTATGGTCCCATGAAAGAAATCAATTCATATTCTGGTGCATATTCCATCATAGCTTCCATACGTCTGCAGAATCGTTCATAAAAGCTGATGGCAACATTGATATTATCCCTAATGATTTGATCATGGGAAGGTAATCCTTTAGTATGAAAATAATCCTGAACAAAACTATAGGCTCGATAGTATTTCTTCAAGGTTTCAAGCTTTGGGTTATGGAAATCCTTTTGCAGTAGCTCCAAGTATTCTCTGATATCTACAATCATTTTCCTTATGGAGTCATAGGTATATATGTTGTATTCAAGATTCCATTGAAAGTCATTTCCACAAAACTCTCGACAGGTATAAGGAAAATCTGAGTCGAAATACTTATCAAGGAAGTAATATAGAAACTCATAAATGTCATCTTCTTCAATAGAAATCTCTTCCGGACGATATTCATCTACACCAAATCTGTATTCATCACTACGCTCAACTTGTTTCACAGGCATTATCCAGAAATAACTACTGGAGTCGTGGCCTTCAACAATAGTAATTTGAGCTTTATCATAAGAGGCTGCCTTGATTTCACCGTAGGTGATTTTTGCAGTTGCGTTACCAAGCTCCATGAAATGATTCTGCAATGTGACACCGAAATAGTACCACCCCTCATAAGACTGGCGAATAAAAAAGCCAAATTCGCCCTTAAGCCAGAATTGGTAGGTATAATTCTTGAGCTCCTCTCTATATGTTGAAGATCCGCTTTGACTTCTAATAGTTCTTTCAAGGCATTGTACCCTATCTATAGATTTTCCTATGAGGCTTCGGAAAAATAGATTAGAATTAAAATTACTGCAGTTTGTTCCGTCAACAACATTACTGGGAATTTGATTCACTGACATCTTAATTCCATCACCTCTCCAGGGCATGATTTCAAATGTCGTATCATCCTCAAAAACGAAAATCACAGGTTCACATATTAAAACCTCACAAGGTAGCAGTGTTTCGTTGATATATGGATACCTTCCGGAATTTATGTTCTCATAAGAAACACCAGCATTAGCCAATGTACGTTGCATATTTTGAATATAGCTTTCTTTTTCCATATTCTTCGCCATGCCAATAACATTCACCGCTTTTATAGTTTTACCACTAATACCGAAGGATTTAATAGCACTATCTATCTCTATGGAAGTTTTATAATTATCTGCATTCCAAAGGTGCCAATCAAACACATTTTTATTCATACCCATCACTACACCTTCATTCACTCTATTTTTATATCACTGAGCTTACAATTTATCTCTCCGGCATTTCAATGATCAATGGTATACTGACACCATTGCACAACGACTCTTTATTTGGACTTACGGGTCGTTGTGAATCGACGCCTTTGACTCTATTTGCCAAGAAATTCAAGTCTTAACTCCATAAGAATACTTCCTAATAGATTTTGTCCAGGCCATTCAGAGGGAGAAATTAAAGCAGCATCTTCTGCAGCTAATTTAATTCCCCAAACACCGTCATATGGACTTGCCTCAGCAAGCAATGCTTCTCCAGTATCCAAAAGTTTTTCCATAAGATCTGGATTCTGCTGAAATTTTGCTCGATTACCCTCAGTCATTATTCTCACCTTATTAGCATCCCACAGTTCAGCATCAAAGGGCTTTACCAGCTTGCCAAGAGCTTTACATTCCTTCGGAGTACTTGCTCTAAGAATCGCTGTATATCCATCAGCATCGTGAAAAAGTTTGGCCTTTTGTGCCATTACATATTGCTCAACATTCCGATACTTAAAATCATCTATGACAAAGGGGCTTTCATACCAATTACTCAAATATCCGTTTTTATCATATTCGTGCCAGAAAAAAACATACTTAGGTCTTTCTTCCCTTTTATCGTTGGTGATATAAGAACCACGGTCCATAATTTGCAAAGTATCTTGCGGTATCTTTTTATAGTTTTCTCCCATAATTGAGACCTCCATAGGCTTCTATCAAATAATTTCCCAAACAAAGGTAGCGGTGTCATTCACATCTATATCATCAGGCTCAATATCTGCGTCGAACATACCCTTAGCCATTAATGGCATAAGGCTATCCTCCGCTTCGAATCTTGTTTTTGATATGACGCTCAGTTCCCCCCAATTATAATCAATGGTCAGAAGTTGACCAAGATTCACACCGGAAGCTTCACAGAGAAGCTCGGCTTTTTTCTTTGCATTAGTTGTAGCGTCTCTCAAGAGCATATCATTAATCTCTGCTGGATTCTTTACGGTGAAGGTTATATTAAGCTCCGGCATTGCCAAACAGCTTCCGATAGCAGACAATGTCTGAGCTAAGCGTTTTGTATCAAAATCAAAAGCAAGCTTCAACCTATGGGAACACTGGTAACCAGAGAACACGCTCTTGTAGTTACCATTTCGTTCTTTGACACTCTCATAACTGGTGCTAACATTAAAATTTATTGTTTTCAAAGAGCCCTTTTCAAAGCCCAATCTTTCTATAGCAGCATTCAATTGTTCCATTTGGTCCGATGCTATTGCCATAGCCCTATCGTAATCCTTATCCTTTGCTTCCAAGGACATTGAAATTATCACATAGTCTGGTTTTGCAGAAACCTTTCCAACACCTTTTACTGTAATTGTTCTCGGCATATTTATTACCTTCCTTCCGTTTTATTGGTATTATTCTACCGCAACAATACACATAAATGGTCGCATACTAAGCGACTATTCCATATAATATACATGCTCTATTTTCTTTGTTTTGGAACATCAATTACAATTTTATTACAAGTATCGCAGTAATAAGCATTAAGTGACGCATCGGAAAAACCATACCATCTCGCCAAAAGGATACTGTTTCGACTTCTAGCCCATCTTGTAAATCCTATTACAGATTCACCATCGGGTGTCCATGCCAATACGTTATCAGCCTTAATTTGACCTAACTTCATGTCTTTATCACAATATGGGCACTTCATATTCTATTCCTTCCTTACAAATTCATATTTATCACACTCTTTCAATAAATAAAGTATATCAAAACACTATGTGAAATTATACCATATGCATAAAAAAGCCACATAAAGTATGACCTTATGCAGCTTTACAGCATTTCAGATATTATTCCCACTCAATAGTAGCTGGTGGCTTTGAAGTTATATCATATACTACTCTATTAACATTTTTTACCTCATTAACTATTCTTGAGCTTATCTTCTCTAGAAGCTCAAAGGGTATGTGAGCCCAGTTGGAGGTCATACCGTCAGAGCTGGTTACGGCTCTTAGGGCTATGGTGTGGCTGTAGGTTCTTTCGTCTCCCATTACCCCTACGGAGCGAATGTTTGGAAGACAAGCAAAGTATTGCCATATCTTGCCCTCTAGGCCAGCCTTGGCTATTTCATCACGGAAGATAAAGTCTGCTTCTCTGGTGATTTCAAGCTTCTCTTCTGTAACTTCACCTAGAATTCTGATAGCAAGACCTGGTCCTGGGAATGGCTGTCTCCATACTAGATCATGAGGTATTCCAATCTCCTCACCTACGGCTCTTACTTCATCCTTAAAGAGCTCTCTTAAAGGTTCTATAAGGGATAGATTCATATCCTCTGGAAGTCCTCCTACATTGTGGTGGCTCTTTATAACTGCAGAAGTGGAGGTTCCACTTTCCACTACGTCAGGATATATGGTTCCCTGAACAAGATAGTCAACATCCTGAAGCTTGTTAGCCTCTTCTTCGAAAACTCTAATAAATTCTTCACCTATTATCTTTCTCTTCTTCTCAGGATCCTCTACTCCTGCAAGCTTTCCTAGGAATCTTTCCTGAGCATTTACTCTTATGATATTCATCTGAAATCTTTCCTTAAATATCTGCTCCACCTGATCTCCCTCATCCTTACGAAGAAGTCCATGGTCTACGAATATACAGGTAAGCTGATCTCCTACAGCTTTATGTACAAGAACTGCTGCTACAGAGGAATCTACTCCTCCAGATAAAGCACAGATTAGCTTCTTGTCTCCAACCTTTTCTTTAATCTCTTTAATTTTTTCTTCAGCGAAGGAAGCCATGGTCCAGTTCTTAGAAAGACCACAAACTCCATAGATGAAGTTTTCTATCATTTTAAAGCCAAAGGGTGTATGCTCAACCTCTGGATGGAACTGTACTCCATAAAGCTTCTTTTCCTCATTTTCTATTGCAGCCGCAGGGCATTGAGATGTGCTAGCAATTATGTTAAAGCCTTTTGGAATATCTTTAACAAAATCCGTATGACTCATCCAGCAGAGCTCTTCTTCCTTTAAATCCTTGAATAACTTACTTTCATTTTTCAGCTTGATTTCAGTCTTTCCATACTCTCTAACCTCTGCTGCTGTAACCTTACCACCAAGGGTATGAGACATAAGCTGACAGCCGTAGCAGATTCCAAGTACAGGAACCCCTAAATTAAATATCTCCTCATCCACCTGTGGAGCTTCATCTCCATACACGCTGTTAGGTCCACCGGTGAAGATTATACCTTTAGGATTTTTCTCTTTAATCTTATCTATTGAATAGCTATAAGGAACAATTTCACAATATACCCCTAACTCTCTTACTCTTCTAGCTATGAGCTGATTATATTGACCTCCAAAATCCACTACAAGCACTAAATCTCTCTCCATGTATTTCCTCCCGATTGTTATCTATAAGTAACACTTTTCTATATAATTATAAGTCTTAATTTCCAGTATTCACACTATAATTTGGTGATTCCTTAGTGATGTATATATCATGTGGATGGCTTTCCTTAAGTCCTGCAGAAGTCTGAACTACAAATCTTGCAGTTTCATATAAAGTTCTTAAATTCTTAGCGCCTAAGTATCCCATACCGGATCTTACTCCACCAAGAAGCTGGAATATTGTATCAGCAAGATAGCCCTTATAAGCAACTCTTCCTTCTACCCCCTCTGGAACTAGCTTCTTAGCACCTTGCTGGAAGTATCTATCGGTGCTTCCCTTTTCCATGGCTGCTAAGGAACCCATTCCTCTATAAACCTTATAGCTTCTTCCTTGATATATTTCTATAGCTCCAGGAGCCTCTTCACAGCCTGCTAGTAGTGAGCCCATCATTACTACACTTGCTCCAGCAGCTAAAGCCTTAACAACATCTCCTGAGTACTTTATTCCTCCATCAGCTATCACAGGAATTCCATATTTCTCACCTACCTCTACACAGTCCATAACTGCTGTAAGCTGAGGAACACCAACACCAGCAACTACTCTTGTAGTACAGATAGAACCAGGACCAATACCAACCTTTATAGCATCAGCTCCTGCCTTTATTAGATCCTCTGCTGCTTCTGGAGTAGCAATATTACCTGCTATAATCTGAAGCTCAGGATATTTTGCCTTTATCTTCTTAACTCCTTCTATAACCCCCATGGAATGACCATGAGCTGTATCTAAGGTAATAACATCTACATGAGCATTTACTAAGGCCTCTACTCTATCCATCATGTCAGCTGTAACTCCTACAGCTGCTCCGCAGAGAAGTCTACCCTTAGAATCCTTAGCAGCATTTGGATAAGCCTTAGTCTTTTCTATATCCTTTATAGTTATAAGACCTACTAGATTATTTTCATCATCCACCAGTGGAAGCTTTTCTATCTTATGCTTCTTTAATATTTCCTTAGCTTCCTCAATGGTAGTTCCCACTGGAGCAGTGATGAGATTTTCAGAGGTCATAACATCTTTTATCTGCTTATTATAATCTGTTTCAAAGAGCATATCTCTGTTTGTAACAATACCTACTAGCTTTCCGTCCTCAGTAATAGGTACTCCAGATATCCTGTATTTTCTCATAAGATCCTCAGCATCCTTCAAGGGATGTTCTGGTGAAAGGGAAAAAGGATTAGTTATAACACCATTTTCCTGTCTCTTTACAGTGTCCACTTCTTGAGCCTGCTGCTCAATAGACATATTTTTATGTATAATTCCTATTCCACCTTCTCTAGCCATGGCAATAGCCATCTTAGATTCCGTTACAGTATCCATACTGGCGCTCATGAAAGGAATATTAAGCTTTATAGTTTTTGTAAGATTAGTATTTACCATTACCTCTCTAGGTAATATTTCTGATTTGTTTGGTATTAAAAGAACATCATCAAAGGTATAGGCAGTTTTTAAAATGCAAGCCATTATTTCACTCCTCCAAAATTATAATTATTTCTGTTATCTTAAATAAACACTTATTTATTAATTATCAACTCAATAGAACCCTTATAAAAATACAAAAAGACAGCTAGTCACTATAAGCGAAACTAACTGCCTTAAAAAATCCCAGACAAAATTAAGCTTCACCCATAGTCGAAAATTAACGGTTTTCGGTAGAGACTCCCTGCCATATTCAGGGGATATATGAGCGTTATCTATTAAATTAAAGTTAATTATAATGGTTAACGGGAGACTTGTCAACAAAGGTCAGCAGGCAAATTAAAAGCCATGAAATTCTTTCAATTTATTTTAATTAAACTCGTAATTTTATATTAAAAAATCTTACTTTTATCTTTCTTTAGTGAGGAATTTATTTTTCTTTGATAAATTAAACAAGTTATTTATAAATATAAAATATATATTAATGAATAAAAAGAAAACACCAGACAAGCTGGTGTAAGTAATAAACTAAATGATATTAATTAAAATATACAATTAAAAAACATCTGGTAATGATACTGCCCTTATCTTGAAATCACTTCTTTTATTTGTCCCTTCTAAGGTAGCTGAACAATTTATATTGCCAGGGTGTTCCCCAGATAGCTTTGCACTAAAATTATAGTTTATAATATAATAATTATAGTTTGATCTATCGCCTTCACTAAGTTTAATTTTTAAATTAATTGTCTTATTATCACCATAATCTATAACTATATTAGCTGGATTAATGTTCAGTCTTTGCAGCCTATTATCACTATCTACCTTGTAAACTACAATGTCCTTCTCTGTAATTTTAATATGATTTATTCCTGGATCCTTAGTGCTGTTAATAGTTATACTTAATGTAGTTTCTTCTCCAGAGTTTCGTACTAAGGCAGCTAATCTTGCTGAAGACACTTCTGCAATATCTACCTGTGAATTTTCATATAACAAATAACCTTCTCCTGACGGTTTTCCCTCTGTAGGATCATTTTGAAACAGTCCTTGCTTTAATATAACATCATCAACTATAGAAACATTAAACGGACTGAATGATAAAGTTTTGCCCACATTTTCTATATCACTATAAGTAAATATTGCGTCTCCTGTAAGATTATAATTCCCTAATGCCTTTCCTATTATTTCCAGGGCGGCATTAATTTCATTTGCTTCGTATTTTTTAGTGATATCGTTATATACGTAAATTAGGTCTGGAAATTTTAATGTAGCTGTATTTTGATTGTTTGACAATAATAGCCCTTTTGGCAAATTTTCCGTAAGTTGTAGGTTCTTAATAATAAACTCAGACCTTACTTCATTTGCAATATTCTTCATATTAGTAACTAAAGCTTCTGAACCTGCTGTTTTATTGTCAATGAATATTCCATTGGCATCATTAGCCATATCAGTAAATAACTTATTATCAGCTTTTGCACCTAAAGTAATAAAATATGAATTTACCATTATAGTTTGGCCTCTAAGCCTTTGAGACATAGCCCTTGCATATTCTGTCGCCCTGGTTACAATAACATCATCATCATCGTCGTCATCTGATGTATTACCTAAAGAATAACCTACTTTCCCACCTTCACTGCTCTCATTATCTATGGTAGAATAGTGCTCGTTTTCCTCACCCACTTTATAGGTATAATAATCAGCTTCTCCGTTTCCTATAACTACAATGAATTTTTCTGAATTGCTTTGACTATTAACAGTTAATAACCATAGTGATTTTCTAATAGCATCACCAATATTAGAACCACCCTTATTATCAACTTTTAGACTATCAATTTTTTGTTTTAATTTATCTTTTTGATTACTGGTAACAAGGTATTCACTCCCATCTATAGGGATAGCAGTTGCACCAGAATTGAAGTTTACAATACCAATCTTCACATTAGAATCACCATTCATTTGATTAATAAAGTTATTTGCAGCATTTTTTAATATACTGAGTTTTTTTTCCTGCTCCGAATTCGCCTTTACTCCCTGAAGATTTTCACTCATTGTACTAGAAGTATCCAATACAAGAATTACTTCCTTTGGCTTTACAGCATATGTGGCATTTATAGCAGTAGGCTTTATATTATAATTCATAATAAAAGATTTGTTTATCCCAACTTCCCTAGTAGTATTGTCTTTAATATTCCTTGTTAATTCAAATGACATATTAGGTGCCGTAACATTTATATTTAGCATTGGCATTGGCTTTGTTATTGTTGACTTTTTTAAATCCTTATAAGTAAAATTCCAGTTAGTTCCTGAAAATATATATGAACCACTCTTGCTAGGCTTAAAACTAAGAGAAATATCAAAAGTCTGTGCCTCATACTGCCTAGTTGATGAATTTAATGTATATTTGATATTAGGAATCTTAAAAGTATATTTATTTCCGTTTATTTCTACATTATTTAAGCTTCCTATATAGCTTAGGTTAGAAGGTATATTAAGATTGACCCTTATGTCCTCTGTAACATAGTCTGCTTTTATTTCATCAGCAATTTCATTATATATTGAATTCAAAGCATCGGCATTCAAAGCTTCTTTATAAACCCCGCCAGACTTACCAGCTATTTTATTGAGATTATTCGAATTTACACCATTGCTAAAGCCAATAAGATAATTTTTAAGGGATCTGTCTTTAATTTTTTGAGCCATCCGCTCACTATATTCTAACCCTTTCCTAGAGTTACCAATCGCATTAACTCTTTTATCTAAGGTATCGATATTTTCATAGTAACGTCTTATAGGAATTATTAAAAATACATATTCAATATAATAGCTATAATTTGTTGGTTCTCCATCTGTCATTAAAATAATATACTTTTTAGCAGCTGTAGAATCCTTCATTATACTTAATGCTTTTCTTATACCATCACCTATATTTGTTCCACCATTATATTGTAAAGAGTTAATAATAGTAGTGAGAGTCGAATTATTTGTATTACTATTAACTAATTCTTTCTTTATCTCGGCTCTGTAGTCATAAGTTACAATTGAAATATTAGTATTTCTATCATCTTTAAATTTATTTATAAAATTAATTGCAGCATCCTTTAATGCTTGTAGCCTCGTTGTTGTTGTATGTGGATTTTCAATAGATGTTTGATTAATATTCTCTTTCATGCTCCCTGATGTATCAATAACCAAGACTATGTCTTTTGTGTTCTGAACATTAATGCTATCCTTAGGTATAGAACTTGGAGTAAAAGTATACTTTACAGTAAATTCTTCATTTACCCCAACATTTACCTGAGAATGACTTGGGGTAACTTGTAATTCAGGAGTAGGACTATCATCGATAGGAGTATCGGAGCTTGCCCTATCATTAAATACAAACAAGCCCGTAAGAATAATAACCACCATAAAAAAGCTTATTCGACTGAAGGTCTTATTTATTTTCTTCAAACTTTCACCTCCTATTAATCTTTATTTCTAAAGTAAACATTATTATCGGTTTCGTATTTTATATCTTCTACACTTAATTTAACAATAATTCTTATAGCTGATGTTTTAGAATAAGTATCTATACCATTTATAGGCTCTATTAGCACCTCTTGAATATGCGCCTTCACTGTCTTTTCTTCACTATTATTAAGATTTTTATAATACAATCCATCGCTTTTTACTTCTAAAGTATTTTCTTCCATTTCACCATTTAGATATTTTATATAACTAATGCTTTTTTCTTCTATGCTTTCAGTTACATCTACATCATTTGTATCCTCAACAATAAGTATTTTGTTAGCCTCCATAAGCTTTTTAGAAATCAATTCATTAATCATTTGAGCATCATGCTGAAGCTGGGATTTTGATGAGGTTACATTAAGGCTTCGATAATTACTTAAAAAGAATGGTAAAACTATTAGCATTACTATAGACATAATCGCTAAAGCTAAAATTAGCTCTATCAGCGTAAAGCCTTTAACTTTATGGGTGATTTTAATCATTTCTATCACCTCTACTTCACTATCTTCCAATTATTTGTACTTATATAGTTACTTCTTAAGTTATTGCTCAAGTTTTCAGTATCTATACTTTTTATTATTTCTATTTGTTGATAATCAAAAGCTGTACCAGTAAATAGCTCCCCAAATATTTGTGGATTTTCTGCAATCCTTCGCTTCACATACTCTGAGTTATATTGCAATGCAACTTTAGCATTTCCTTCAACAGTTATACTTCCTCCAGCAATAATAGTTCCAGAAATCTCTATTCCGTTAGATATAACTATATCTCCTGGAGCTATTATTATTCCAGTGCCCTTACCATTTTTAATAGTAAGCTTATTATCTGAGCTTCCTCCTCCATACCCTGCTTCTATTCTTAAGGGGGTATTATCCTTGTGAATATATATTATTTCAGTTCCTTCATCACTATCCTTTATGTTGGATACTCTCGTCAACTTAGATAAATTGATTTCTTGAGAAAAATTCTTTATAGAGTTAATTTTGGCTGTATATTCATCTTTCCTATTAACCCCAACTCCTGGAGAATAATTGTGTCCTTTAATGACCGGTTTTCCATCAATACCCTTAGTAATTATTATTCCTGTACTTACTGTATTCTCTGGAAGACTTATTCCCTCTAATTTTAATGCTGCTCTATTTTCTTCTAGCTGTGAATAAAGAATAAAGTACTCACTCTTCTCCTTTGCTATTAATTCTCTTTGATTACCATTTTTAAATCTAGCTACAAGCTGCAATGGACTAATATAATCAAAAATAACATTATCTTCATTTAGAGAGTCAATCCCTACGTCTTGATCATTAGTAAGTCCTTTTGAATATGCTCTATAGTTACCCTTTACCGCAACGGATTCACCAGTCTGATATTCTGGGTTACTTTTGATGTAAGCGGTGCCTAAAAACATAGCCTCTCCCTTAATATTTATTGATGAACCTTCCTTAAGCCCTATATCTGGAGAGTTAATTATTATAGCACTTGAATTCTTACTCTTATCTTCAATTGTACTTTTATCTGTTACATCATTAAATCCAAAGTATCCCTTATCTACGTTTATAGTAGAACGTGAAGAATTTAAAACTAGATCATTATTAGCAAATACCTGACCTTTAATATTCACAAGAGAATTATTAGCAGAAGCTATTAAAGAAAGGCTACCAGTATATAAATTACTATTTCCATTAATCATATAAAGACTACTCTTATTATCTTTTAAAATTGTATCCTGTACTGTAATTATTTCTCCCCTTGTATTTAAAGCAGCTGAGTTTCCTAGTATAAGTCCTTTTTCCTCTCCTGATACAGCTCCTCTAGTATAAATATCTCCATTAACTTCAGTGTTTCCATATATGTTAATATTTCCTTCCGCATAAAGAGCCTTAGTCCATATGCTTTTAACTGGTAAATTTACCTTCATACTTTCATAAGAATATGGATGTGAATATTTTGGTGTTGATAGTTTATAGTCAGCAGTAATAATCCTATCATTGATCTCTGATTGATTATTTTTAGTTATAAATTTTGATTGGAGCTTTATAATAAGATTACCTTGATCGTTAAAGTGTATATTTTCAGTTTCAGTTATAATATTAACCTCAGGGGCATCTTTATCCCTACTTATAGGCATAAGTCCATCATTATTATTTCTTATATCTATAATTTTTAATTTAAGCTCTTTCTGATAAGCAGATTGAAATATTTCATTCTGCTTTATTATAAGCTTATTACTCTTTTTTTCTTCTTCAGATAAATCTGGAAGTGCTGCTTCTACAGCCTCATTACCTTTATCTATAGAACTATCAACAATACTTCCTAAAACAGCAAGGGCTTCATCTAGCCCACTTTCTGTCTCGTATAGATTTTTTAGCCTTGCACTTTCATTAACTCTAGCTTTAAAATCTCCTAATATAAGTGAAAGCATTGAAGTAGCTACTATAATAAGTATAGACATAATTACTAGTAGAGAAATTAATGATGAACCTCTTTTAGCCTTACTTCTCATATACTTCCTCCTATCTAATTCCAGATTTATAATTGGAGATTTCATAGCTTTCACCCTTTTCATTTTCCACCTTAATAGATAAAGAATAAACTCTACTACTGTTATCAATCTGATTATTAGAAATAAAAAGGTTATGATAGCTTTTTATTAATCCTCCAATATTTTCCAAGGATACTTGTGTATTTTCAGCACCACTTTTATAAATATAAAGCTTTAGTGCTTCCTGAAGTTTATTTTCCGCTTGAATTATATAGGTACCTTCAACATTTTCTTCTATATCTATTCTGATTGACCTCTCCTTATTCTCTTGTGGAAAAGGTTTCTCTGACACCTCTATTACATCATTAAGCGAGGTGATAGATATAGTGTTATTTTCAATTGGTATAATATCACCACTTGACAGCTTCATATATCCTATATTATTTTCCTCATAAACATTAACAGATAAATCAAAATTAAATTCATCTTTTTCATCTACCTTATAATTATATTCTTCTACAGGCTTAATACTTCCATTTACTTTAAAACCTTCCTTATTTCCAGTAATAATAAAGCTATCAGTCTTTCCATCTATTTTTTCAATTTTGAAATCCTTAAAATTATAGTTAGCTAGTAATGGAATTTCTTCTGATGAGACTGCTTTAATTTCTTCCATAATTTCCTGTGCTATAAGCATAGCTTTTTGCTTATCCTCAGCTTTTCTATTAATATCTGCAGACTTCATAACCATACCAGCTATGGCAGCTGCCAGGATTGCAAAGATTGCTAAAGTTATTAAAACCTCTATTAAAGTTAAGCCTTTTTTTATCTTAGTTGTTTTGTTTTGAAATTTATTATTAATTCCTTTTAACATCCACATTACCACCATCTCCTGTAACAGTGAGTCTTGGGGTATCTATTGGGTCATTCTCCACATTCACTAACACACTCTTATCAGTCTTATTTATAATCTTCAAATTAGCTGCTGAGCTATCCTTATCTCCTGTTCTTTCTGAAGAATAAACATTAATTATAATGCTATTACTATTTGGTACAAATTTTATTCCCTCTCCATCATACTTAAGAGGATAGTTTCCTTGAGGTGTCTTATATTTATAATAATAAGCCCCTTCCTTCTCAGTAAAGACAATCTCTGCTTCAATTACCCCTTCGCTGTCATCATATACATAAGTAGCCTTTGCAGCATCTTTTGCTTTACCCAGCATAAAGGTAGGAAGATCGGAATCAATGCTCTTAAGACTAATGGCAAAGTCATAGCTCTCTTCCTTTTCTACAGCACTTTCTTCTATGGTATTTTTAAAGGCAGCTACAGCAGAACCAGTAAAAGGATTTTCTTTTCCATAGCTATTATTAAAGGCCCATTCTCCATAGGAGTCATCCTCATCAGTAATCTTAGGGACAGCATAAAAATCTAAGGTAAGAGTACCTGCAACTTCTTCCTGAGTATTTTGGCTTAAGGATAAGCTGCTGATGAATATCCTCTTTGAATTGTTTTCTAAGAGCTGCATAAACCTAATATAATTATTATAGTTTCCATTGAAGGATAGATTAACCTTGAGACTTTCAACAGAACCTCCCTCTAAAGAGGACCCATCTTCTTTTTCTTGTGTTTTTTCCAAGGTCTTATCCTCAGTATTATTAAGACCTTTATACTCCTCTGCAATAGGCTTTAAAACACTGGAAGAGGCTTCTTCTTGAGCCGTATCAGAGCCCTGTAAGCTTTCAAGGGTAGGCATAGCAAAGGTCATATTTCCAATGATTCCTGCTTCTCTAAGGAGTTTGTCCAGTTCTACAATTATATTGTTCTGTGATAAATATGGATAAAGTTTGTTTGTCTTTATTGATATTCTTTCTGAAGCTTCCTCAGCCTTTGTTTTAAGACTATCTAGTGAGGATATGCTCTTTTCAATGGTATTTAGCTTATCTGTAAGCTCAATCCTCTGGAGCTTTAATTGCGATACCTCTTCCCTCTGCTTGATAAATATCAATTTATAATAGCCAAAAAATATAATTAAAACACCTAAAAATAATAGGAGGTTTTTTTCTCTTTTACTGATCTTCATTTATCTCCCCCTCCTTTAAAACGCAGCTTATATTGAAGCTGTATTCCCCCTCAGCATTTTCAGTAATATTGCTTATAGAGGCTTCTTCCACAAAGGAACACTGTGATATATTATATAAGAATTCTGCAATGCTCACTCTATCAGAAGATACTCCGCTTATGCTTAAGCTTTCATTAGAAGCATTTATATTTTGAAAATATACCTTTTGAGGAATGGTAGAGGATAGCTGAACTATAAATCTTGTATTTATTACATCTTTTTTATATATGGATGTATATATCCCCTGAAACTTTTCCTCATATTCCTTTAATAGATTCTGCTTTGCTATTACCACTTCAGCTTCTTTATATCTCTCAATTCTTTCTGGATCCTCAAGTTTTACTTGAAGCTTATCTATGTCTTTGTTTAGATTCATAACGCTTATAGTATTCCATCCTAAGGTAGCTAAAATAAATAAAGCTAATAGAAGCAGAAGACCATATTTAAATTTCTTGGTATTTTGCGATTCTTTTTCTTCTCCCAGATAGGGTTTAAAAAAGTTAAAATCCCTCATAGTTCTTCTCCTCCTACAGCCTGATTAATGCCCCTAAGGCATTGATAAAAAAATCTACATTCACTACATCCTGTTCATTCTTAAATACTACATTATCTAAAGAACTAACCTTTATAACCTTTATATTGAGTCCTTCGAAAAGCTTTAACTCTAGATCCTTAATTCTTGAGCCTCCTCCATAGATAAATACCTTATCAATCTTATTTCCTACAGCCTTATTTCTATAGAACTGAAAGAGTCTCTGAAGTTCTCCTATAGTTGTGTCAATAAATTGATTAATAACTCCCTGAATAGCTTCATCCTCAGGAGTATTATTAAGATTTTTGCTTATAGAGAGTTTTTTCATCTCCACATCCTTTTCAGGTATTCTTAGGGCTTTAGCTCCTTCTGTATCTATAGCTGAGCTTCCTACCTTAATAATTCTTGTAAAATCCATGACTTTATTTTTAAAGATAGAAACATCAATATTTTCAGCGCCCATATCTACTAAGGCCACTGTTTCATGAGCTTCAACCTTTTTTCCATTGAAGGTATAATTATTAAGAAGAAGCTTCTTAACTGAGTTAAATCTCACATCAAGAGCATTAGGCTTCAGCCCTATCTTTAAGGATAAATCATAGTAATCCTTGGCTAGCTTATGGGGATAGGTAACCACCAGCACCTTAAGCTTGTCCATATCATCAACCTTCAATTCCTCTAATATGTCATACTGTATTATATAATCATGCATATTTATAGGAAGATATTTTTGTATCTCATATTCAATAAGAGTATTAAGCTCCTCCTCAGATGCCTTAGGAATGATAAGCTCACGGTTAATTATAATACTGCTGTTCCCAGTAAAATTAACCTCCTTATTCTTAATCCCTTCCTGCAGCAAAGCATTGATTATCTGATTGCCTACCTTGCTCTTATCAGCAATAACTCCATCAGAAATAAAGCTCTTATTATTATCCACCTCAATAAGCTTGGATACATAGAGCTTATTCCCCTTTTCCTTCCCCAGAGCCATCTTAATACTACTGCTTCCTATATCAATTGCTAAATATTCCTTGGGAAATAATACTGACTTCTTACTCTTAGTCTTCTTAACCTCAATATCTTTGCTCTTAACACTTCTCAGCGAACTCACATCAGTAGTCAAAAGCTCCTTCAAACTGATTTTTTTCTTCTCTGCCACAGTCATCTGCTTCACATCCTTATGAAGTAATTGATGGATAAATTTCTAATTAGGAAAAACTCCACCACTAGGGGTGGAGCATTACATTAAAACTAAACTATTATTCTGTTATAATTTCTGTATCAGCATCGTCTCCTGTATAAACAGTTACATCCCCATCATCATCAATATCTATGGTGTATAAAGTTTCTTCACCATATTCTGGTGTATTTACATCTTTAAATGCATTTACAATATCAGTATTTGTTACTCCTTCAGTCTTGTCTCCAACTTTTTGGGTTAACGTAGTTGTTGTCCCTGGTGTTAAAGTATATATACCTTCCACCATATCTCCAGTAGCCACAAAAGTTAATGCGGTTCTCTTTATAGTTTCACAACTCTGAATATCTGCTTTTTTCTTAGCATTGTTACTTACTCCTGCTAAATTCGGTATAGCTATAGCAGCAATAATTGCCATAACCGCTAATACTATTATAAGTTCGATAAGGGTAAATCCTTTTCTTTTCTTCTTCTGATTTGTTATTAATACGTTTTGCATTTTGTTATCCTCCTTGGGGATATATTTTTTTTATTTTTACGTGCAATACTTTACATCGTATTGTACATCGCAAACATTGGGGTGATGATGGATATTATCATGATTCCGATTATTACGCCCATGAAGACTATCATTATAGGCTCCAGGGCAGCAGTAAAGTTAGCTATTTCTGCATCCAGCTCCTCATCGTAGAAATCGGCTGTTTTATTCAGGATTTCATCGAGAGCTCCAGATTCTTCTCCAATTTTTATCATGGAGTAGAGCATAGGTGGAAATAGCTTGGTGTTCTTTAAAGGCTCGTAGAGGCCTTCTCCTCGGATCAAGGCTTCCCTTGCCTTCATTAGCTTTTCTTCGGCAACCTTGTTGCCTACTACTTGAGATACTATCTGTAGTCCCTGCATTACAGAGATACCGCTGGCAATTACTGTGCTTAAGGTTCTGGTAAATCTAGAGGCTATTGTTTTTTCGTTTAAGCCCCTTACTATAGGAACCTTTAGCTTTGCTCTATCTAAAAAGAGTATTCCTTCATCGGTTTTAAGATAATAACGAATACCAAAGATAACGGCAGCTAAAACTAATGATATGACTAGAAAGTTGCTTCGAAGTCCGTTGCTCAAGGCTAAGAGCATTCTGGTGAGAAAGGGAAGCTCCACTCCACTGCTTTCGAACATAGTTACAAAGATTGGCATAACGAAGATTAAAAGTGCTGCTACGATGGTTATGGATACAATCATTAGGGCTGATGGATAAATCATTGCATTTTTTAACTTGTTATTTATCTTAACTTCCTTTTCATAGTGCCCCGACATCCTTTCAAGGATAGAATCTAGGGTACCGCTGACCTCTCCCGTTTCAATAAGGCTAATAAGCAAATCTGGAAAAATTCCCTTACGATTTCTCATAGCATCAGAGAGGGTCTCTCCCTTCTGTATCTCCTCCTCCACCATAGCTAAAGCCTCCCTAAGCCTCTTATTAGGGTGCTGCTCTGCTAATATGTGAATGGAGTTATTTATAGAAGCTCCCGCATCCAGCATGGTATAAAACTGTCTGCAGAAGATGGATATATCCTTACCTGTAACCTTCTTATATCTATCAAGGTTAAGCTTTAAGCCTTCCTGCTGCTCCTCCACGGATAGGGGATAATAGCTGTTTCTGCTTATCATTTCAATTACTTCCTCTCGGGAGCCTGCTATATAGGTATTTTCAATCCTCTCTCCCGAGGCACTTATTGCTTTATACTTAAAATTTGGCACCGTATCACCTCCTACCCCTTAGCTACACAGCAAAGGTTACTGTCAATAATTCTTCTATGGTGGTTTCCCCTTTAAGGACTAGCTCCCTACAGGCCATGGCTATTGTCTTCATGCCATTTTCCACAGAGAATTCCTTCAAAGCACTATTACCAGAGTTATCTAAGATAAGCTCCTTATGCTGCTGTGTTATTTCCATAATTTCATAAACCCCTCTTCGGCCATAATAACCGCTGTGATTGCAATTAGCACAGCCCTTTCCTCTATGAAGTATCAATGGTGAATTCTGAGGAACATTCAGGATTGCCTTTTCTCTCATGGAGGCCTCATAAGGCTCCTGACATTTAGGACATATCCTTCTCACAAGTCTCTGAGCTATTACTCCACTGATAGAAGTAGAAACTAAAAAGGGCTCTACTCCCATATCCACCAATCTCAATATAGAAGATGGTGCATCATTTGTATGAAGGGTGGAGAAAACCAAGTGACCAGTGATAGCAGCTCTTACAGCAATCTGAGCTGTCTCTCCGTCTCTTATCTCTCCTATCATCACCACATCAGGATCCTGTCTTAGGATGGACCTAAGTCCAGCAGCAAAGGTTAAACCAGCCTTCACATTGACATTTACCTGATTGATACCCTGAATCATATATTCCACCGGGTCCTCAATGGTGATTATATTCTTATCCACCTGATTTATTTCATTTAGTATGGTATAAAGGGTGGTGGATTTACCGCTTCCTGTGGGTCCTGTTACCAGAACTATACCATGGGGGCTTCCAATAATTCTATCAAGCTTCTTAAGGTCCTCTTCCTCAAGACCCAGCTGAGCTTTGGAAATATTATAATTATCTCTATTTAAAACTCTGATAACTACCTTTTCACCGGCAGCTATAGGAAGTATTGATATACGTAAATCTAAGTCCTTACCGGCAACCTTGGTGATGATTCTTCCATCCTGGGGTATTCTTTTTTCTGCTATATTTAAATTTGCCAGTATCTTAATTCTTGTTATAAGTGCTGGCAGAGTATCTATGGACAGGGTAGAAACCTCCTGGAGCCTTCCATCGATTCTGTAGCGAATTCTGATAAATTCCTCATAAGGCTCAATATGTATGTCACTGGCTCTAGATTCTAAAGCATCCTTGATGAGATAATCCACCATCTTAACCACAGGAGCATTTTTTATATTATCTAGCTCAATATCACCTTCATCTAAATCCTTGGCTTCTACAAGCTTTTCCTTGGATAGCTCCTCAGCAGCCTTGAGAACCTGTTCATTAGAATAGTATCTTTCAATAAAGAGCTTTATTTGATCCTTGGTTCCGATGTAGCTTTCCACCTCAAAGCCTGAGGCAATGGATACATCATCTACAGCAAAGATATTCAATGGATCCCACATGGCTACAGAGATTTTGTTATCATGAAAGGCAAAAGGAAAGAGTATATATTTGTGGCACATATTTTCTGGGATTATTTTAATTACCTTTTTATCCACCTCTACAGCAGATAAATCTATCCTTTTAATCCCCGTCTGCTCTTCCAGCACCTCTACAATAATCTCATGGGTAACAAGCCCCTGCTCAATGAGTACCTCTCCAAGCTTTTTACCAGTCTTCCTTTGAATCCCTAGGGCATTGTGAAGCTCTGAGGGTGTAATCTTTCCTGATTCCACCAGCATATCGCCTAATCTCCTTTTAACTATACCTAACATAACGCTTCCTTCCCTTGCAAATATTTTGCTAAATAGAAACTGTCAAAGTTAATAAGAAATATATTATATTTATAAAAGTAACAATTAATTAAAATATATGTTATTTAATAACATTATTTCTATAAATTACTAACTTAATTATATTAATAATTTTTAATTTTTACAATAAAAATCACACTTAATCCTACTCTTTTTTTCGACGATATTTTTTATGTTATTTTTAAAACAATAATAAATAATATTCAATTAACCTTTCTCCAAATACCATAGCTATAAAGCCTCCTACAAATAAATAGGGTCCAAAAGCAATGGCATCGCTTTTTTTCCTTTTCTTGAATATTATTATCAGTGCCGCACCAATGCCTCCTAAAACCAAGGCTATGAATAAAGCCGCAACACTTAATTTAATACCAAGAAAGACTCCACAAATAGCAGCAATTTCAATATCTCCCTCTCCCATTCCACGAGTAATATATACTATAAGTCCAATAAAAATAGCTGATATAATTCCCCCTGCAATATAGCTTAAAGGATTTACATTATGAGCTAATACTTCAAAAATAATAAATGCTATTCCTACAATTCCCCCTGTTATAGTAGTAGAGGTATAAACCTCCTGAGTCTTAAAATCTATAGCCCCAATAACCAGTGCTATAGAAACAAAGGCTATTCCCTTAACAAGCTGATAGGATAAGCCAAAGGCCAGATATACAGAGATATAAAGCAGCGCACAAAAAAGCTCCATGGCAGGATACTCTATTGATAGCTTTTCACTACAGTAGCGGCATCTCCCTTTCAAAAGGCCATAGCTCATCACAGGAATTAAGTCCAAGCTTTTAAGCCTTGCTCCGCAATAAGAACAGTGGGAAGGTGGAAAAGCTATTGACTCTCCTGCAGGAATTCTAGAGATACATACATTTAAGAAGCTTCCCATAATTAGCCCAAAAATAGTTACCAAAAATATCATATCATCACCCCTTTGCAATTATATCCATATTATAGAATAAAATGCAATAATTATATATAATTACATAATAATCTATATATTATAAAAAAGATGTACAGGGTAACTCCCTGTACATCCAGCACACATTTATTAATTATAATTTTTTTAAAGTATTTACATAATAAAATTCCACTTCACCTAATTCTTCAAGCTTCCTTCTCTCTTTTTTGTTACTATTAAAACCGCTGCTGCTCCTAAAGCTACTACCCCCAAGATTATATAACCATAAGGCATCTGATCCCCAGTTTTAGGTGATTCAGGCTTGTTTGGTTTCTGAGGCTTTTGTGGTTCTTGAGGTTTTCCTGGTTCTTGTGGGTTTCCTGGTTCCTCTGGATCTCCAGGTTCCTCTGGTTCCTCAGGAGTTGCCTCTGTAATTAGTACTATTTCATCAGTGTTCCTTACTCTTAAGCAAGGTACTGAATCTTCTGATTCACCTTCTGGATGAAGATAAAGTAATCCTATAGCTGATATGGTGTCTCCTACCTTGAAGGCACCAGTCTTTAGATATTCTCCTGTAGTACCTGAACCAATATAACCATCAATAAATATATTAGATATATTTCCTTCATTATCCTTAATTCTTATATTTGAAATAACACTGTTACTGCCAGGAATAATTTCAGAAATCTTTCCTTCTACCTTAAGAAGGCTACCACCAAAAGCTTCATAATCCATGGATTCTTTAATAGAAACCTTTTTAGCTTCTTTCGGTTTAAGATTATCCTTATCAAGGATTTCAACATCAATTACCTGAAGCTCCTTATCTCCTTGATACTGATCCACATAGCCTATTACCTTAACCTTAGTTCCCAGCTTAAGACCCTTTTCAGCATATGGGAATATAGTTATTCCTGCAGTATCGTCTTCAATATATATAGCATCAAAGAAGGTATTCTTCTCATTATCTGTACCAGCGGTAACTATTCCTTCTACAGCGAATACATCACCAATTTTCCCTTCTCTTGCTTCTTTTATAGTACTTATCTCTAATTCACTTTTAACAGATTTAAGGATGTTTTCCATGATTGTTTTGTTGCTGTAAGGTAGATCCCAAATATTATCCATTTCATAAGCAACCTCAAAGTTACTCATAAACACTGTACCAGAAACAAATACATTGCTACCATTAGGTAAAACCTCACGAGCTAAGGCAATAACATTTCCCTTTTCAACATTAGTGAAGTTTCCTCCGAAGCTCTTAGTATTATTCACATAGGTAGTAGGATGACCCTTGATTAAATATTCTACCTTACCACTAGCCACAGCTTCAGGATTTAATATAATGGAAGATCCACTGTAAGCACTATATTTTTGCTCTGCAACGATTCCTTTAGTAAATGGTGAATTACTATTAAAGTTTGTAAAGTATAGTCTATAGCTCTGGCCACCATTACTTACATCATCTGTCATCTGGTCGCTATTTATTCTGCTAGTAGCTCCCAATGCTGAAAGGATTTTATTTATTTCTATGGAGGATTGACCATCTGAAGTATCCTGATAATCTGCCAAGCCACAGAGTATTACTGTTCCTCCCTTATCAGCAAAGCCCTTTACTAAGGCTATAAATTCCTCAGAAAAATGCTGGGGCTTATAATCCTTGTTATCAAAGGTGCCAGTCTTTCTTGCTGGAGCAGATACTATAAGAAGATCAGCATCCTTTAAATCCTCAGCAGTTAGCTTATCCTGTATAATCTCAACTTGAGCAGAGTAGTCTGCAGCAACCCTTGAGAAGTTACCCATATTACCACCATAGTAGCCGGTAACATAGTCATTGCTATGGCTACCGTCTACAATGATTCTAGTAACCATTTCCTGAGGAACATACTTTAAGCTCAAGGTCTTTTGATACTGTTTAGCAATTCCGTTTATTGTACCCTTAAGAACAGCAGTGATTTCAACCTTTCCAGCATTATTATGGGTATAGTTAAAGGTATAATCACTGGTCTTCATACTATCTACCTTTTCAAGCTTTTCTTCTTTTAAATCTACCTTTTTAATAACTGTATCACCTATCTTGAATTCTAATGATTCTATCACTAACGGAGATGCCTCGTTATTATATAGAGAAATATCCAGATCAACAGCCTCATTCTTTACAGGTAGATAGGTATCTGTGGATAAATCGCTGATACCAGCAGCCTCAACCTCTCCTACCCATACTGGAGCTGTTACAGCAATTTCACCATCTGGTTGAGTTACTCTTATAAAATAATAGGAGTATTCCTCTGGTACAGAAAACTCTACAGTTTTTTCCTTAGAGTCTACTGTTGCTTTATCAGCTACTAAACCACCATTTACTACAACTTCTACCAGGCCTATCTTAGAGTCTGTAGGATCCTTCAAATCTACCTTTATTTTAGCAGTAGCCCCTACAGCTCCCTCTGGCAATATAGTTCCCATTATATTGTCATTGAGGGTATAATAAATACTAAGATCATTATCCTCTGTAGCATAAATTCTCATATTTCTCATGGCTGAATAAATTTCTTCTCTGTTTAAGTTATCGAGAAGGGCTACGGTTCTACCAGTATTAGCATCTCCCCACTTACCCTTATGATTATCCTGATTGTTTGTGGGTGCTAAATGCCACCCCTTGTCTAAAGCCTTTATATAATAATCATAGGAACGGAAATATCCTGAGCTACCAATGGCTCCCTCACCATTTCCTACTTCTATCATTGTAATAAGCTTATCAATATTCTCATCATAATTACCGAAGTCCTGGAAGGTACCGAAGGTTTCTCCCGGATGATTAAATTGAGATAAGGAACCAGTATCAGTTTTTAAGGTGTCATAATATTTCTTAAGGCCAGTAGCAAAGTTACTATAGGCTGACTGAGTCCTACTCTGGAAGCCCTTAGTATTATAGGTGTTCATATGTCCTGTACCATTAGACCAGGTCATTTCATAGCCATAAATCCCTACAAAGCCTTCATTGGTAAATTCATCTGCAAGGCGATGTCCTTCTACCCATTCTTTACTCATGGAACCATCAGCAATGGATGCTGAAGCTTCATTATCAAAGGAGTTAGAGTGATCCGTAACAGCAAGAAAATCTATCTGTTCTGCCTTATCTCTAGCATAAGTAAATGCATCCTTCACAGTACCAGAACCATCTGAATAGCTTGTATGGGAATGAATTTGTCCGAAGAATACCCCATACTTATCATTTTCTCTTAAAGTAAAGCTTAAGGTAGTAATTTCACTTTCACTATATCCTGCTTTTGTAGCCTTAACCTTTATATTTACAGGAAGAGTCTCTAGAGTAATTCCTTCCTTGGCATTGTACTCCTTCCAAGTAACCCCATCATCCATAGAATAATAAATAGCAGCTTCCTCTGTATCAGTAGCAAGAGTTACCTTAGTATTAAGAGCTACGGCACCTCCATTAGGCATTGAGTTTACTGAAGCAACCTTTAGCTGCTGATATTTCTGAGTAATTATCGGACTATTGGTCATTCCACTTTTTGAAGCATATGACTTAACCTCTGCTGGTAATACTGTAAGCTTAGGCTTAACATTACTATCATAAAGCTTATACTCTTCACCATTTATGGAATAGTAAATCTTAGCCCCTCCAGTTTCTGAGGTCAGCGTAAGCTCTTGTCCTAATATAACCTCTCCTCCAGTAGGGGTTATTACAGGGATTTTTACAATATCAGAAGAGTTAACAGGACTTCCTGTAATCTTTACTTCATTTAAATAGTTCGTTCCTCCTGATTGTATACTCTCTCCTTTGATAGAGATATTGTCAGCAACAGCAAGCCTTATATAAAGAGTTGATGAATTTGCTGCCTCTGTTGGTAAAGCAGCAGAAAAGCTCTGATATTCTCCATCCTTTGTTATGGAAAATTTATTTCCTGTATCAACAAAGTCTACTCCTGTGGTACTATAAAGAACCTTAAAATTCTTGGGACCAGTTTTTGACCCCCTAATCTTTAAAGAGAAATTAATATTTCCAAATAAAGATGAGCTGAGCTTGAACTGATAATAGTCTCCTACTGAAAATCCCGAAGAGCCTATATAATTTGAAGTGCTATAAGCAGGAATAACATTAGTTCCTCCTCTATTAAGGGTAAGCTCCACAGACTTATCCATGTAATCGTTATCTTCGTTCTTATCACCATAAACTATAGTTGTTGTTGGAGCCTTAGTACCGGCCCACTTACCTAAGGTCATAGTCTCTACCGGATCCTCAGAGCCCCCAACGAGCCTTACATCCTCAGCCTTAGCAACTCTCAGCTGAGCAGCATTATAGGCACCAACCACAGCATATATATCTACTACATCATCCTTTTTAATTCCGCTAAGAGTTGGAAGTCTATATATATTTATTGATGTGCTTCCCTGTGTTAAAGGGGTATTTCCAGAATTATTAATTTCCCCAATAGTAGCCCCTTCTATTAAAACCCTTTGGGATTGATAGAATTTAGTACCACTAGTATAGTCCTTAAGGAGATCATCAATAGTAACTTTGATAGATGGAAGAGCAGAAGTACCTACCTTCTCATAGCTATCTGTCTCTGCGAGTTCAATGAGGCCGTTGTATACAGCCCTTTTACCAGTGATTTTAATAACATCACCAATGGAAATCCCAGCCTGCTTGTCCTTGTTGAAGTAAATGTCTATACCTCCTGTACTATCCTGAATATATACATTTCCTCCATCTATAAAGGTTACAGTTCCCTGCACAGTGAACTGCTGTCCATTTGTTCCTGCCTTAGCTTCAGCAATAGTTGCTATTTCCATCTCAGCAATAGCTTCATTAGCTGTTGCCTCAACAGTAGATTTCCCTTCCTCTTCCGCAGTGGCTAGTACAATGTTCATATCTGTCATCAGTCCCAATAACATCACCACTGTAATAAGCCAGGAAAGAAGTCTGAATTTCTTTTTCTTCATATTTATTACCCCCTATAATCTTCTCATTGTAATTATATTAATAGAAATTAAATACAATAACTCATATTAATATTTATTAAACAAGAAAATCTGTAAGGCAAAAAAAAGCCAGGCTGTAAGCCTGACTTTTCCAAAGTCTTTTATTTTAGTACATTCCGTCCATTCCACCTGGAGCTGCCATTGGAGCTGGATTCTTTTCTGGGATATCAACTACTGCTGCTTCTGTAGTTAAGAAGGTAGAAGCAACGGAAGCTGCATTTTGAAGTGCTGAACGAGTAACCTTAGTTGGGTCCACGATACCAGCTTTAATCATGTTAACATATTTATCAGCTCTAGCATCATAGCCTATGCCTACTTCGCTGTTCTTGATCTTGTCAATTACTACTGAGCCTTCCACACCTGCATTAGCAGCTATCTGCTTAACTGGATATTCAAGAGCTCTTACCACGATATTGATACCAACCTGAGTATCAGCATCCTCTGAAGTTAAAGCTGCAACCTCATTCATTACATTTACATAAGCAGTTCCACCACCAGGTACTATACCTTCTTCTACTGCTGCCTTTGTAGCTGCAAGAGCATCCTCTATTCTAAGCTTCTTTTCCTTAAGCTCTGTTTCAGTAGCAGCACCAACCTTGATTACTGCAACTCCACCAGCAAGCTTAGCTAATCTTTCTTGAAGCTTTTCTCTATCGAATTCAGAAGTTGTTTCTTCTATCTGGCTCTTTATCATAGAAACTCTGTTATGAATTTCTGTTCTATCGCCTCTGCCATTAACTATAACAGTATTTTCCTTAGTAACCTTTATGCTATCTGCCTGACCTAGCATATCTATAGTAGCTTCCTTAAGGTCATAGCCAAGCTCCTCAGAAATTACTGTACCACCTGTTAATACAGCTATATCCTGAAGCATTTCTTTTCTTCTATCACCAAAGCCTGGAGCCTTAACAGCTACGCAGTGGAAGGTTCCTCTTAGCTTATTAACTACTAATGTAGCTAAAGCTTCTCCTTCTACATCTTCTGCTATGATAAGAAGCTTCTTACCAGATTGAACGATTTGTTCAAGAACAGGAAGGATTTCCTGGATGTTTGATATCTTCTTATCTGTAATAAGTATATATGGATTTTCAAATACTGCTTCCATCTTTTCAGTATCAGTTACCATGTAAGCTGATAGATAGCCTCTGTCAAACTGCATTCCTTCAACTACATCTAGCTCTGTGCCCATGGATTTAGATTCTTCTACAGTGATAACGCCTTCGTTTCCAACCTTCTCCATAGCATCAGATATAAGCTTACCTATCTCTTCATCAGAAGCGGATACAGCAGCAACTCTAGCTATATCTTCTTTTCCTTCTATTGGTCTTGATATATTCTTTATACCTTCAACAGCCTTATCTACAGCCATCTTAATACCGTTTCTAACCTGCATTGGGTTAGCACCAGCAGTAACATTCTTTAAGCCTTCTCTGATTATTGCTTGAGCAAGTAATGTAGCTGTAGTTGTTCCATCACCAGCAACATCATTTGTCTTGGTAGCAACTTCCTTAACAAGCTGTGCTCCCATGTTCTCAAATTGATCCTCTAGCTCAATTTCTCTAGCTATAGTAACACCATCATTAGTTATAAGTGGTGAACCGAATTTTTTATCTAATATAACATTTCTTCCCTTAGGTCCTAAAGTAACCTTTACTACATCAGCTAGCTGGTCTACACCGCTCTGCATAGCTCTTCTTGCTTCTTCACTGAATTTAATCATCTTAGCCATATTCTTCTACCTCCTAGTATATTTATTCTACTACTGCTAATATGTCGTCTTGCTTAAGGATGATATATTCTTCCTCACCCATCTTAACTTCTGTTCCCGCATATTTGGAGTATAATACCTTATCTCCTACCTTAACTTCCATTTCAATAGTCTTTCCATCTTCTACCTTACCAGGTCCTACAGCTACAACCTCAGCCTCCTGTGGTCTTTCCTTTGCTGATCCTGTTAAAACTATTCCGCTCTTTGTCTTTTCTTCTGCTTCCAATCTTTTGATTACTACTCTGTCACCAAGTGGTCTAATATTCAATTAAAACCCCTCCTTATAATATATTTATATTATTATTTACCTTTTATGATTTCTTGTTAGCACTCAATACTATTGAGTGCTAATACAATTATTATAATAATAAAAGAATAAATAGATTTCAACTAATAATAGAAATGTAAATAGTTATTTTTTGGCGATTACAACCTGTTAATGCGGTTTAATTAAGTATTGCTCAATATCTCGCTAATTTGCTTTTATTTTCTGTAAATTATTTTTTCTAGTAAATTTTAAAGGGTTATTCTATAATTTACCTATATCACCTATATATCATACCCTATAAAGGAAGTGTTTATGATGAGTTTTTTAAAAGTTACCAAAAGATTTAAAATATCCACCATTATAATGGGATTGGCCCTGGCAATCTTCATCCTTGGCTTCTCTGTAAAATTTGTATTGAACTTTACTCCCCTTTATTCCTTTGATATATCCTATCTGTCTATAGATGAAAGGGTTGGCATGAGCAAGGAAGCACTATTAGAAAATTATAAAACAGTAGTTAATTATATAGAAAGCCCTTTTATCGATAAGCTTGTTTTCCCTGATTTCCCCATGTCTAGAGAAGGAGAAATACACTTTTATGAGGTAAAGGAAATATTTAATAAATTTGATATTTTATTTTACGGAAGCTTAATTGTCCTCGCAGCCCTTATTCTTTATAGAAAAAAGAAGAGGATTAAGGATTACAGCTATTTAAAGGTAGGAGCTTACTTAAGCCTCATACTGCCACTGGTGCTGGCCTTACCCTTTGCAGTGAATTTCAGCAGGGCTTTTGTGATTTTTCATGAGCTGTTCTTTGATAATGACTACTGGATCTTCGATCCTGCCACTGATCCAATAATCCTAGCGCTGCCCGAAGAGTTTTTCTTCCACTGCGCACTGGTAATCCTGGCAGTTCTTATCCTAGGCTTTATTGCCTCTATAACGCTCTACAAGAGACTTAATAAGGCCAATAAGGCATAAGCTAGCTCCAAGAAGCATAAGGGCTATATAACCCCTTACAGCTTCTTGGAGCCTTATCACAGGTTTGTTCTTTAATTATTTTCTTGTGATATCCTGAATAATCCTTCGGCCATAAAAGACTCCAATAATAAAGAGTACAGACATAACCACGGCGATGACAATAAGCATAGGAAGATTATCCAAATCAAGCTTTTCTCCAAAATATAAGGAAATTATAAGAGCAGGTAGCCGTCCTAAGGTGGAGTATAAGACAAAGCTTTTAAAGGTTATCTGAGAGATACCGCAGATGTAGCCCAGTATATCTTTGGGGATTCCTGGAATAAGATATAGAAAGAATACAACTCCTTTGAGCCTTTTTATATCCTTCTCTTCTTCTCCTAGGGCTTCCAGCTTTTCTAGTATCCATATATTATTTTTAGATAATATTTTATGTACAAACTTCCTACCGAGGCTGTGGGCAATGATATAGGTCAGGGAGCTTCCTATTATTATACCTAATATTGATAAAGCTCCTCCCAGAAGAGTTCCAAATATATATCCCCCTGCTATCTGGATGATTTCTCCAGGGATAAAAAATATAATTATCTGCATGATTTGAAGAGCAAGATATACCAGAGAGCTATAATGTCCATAGCCTAAAACAAAGTTCCTTACCTCATCCGGTGTCTTAAAAATCCCATAGTTTTTATATATGTATAAATATCCTGCAACAGCTAATATTCCAAGAAATATATATAAAATATATTTAGCTTTTTTTCCTCTAACCATATTGCCCCCACGAACTGTTTTTATTTAAATTATATCATTTTTCTACAAAATTAAAACATGCAGCACCAGGGCTGCATGTTATTTTTATATTAAATACAATTTAAAAATTTGTAAGCTCCTATTATTCTCTATCCAGTTTTATGCTCTTAAAGGCATCAAGCCTTTCATTATCTAGAACGGCCTTTCTTGTTGCCTGAGAGTTATTTTTAGTGAAGGCTCCCTTAGATTTGTAGATTGGGTTAACTACCGCTGCTCCGTTGATACAGCCTCCTTCACACATCATTCCTTCTATAAAATTCCCCTCTAACCTTCCAGCCTTGGCCATGGTCATGGTCTTTTTCAGCTCCTGGGCTCCACTGGCTTTAACTGCCTTAAATTCTATCTCAAGTCCCTTGCCTGCTACAAAGTTTTCAATAGCTGCCGTAAGTCCACCACCAGCACCAAAGCCTCTTCCAAATACAGAAGCATCATCAATCTCTTCAGCTTCACAATCTGCTGGATTAACCCCATGGGCATCTAAAACAGCCACAATTTCCTCAAAGGTAAGTACATAATCTACCGCATCCTTTAAGTTACTCTTTGAGGCTTCAGCTTTTTTTGCTGTACATGGTCCTACAAAAACTACTTTTGCCTCTGGATCTAAGGATTTTATATATCTACCCGTAGCTATCATTGGGGAAACAGTACCAGATACTCTCTCCACCTGATCAGGAAATTTCTTTTCTATAAAGCTTAGGAAGCCTGGACAACAGGAGTTAGTCATATACTTGTCTCCTCTTTCCATTCTCTCAACAAATTCCTCTGCCTCGTGAACAGTAACAGCATCTGCTCCACAGGCAGCTTCAAACATATCAGCAAAACCAACCTTTTTGAAGGCTGCTTTTATCTGCCCATAGCTTACCTTAGGTCCAAACTGACCTGAAAGAGCTGGTGCCACTATGGCATACATTTTTCTTTTATGTGTTAATCTCTTTACTACAGGCACTATAAGAGACTTGTCTGATATAGCTCCAAAAGGGCAGTTAGCCATACAAGAGCCACAGTTTACACAATCCTTTTCTTCTATCTGAGCTTTTCTATCCTCTAAGCTCACCTTTAGTGCTCCTGTAGGACAAGCTACCTTACAGGGTCTACATCTCTCTGATATTGCATTATATGGACAAGCTTTCTTACATAAGCCACATTCTTTGCATAACTCTTGATTAATGTATGCTCTTCCCCCTACCTTCGATATTGCTTGAGCAGGGCACACCTCGATACATCTATGAGCAAGACATCCTCTACAACCCTCTGTTACATTGAACTTATCTATAGGACATCTATCACAGGCTGCGTCTATAACATAGATAATTTGCTCCTCTGGTCTTATATCAGTATATTCATCACTGATATTATCACCGTCAGGCATATAACCAGCAGCTAGCTTAACTCTCTCCTGAACTATTGCTCTTTCCTTGTATACACAGCAGCGATATTGAGCCTTCTCTCCTGTAATAATTTCATAGGGTACCTTTTCTAAGGATTCTTTTGTTAAATCATCCTTCATAGCCAAGAGAGCAACGTTTTTTAAAACCTCATGCTTAAGCTTTTTTAATCTAGTTTCAAACTGAATCATTTTATCCCACTCTCCCATTTCATAAGATATATTTATCAAATAAAACTATAACCTCATAACACTTGCTAAAACCATAATTATTATACCATATTTAGTTATTTCTCTAACGTTTTGTAAATTTTCACACTATTCTAAAGATAAACATTTACATAGGCATATTTATTGCATTTTGATAACTTATAAAAGAAAATACGCTTAAAATTATTCTTTATTTATAGATAAAAAGCATCTATTAATAACCTATTATTTTAACATGCTTTTATAATATATGTTAAAATATTATGCATAAATCAGAAAAAAGTTAATGGAAGCCATCCAGGCTTCCATTAACTTTTTTATTTTACTATTTCAACTTCATTTTTTTAAAAAACAATGTAACAAAAAATAAGATTAAACCTGTATATTGTTCTCCCTGGCATAATAGAACAAATATTGCTGAGCAAAGCCTGAAAGCTCTCCGAACTTTTCTCTAGCAAAAATTCGCATCTTAGGCAGTGAAACATCTGGTGCTAAATAAAAATGCTGCATGGCTCTCTTCACCCACACATCTACTGGGAAGGCTGAATATTTCCCCATGGAAAATAACATTATACAATCAGCAACCTTAGGTCCAATTCCAGAGAAATTCTGCAGAGCTATATGGCAAGCATCGGCATCGAGAGCCTTAATGGCATTCAAGTCATAAGCTAATAGCTCCTGCAGCTCTACAGGGTTCTCTAAAAACTGTCCCTCTGAATTTTCTCTTGCCTTTATCTCATCGATTACCATGTTCACCTTTGCTACCGTATCACTTAAATATTTGCTTCTAAAGGAAGCACCACAGGCTTCGAAGGCTTCAGCTCCTAGTCCCTTAAGCTCCTCTGGGGTTGGAAAAGCATAATAGGTATTTCCTTTGTATTCTATGGGCTTACCATAAGCTTCACTGATTCTTTTTATGGTTTTCATAATCACCGGTATACTGTTTCTTGCGGATATAATAAAGGAAAGGGTTATTTCAAAGGGATCCTGCTGCAGTAGCCTTATTCCATGACCATATTCCACAGCCTTATGGAGCAGAGGATCCTCTGAAAGCTCTTCTTTTATCTTACCGTAATCTCTCTGAAGGTCAAAATACTGCTCCCATATCCCGCTAAAATCCTCCAGGGTAGTGTTATAAATAATAACGTCCTCTCCCTGCTTTTCCAGCTCTATCACTCTTCCACGGGCCACTCCTATGTAATTTCCATTTTGCTGTCTTTCCCATCTAAAGCACTGGCCACAATCAAAAATATGAGGAAGCTCAAAATTCTTAACTCCTCTTATTACAACTCCTTCTGGTATTGCTTCTACAATTTTATAATCCATATTTATCACCTGCTTCTTTCTTTTTCAATAATTTCTTCTAAAGTTTCTGCTACCACAGCAATATTAATCTCATTATAGATTAATTTATTAAAAAAGAGAACAGACTTTTTGGATAAAAATACTCCAGCTATTAAATAGTAGTAACTACCTAATAGCTGGAGCAAAATTATTTCTATTATTGAACGCTCTATTTACTTACGGCAATATAATTATCTATAGCCTCAGCAGCCTTCTTACCAGCACCCATAGCAAGGATTACTGTAGCTGCTCCAGTAACAGCATCCCCTCCGGCATAAACACCTTCTCTGGAGGTAAGACCCGTTTCTTCATCGGCTACTATACATCTCCATTTATTAGTATCCAAGCCTTTAGTAGTGGAGGATATAAGTGGATTTGGAGAGGTCCCCAGGGACATAATTACAGTATCCACTTCCATGATAAACTCTGAGCCAGCAACCTCTACAGGTCTTCTTCTTCCTGAAGCATCTGGTGCTCCCAGTTCCATTCTAATACACTTCATTCCCTTAACCCAGCCATTTTCATCCTGAAGAATTTCAATAGGATTAACGAGGGTGTCGAAGATAACCCCTTCCTCCTTGGCATGGTGTACCTCCTCTATTCTTGCAGGAAGCTCAGCTTCACTTCTCCTGTATACGATATGGGATTCTGCTCCAAGGCGGAGGGCAGTTCTAGCGGCATCCATGGCCACATTTCCTCCTCCAACTATAGCTGCTTTCTTTCCAAGCTTTATAGGAGTGGAATAATCCTCCTTAAAGGCCTTCATGAGGTTGCTTCTTGTAAGGAATTCATTAGCAGAAAATACCCCATTGGAATTCTCTCCTGGTATTCCCATAAACTTTGGTAGCCCAGCTCCTGAACCTATAAACACAGCCTTAAAGCCTTCCTCTTGAAGAAGCTCATCGATAGTTACAGTCCTTCCAACTATTACATTGGTTTCTATCTTAACACCGAGCTTTTTAACATTCTCTACCTCATGCTTAACTACTGTATCCTTAGGAAGTCTGAATTCAGGAATACCGTAGACAAGAACTCCACCTGGCTCGTGAAGAGCTTCAAAGATGGTTACATCATAGCCCTTCTTTGCCAAGTCTCCAGCGCAGGTAAGCCCTGCAGGTCCGCTGCCTATAACTGCTACCTTCACACCCTTTGACTCCTGCTTCTCAGAAAGGTCTATGTTATTCTCTCTGCTCCAGTCCGCTACAAATCTCTCAAGCTTTCCAATAGCTACGGCCTCTCCCTTAATCCCAAGGACACATTTCCCCTCGCACTGGCTTTCCTGAGGGCAAACTCTTCCACAAACAGCAGGTAGAGCACTATCTCTGGCAATAGTCTTTGCAGCAGCTTCAAATTCTCCATTCTTCACCTGCTGTATGAATTCAGGTATTCCTATAGTCACAGGACACTGAGTAACGCAGAGGGGCTTTTTACAATTCAAGCATCTTGCTGCTTCAGCCATGGCTTCCTCAGGAGTATAGCCAAGACAAACCTCTTCAAAGTTTCTAGCTCTTTTCTCGGGCGCCTGTTCACTAATAGGTATCCTTTTCATTCTATCCATTACTCTTCACCTCCGCAGCCACAACCACCGTGATGGTGGGTGTCCCCTTCTTCCTCTTTAAGGATAGCCCTGCCTTCCTCACTCTTATACATGGCCTGCCTTCTCATAGCCTCATCAAATTTTACTAAATGACCATCAAATTCCGGTCCATCTACACAAGCAAACTTAACCTCATCCCCTACAGTAACCCTGCAGGCACCGCACATCCCTGTGCCATCTACCATTATGGGGTTTAAGCTTACTATGGTAGGTATATTAAGCTCTTTGGTTAAAAGACATACAAATTTCATCATTATCATTGGTCCTATAGCAATAGCTAGGTCATAGTGCTTGCCTTCATTAATTACAAGATTCTTAAGCTTTTCCGTTACCATTCCCTTAAAACCATAGGAACCATCATCCGTTGCGATGTAGAGGTTACCAGCTACAGCCCTCATCTCTTCTTCAAGGATAACAAGCTCCTTATTTTTTGCCCCTACTATAACATCACAGGAAATCCCTCTCTCGTGAAGCCACTTAACCTGAGGATATACAGGAGCCGTTCCTACTCCCCCTGCAATGAATATCATTTTTTTATTCTTTAATTCCTCTAAGGATTCCTCTACCATTTCTGAAGGTCTTCCTAAAGGACCCACAAAGTCCTGGAAATAATCTCCCTCATTTAAAATCGCCATCTGCTTAGTAGAATTTCCAAGTGTTTGAAATACTATAGTTACTGAGCCTCTCTCACCATCATAATCACAGATAGTAAGCGGAACTCTCTCTCCCCTCTCATCAAGCTTAACTATTACAAACTGCCCTGGATGACAGGATCTAGCTACCCTGGGTGCCTCAACATCCATGAGATAAATGTTATTAGCAAGAAGCCTCTTACTTAAAATCTTATACATCTCATTTCCCCCTAATATTATTCATTTGCAAAAATTCTCACAATTTATTTTATCACATCAAGACAATTTTTTCACAAATTTTTTACTAATAAAAAAAACAAATTTAATAAGATTTTGTAGTTTTATACATTTATAAAGGAACTATTTCTATAGTAAAAAAATTTCTCCTCTTAAAATATATATTTATATTAAAATCCCCTCTATTATTTATGAGTTTATATTTTTATTTACAGCTACTATAAAGAACAGGCTCAAATATAAGTACGCTATAAACAAAGAACCGACAGTGTATATGCCGGTTCTTTTTAACTACAAATTATTTGCTATAATCGAAAACACCTTTTTTGGTTTTTCTTCCGAGCCAGTTTGCTCTAACATATTTTCTCATAAGGCTGTGTGCCCTGTATTTGCTATCTCCAGTTTCACTGTAAAGAACATCCATTATAGCAAGACAAACATCAAGACCAACTAAATCTCCTAGTGCTAGTGGTCCCATAGGATGATTGGCACCCAGCATCATTGCCTTATCGATATCCTCTGGGCTAGCTAGTCCCTCTGCCATTATTCCGAAGGCTTCATTAATCATAGGAATAAGTATTCTATTAACTACAAAACCAGGAGCCTCAGCTACCTCAACAGGATCCTTACCTATAGCTACAGAAACTTCCTTTACCTTGTCAAAGGTTTCCTGAGAGGTTGCCATTCCCTTAATTATCTCCACAAGCTTCATAACCTGTGCAGGATTGAAGAAATGCATTCCAATAACCTTATCTGGTCTCATAGTAGCTGCTGCTACCTCAGTTATGGATAGGGATGAAGTATTTGTAGCTAATATAGTTTTCTCTTCACAAATCTTATCTAGCTCAGCAAAGATTTCTTTTTTAATCTTCATATTCTCTACTGCAGCCTCAACTACTAGATCGCAGTCAGCAGCAAGGTTAAGATCAGTAGTTCCTGAAATTCTGGATAGTATCGCTTCCTTATCCTCCTCAGTAATCTTGCCCTTAGCAACTAATTTGCCAAGACCTTTTCCTATTCCTGCAAGTCCTCTGTCTACAAATTCGTCCTTGATATCCCTCAGGATAACCTCATAGCCCTTTTGTGCAAAAGCTTGAGCTATACCTGCTCCCATGGTACCAGCACCTAATACAAATATCTTTTCCATTAAAAATCCCTCCTATATTAATTATCTTCTTTCATGGCCTTAGCCTGAGCAATAATTTCAGGAATTACCTTATTTAAATCTCCAACGATAGCTAAATCCGCGGCCTTCATGATAGGCGCACTTTCATCCTTATTGATAGCAATAATGTAATCTGAATCCTGCATACCAGCTAAATGCTGTATAGCTCCAGAAATACCACATGCAATGTATATAGTAGGTCTTACAGTCTTTCCTGTTTGTCCAACCTGATAATCCTTTTCTCTCCAACCGCTGTCTACCGCTGCTCTGGAAGCTCCAACAGTTCCTCCCAAAGCCTCAGCTAAATCCTCTAAAAGCTTGAAGTTCTCTTTTGCACCTACTCCTCTACCACCGGAAACTATTATATTAGCATCAGCAATATCGGCTATTTCCTTATGCTCCTTATGAACCTCAACAATTTCAGTTCTAATGTCTTCAGGCTTTAAATTAACCTCTACCTTTTCAATGGAAGCTTCATGAGCAGGAGTACTATTCTTTTCAAAAACTCCTGGTCTTACAGTAGCCATCTGCGGTCTGTGAGCCTCACAGGCTATCGTTGCCATAAGGTTTCCACCAAAGGCAGGTCTAGTTGCAAGCAAGAACTTTGTATCAGGATCTACATCTAAGGAAGTACAGTCTGCTGTTAATCCTGTCCCTAATTTTGCTGCAACTCTAGGACCTAAATCTCTTCCTATAAAGGTTGCTCCAATAAACATAACTTCTGGTTTTCTTTCTGTAGCTAAATCACTTATAACTTTAGTATAACCGTCTGTAGTATAACGGGCAAGTAGTGGATGATCTGCCACTAAAACCTCATCGGCACCATGTGCTGCCAGTTCCTTTGCTAAAGCTTCTATATTTTCACCTAATAAAAGTGCTGTTAACTTAACACCAAGCTTATCAGCTATCTTTTTACCTTCTCCTAAGAGCTCCAGGGAAACCTTTTGAAGCTTACCTTCTCTCTGCTCTGCAAAAACCCATACGCCCTTGTAATCAGCAATATTCATTATTTTTACCCCCTCTTAGCTAGATGTAGTGCCTTTCTTTCATTTTTTTAAGCAGATAGCTTGCAGCTTCCTGTGGTGGAAGATTTACTATCTCACCCTGACCTTTAGCTTCCTTAGTCATGGATTTTTTAACCTTGGTAGGTGATCCTGAAAGTCCAAGCTCTTTCTTGTCTACATCCATTTCATCGGCAGTCATTATTCTGATTTCCTTGTTAGCAGATTCGAATATTAAGGCTGCATGCATGTATCTTGGCTCATTTAATTCCTTGATAGCTGTTAAAACTACAGGCTTATTTACTTTTAATATTTCATAACCATCCTCTAAAGCTCTATTTATAAGAAGGTAATCTCCTTCTACCTTTACTTCCTGCACGTAGGTAACCTGTGGCAGGTCTAAATGCTCAGCTAGTTCAGGACCAACCTGAGCAGTATCTCCATCAATCGCTTGTCTTCCTGCAAATATTATGTCAAAATCTCCTAAGGTTCTAATAGCTCCAGCTAATGCTTTTGAAGTAGCTAGAGTATCGGCACCAGCAAAGGCTCTGTCTGTTATGAGTATAGCTTCATCAGCCCCCATGGAAAGTGCTTCTCTTAAAGCATCCTTAGCCTGAAGTGGTCCCATGCTTATCACTGTTACATGAGCTCCATATTTATCTTTAAGAGCAAGTGCTTCTTCTAAAGCATGCTTGTCCTCAGGGTTTATTATTGAAGGTACACCTTCTCTTATTAATGTACCCGTCTTAGGATCAATTTTTACTATTGCTGTATCAGGTACTTGTTTAACACAAACTATGATATTCATTACACTGCCCCCTTATTTTAAAGCATTGCCAGCGATAACCATTTTTTGAACCTGTGAGGTACCCTCATAGATTTCTGTTATCTTCGCATCTCTCATCATTCTTTCTACAGGATAATCCTTAGTATAGCCATAGCCACCAAAGATCTGAACTGCCTTTGTAGTAACCTCCATAGCTACTTCAGAAGCAAACAACTTAGCTCTTGCAGCTTCAGTGCTGTAAGGAAGCTTATGCATTTTATTCCAGGCAGCCTTGTACACTAAATATCTAGCTGCTTCTATCTTAACGTCCATATCTGCTATCATCCACTGTAGTCCCTGGAAGGCTGAAAGCGGCTTTCCAAACTGCTTTCTTTCCTTCATGTACTTAACTGCTTCCTCTAAAGCACCCTCAGCTATACCTAAGGCTTGAGCTGCTATACCTATTCTACCTCCATCGAGAGTTTTCATAGCTATACCAAAGCCTTTGCCTTCTTGTCCTAAGAGATTTTCTTTAGGAACTATGCAGTTTTCCATGATGAGCTCTGCTGTAGAAGATGCTCTTATACCAAGCTTATTCTCTATCTTTCCTATGGAGAAGCCAGGGAAGCTCTTTTCTACTATGAAGGCACTTATCCCTTTTGTTCCCTTGGAGCGGTCTGTCATTGCAAAGATAATAAAGGTATCTGCATATCCACCATTGGTAATAAATATTTTTGAACCATTAAGCACATAATGGTCTCCTTCAAGTCTTGCCACTGTCTGCTGCCCTGCAGCATCTGTACCAGCATTTGGTTCAGTAAGACCAAAGGCACCAAGCTTTTCTCCCTTAGCTAGAGGAGGAAGATATTTTTCCTTCTGAGCTGGAGTGCCGAAGGCTTCAACCACTGCAGCACACAAGGATACATGTGCAGAAAGGATAACTCCTGTAGTTCCACAAGCCTTTGAAAGCTCCTCTACGGCAAGTATGTAGGACAAATAATCCCCACCAGCACCACCATACTCCTTAGAGAAAGGAATACCCATAAGGCCATACTTAGCCATTTTTTCTATATTTTCCAGAGGAAATCTTTCTGTTTCATCGATTTCTCCTGCAATTGGCGCAACTTCATTCTGTGCAAATTCCCTTACTAACTGTTTTATAAGTTCTTGCTCCTTGGATAAACCAAATTCCATTTATTATACCCCCTAATATATAATGCTATTTATTTTGAAAGTTCTTTTCTGCTCTCTTTTCTACAAAAGCAGTCATTCCTTCCTTTTGATCCTGTGAGGAAAAGCATTCTCCAAAGACCTCTGCCTCATAGCTTATAGCAGTATCCATATCCATCTGCATCCCTCTATTTATTGCAGCTTTACTGAGCTTTACAGCAATAGGTGCTTGTTTAGCTATGGTTAAAGCAAGAGCCTTAGCCTCTTCCATTAAGCTTTCTGGAGCCACAATTTTATTAACAAGGCCAATTCTTAAAGCTTCATCAGCCTTGATAACCTTACCAGTATAGATTAATTCTTTTGCCATACCAAGGCCAACCACTCTTGCTAAACGCTGGGTTCCACCAAAGCCAGGAGTGATTCCAAGACCAACTTCTGGTTGTCCAAATTTAGCCTTTTCAGAAGCTATTCTTATGTCACAGGAAAGGGATAATTCACAGCCTCCTCCCAGAGCAAAGCCACCTATAGCAGCTATCACTGGCTTTTCTAAGGTTTCTAATCTTCTGAAAACTTTATTTCCAAGAATAGAGAACCTTCTGCCTTCCTGCACAGTGAGATCCTTCATTTCTGTAATATCTGCTCCAGCAACGAAAGCCTTTTCACCAGCCCCAGTTAAAATAACAGCATATATACTGTCGTCCTCTTCTAATAGGTCCAGCACAGAGTTTAATTCTACTAAGGTCTCACTATTTAAGGCATTTAAAGCCTTGGGTCTATTAATAGTGACTGTAGCGATATTTCCTTCTTTTTCAAATAATACATTATTAAGTTCCATTCAGTTTCCTCCTTAAATATCATTAAATTATCAACCCTTAATAAGTGTATAAATTATGTTCTACTACTTCTTAAGAATAAGCTTTAGTAAAACACTATTAGTAACTTGTCCTTTTCAATAAATCGTATAAATTTTAACAATGTTTAAATGTATTATATCTAAATTCAAGAAGCCTTAGCGACATATTATTACAATTTACTCCTTGTAAATTTAAAAATATACCACTTAACAATTCTATAGAGAAAAAAAAATGATAATCAAAGCTTGAAGCCTCAATTATCATTATATAACTTTGTTAATTTTTTTGCAATATAATATTCTAATAATTATGGTTTATTTTACAAGTCATAATTTTTATAAAAATATATTGCGAGATTAATTATTTTCATTAAGAAGATATATCAGTGTCAACAAACTCTCGCTAAGATGAACATTTTCAATGGTCACTTCATTAGGAGCTGAAAGGTCTACAGGAGCAAAGTTCCAGATACCTTTTATCCCTCCCTTTACCATCATGTCACATACCTTTTGAGCGTTAGTCTGAGGAACACATATTACTCCTATATCTACGGAATTCCCCTCTAAAAACTCTGGTAAATCGTCGATGTCGCTTATTTCAATATCTCTGATTCTTATGCCTACAAGCTTTGGATTAGCATCATAAATACCCTTTAAATTAAACCCAAGCTTTTCAAATCTTGTGTAATTAGCAATAGCCTGACCTAAGTTTCCAGCACCAACAATTATGTAGTCATATTCCTTGTTAAGACCTAGTATAGCACTAATCTGGTTATAAAGATCCTTAACATTATAACCATAACCCTGCTGACCAAAGTCTCCAAAGCAGTTTAAATCCTGCCTTATCTGTGAAGCAGTAAAACCTATCTTTTCACTGAGCTCCTTAGAGGAAATTCTATCAACGTCATTTTTAAGTAAGTCCATTAAATACCTCTGGTATTTAGGAAGTCTTTTAATAACGGCCATAGAAACATTTTTTTTCTTATCCATATAAAACACCTCTTCCTATATATTACCTTGGCTGTGATACGCCTATTTATAAAAAGTAAATTTTGAATAAGTAATTTACAATATAATTATCCTGAAGTGTTATTAAAGTAACAACTATATTGTTAACTCTTCTACAATTCTATTTAGTTAATTATATCATAATATTATCAATCACTATAATTATTTACCATATCATTATTAAATTATAACATAAAATCTTTTTTATTATTATTTATTTATGAAAAAATTTAACAAAACTTCATCCAGGCCTAAATGCTCTAATAGTATTTTACAAGCAATAACAATTAATAACACCCCACCGAGAATTGTTGCTTTTTCTTTAACTAAGTTTCCAAGCTTCTCTCCTAGAATAACAGCCAAAAAACTCATGGTAAAGGTTACTAGTCCAATGATAACTGCAGCCCAGAGGATATTAACTTGGAGAAAGGCTAAGGTTATACCTAAGGCTAAAGCATCGATACTGGTTGCAACAGCCAAGGATAGATAAAGCTTTCTGCTGAAGGAGGTTATACATCCTAACTCTTCATCTTCTTTAAAGGAATCAACAATGAGCTTGCCCCCTAATATAGCAAGGACAGTAAAAGCAATCCAATGATCTATCCCTTCTATGTATGAAGAAAAGCCTTTACCTAATATCCATCCTATCAGTGGCATTAACCCTTGGAAAACCCCAAAATACAGACCAGATTTTAATGCAGTCTCACTCCTACTTTCCCTACAGCTCTTAAGACCTAATGAAATTGCTACTGCCGAAGCATCGGTAGCTAACCCTAATGAAATAACTAAAAGACTTCCTATCCCCACGATAATCCCCCCAAATAGTTAATACGAAAAAGAGACTTATGTATAACGCAACCCTTCGTTATACATAAGTCTCGCTTTAAATACAAAGCCAGATGTAAACATCAGCATGTTGACTCTGCAACAGGTGTAAACACCTGTAAGCTACTCCCTTATGCCTGAAAGTATCTCAACCTCTATTATTATAATTAAGGTCTTTTTTCCTGTCAACAACTAATTTCTAAATAAATTTATATATTTTGTAGCCATCATATATATCTTTTATATTCTGAAAGCTCGCTCAATTCATTGATTAAATGCTTAATTTCCTGATCCTTACCTTTATCCATAATGAGTATTACATCTCGCGCATTTACAATCACCAGATCCTTTATACCAAATCCAATAATCAAATTCTCCTTAGACCCAAAGACATAGCAATTTTCACTCTGATCTAAAAATACATTATCCCAAACATAATTCCCCTTCTGCCTGTTTAAAAATTTGCTTAGGGCTGAAAAGCTTCCTATATCATCCCAAATAAAATCTCCCTTAATTACAAAAGCCTTTCTGGTTTTCTGCATTATACCAAAATCAATAGATATCCCATCAATAAGCCTATACTGCTCATCTATAGTCTGTTTTTCTAAGGGGGTGTCTATATTTTGATATATCTCCAGAAGACTTTTATATATCTTAGGAAGATATTTTTCAAATTCTCGAAGGATTACATCTGCTCTAAAGATAAACATACCACTGTTCCATAGATAGGTACCCTTTATCAAAAAATCCTTGGCTACTTCTAAATTTGGCTTCTCAGTAAAACGTGCCACTCTATAGGTAGCAATATTCCCCTGAACCCTTTCACCCATTTCTATATAGCCATAGCCTGTTTCCGGAGAGGATGGCTCTATGCCCAAGGTCACAATCCCCCTCCTTCTATCTGCAATTTCAACTCCCTGGAGCAGGGTATCTGAATATATTTTTTCCCCCTCAATATAATGATCCGAGGGGAGCACCATGAGAACTGCATCCTTATCCTTTTTTAGAAGCTTACAGGCAGAAAGACCTATACAGGTGGCGGTTTCTTTATTAGCGGGTTCAACAAATATATTACCCTCAGGTATAGAAGGCAGCTCTTCTTTAATCTTCTCTACATAATCCTTATTGGTGACTATATAAATATTATTCTTTTCTACTAACGTCTCAATCCTTTCTACGGTATTTACCAAAAAACTTTTATTATTTACCAGCTTTAAAAATTGCTTAGGGGTATCGCTTCTTGATAAAGGATATAACCGAGTCCCTTTTCCTCCAGCTAGTATCAAAGCATACAGCAAAGAACTTCACTCCACAAAATACTATGGTCTATAATATGCCTATTTCCCTTTTTCGGTGAGTAATCCAATGTTCTTTCACTAATATACATTGATAGTATACAAAATAAATACTTTTATGTTAAAATTAACCTTATGTATATACAGACCTAATACTATCGGGGTGATTTTTATGGGGTGGGTAATATGAGATTAAAGTTAATTAGATATAGGAAGCATATTTTTTTCTTTTTATCATCAACAATAGTACTGTTATTTATGTCCTTTATCTTAGACAATCTTAATGGAACAGGTGCAGATTTAAGCAACTCTTCCTCCTACGAAATATTAGTAGGAGGAAAATATTATCAGTTGTATAGAGATACCTTAGGACTTATAGGTAAATTTATACCATTGGATATACACCTGATTACTGCTGATGATCCAATCTTAATGCTACTTTTCGGCCTGATTTTAGGCAGCTCAATGATGCATATTATTTATCATCTAACTATATATAAAAAAAGAAGGATTGAGAAGAATTCTTTATACCTTGGCTTATTCTCTATGATTATAATAATGAGATTTTTTATGACAGGACAGGTTGTTTTCGATAATATATTGAGGGTATTCCACTGGAGAACAAATGTTATTTTGTACTGCCTTACAGCTTTTACTCACATAAGCTTTTTTATTATGTATATAAACGAACTATATCCTAGGCTGTTATCTAAGAAACTCATTAGGTTTAACAGACTTTTTCTATGGATATATAGCTGTTTAATAATTATTTCTCCTATAAAATTCTATTCATATTTGTTTATTTCCTATTTGCTTATTACTATTCTTACTCTTTCTGTTATTGCTTTCAGGGCTATTATATCCTCCTTCAAAGAAAAGAATAACCTTTATCCAGGAGCTATCTCTTTAATATTCCTCACCACAGCCGTTGCTGATATTGTATCTAAATATTTTTATAATTATAGTAGCTATTTTATGTATTTAGCTATCCTTATATTTTTACTAAGTGTAACCTATCTAATGGCTGTTAGAAACATAGAAAGCTCAAAAAATAACGAAAGACTTGGAGAACAGCTTAAAAGAAACAACCTTTTAAAGGATGAGTTTTTAAGCCATATAGCAAAGGAGTTGAAGTCTCCCATGATCAGCATTATAGGACTTACAGAAGCCATAGTATCCGATAGCACTCCTTTGAGCTCCGAACAGCTTCTTAATACAAGACTTATAAATTATAGTGCCATTCAGCTATCTCATCTTATAGATGAGCTTTCCGATTATTCAAGGCTGAATAATGACGGAATAATTCTTGATAAGAATTCTGTTAATATAAAGCAGCTTTTAGATATAATTATTCTCATTGAAGAAAGCTCCTTAGAGGATAAGAAAGTAAATATAATAAACAATCTTCCCGACGGCTTCCCAATGGTCCACGGGGATATAAATAGACTTCAACAGATTTTTACCAATATAATTGAAGCATCTATAAAGACTCTTTCCACTGGAACTGTTACCATCTCAGGAAAAGAAAAAGAAGAAATAATAGAGATAATTATAGAGGACACTGGAAGCGGACTTCCTTTTTGGAAGCTTAATAACTTATTTAATTTGTACAGCATTAAAGATAAAGAGGACGCTGCCTTTTCAAACTTAAGCCTCCATCTCACTAAGAAGCTAATAGAGCTTCATGAAGGTACTATAGAGGTTTTTTCTACCCTTGGAAATGGAACTTCCTTCACCCTTACCCTTCCTAAAGCGGCGGATAAACCTGAAGGTTCTCCATCCTCTAACAGCGCTGCCTTTCAGTCTCTAATAGAAAGCTATGTTGTAATGGAAGAAGCAGCAATTTCTTTTGAAAGCACTAATATAAGCCATAAAATACTCATAATAGATAATGACATAGCTGCTGGGAGGTTGATAGAAAATCATCTTGCAGCGGAAGGCTACCACGTTATAAGCGTATCTAAGGGAAGAGAAGCAATGAGCATAATAGATAATATAGAAGATATAGATTTAGTATTAATCAATCTATTTATTCCTGATATTTCTGGAATTGACCTATGTACCTATATAAGAGAAGTAAAATCCCCTAACGAGCTTCCTATTTTAATGCTCACCTCCAGTATAAAATCAGAGGAGCTTATATTATCCTTCCAGGCAGGAGCCAATGATTATTTAATCAAGCCTGCAGAAAAAACTGAGCTTTTAGCTAGAGTAAGAACCCTTCTTTCTCTCAAGGAATATTATCGTGAAAATTACGAGCTTAATAACAGAATTAATTCCACTACCAAGAAGATGGCAGATTTAACTGATGATATTAATAGGGTTATGGAAATGGATATGTTGAAGACAGAATTTTTCTCCAACATTTCCCACGAGCTAAAAACTCCGCTAAATGTAATTTGGACCAGCGTACAGCTCCTTAAGAGCTTAAATACCAACGATTCTGGCTTATCAAAATACCTTCCCATCATGAACCAAAACTGCTTAAGACTGATACGCCTTATTAATAATATAATTGACATTACCAAGATAGATGGAAAATATCTTCAGATGGACATAACCAACGATGACATAGTTTACGTGGTAGAGGAGATTGTACAATCAGTAGTGAGCTACGGAGAGACTCAAGGGATAACAATTATTTTTGATACGGAAATTGAGGAAAAGATAATGTCCTTTGACCAGGAAAAGATAGAGAGGATCATCTTAAATCTTTTGTCTAATGCAATAAAATTCACTCCAAGGGGTGGAACAATAGAAGTGATTATGAGAGAAGTAGAGGATGATATAGAAATTGTAGTAAAAGATTCTGGTATAGGTATTCCAGAAAATAAACTGGAGGTAATTTTCGATCGCTTTGCCCAGGTTGATAAGTCATTATCGAGAAAAAGAGAAGGCTCTGGTATAGGCCTTTCACTGGTAAAATCATTAGTAGAGCTCCATGAAGGAACTATTGTAGCAGAAAGCGTATATGGACAGGGATCAAGCTTTATAATAAATCTTCCTGCTAGATGTACAGAAATGGAAGAATCATCTCTTTATGACAAGCTTATTCCTACTTCAAATAAAGTCGACAAAATAAATATAGAATTCTCAGATATATATTCCTACTAAGAATAAAATATCCTATAAGGAGAAGTATTAGCTGCAAAAATAAGACCAAGGCTCCTTAGGAGTAAAACTCACAAGCAGCCTTGGTCTTATTTATATATATTATATTAGCTTATTTAAATATCTTCTTATACAGCTTTATTTTATCCTTATATGGAGGGTATTTCAGCTTAAGATCAAAGATATTGCTCTGTTTAACTATTCCCCTCTCATGGGTGAAGGTTTTGAAGCTATATTCTCCATGATAGCTTCCCATTCCACTGTTTCCTACCCCTCCAAAGGGAAGTTTGTTAGAAGCAACATGCATTATGGTATCATTTATACAGCCTCCCCCTGAGGAGGTTTCTCTGAGAACCCTCTCAGCATTTCCATCCTCATTAGTGAAGAAGTATAAGGCTAAGGGTTTTTCTCTGGAGTTTATAAAGGCAATGGCTTCCTCCAGGGTATTATACTCTATCACAGGAAGTATAGGACCAAAAATCTCCTCTGTCATCACCTCAGCAGTTCTATATGAAGCCGACTTCCCTTCAGATGCTACAGCTACATCTGACATAACTTCAGAATATACTGCTACGTCTGTTAACACTGTAGGGGCTATGTAGAGCTTCTCACGATTGTAATTACCTCCCATAGCTATGTTTCCCTGTGAAAGATAGCCCACAAGTGTATCAAACTGCCTTTCATCGATTATCTTTGGATAATCAGGACTAATCATTGGGTCACTGCCATAAAATTCTTCCGTAAATTCTCTTAAATAACCTATAAATTCATCCTTATGCTCCGGTGGCACTAGTACATAGTCCGGCGCTATACAGGTTTGTCCTGCATTTATAAATTTCCCCCAGGCTATTCTCTTGGCAGCTTTTTTTAGATCGCAGTTTTTATCTATAAGAGCTGGGCTCTTCCCCCCAAGCTCTAGGGTTACAGGAGTAAGATGCTTAGATGCTGCCTCCATTATCACCTTTCCTACAGCAACGCTTCCTGTGAAGAAGATATAATCATACCTTTCCTTCAAAATCGCTGTCATCTCTTCTCTACCACCAAAGGGTTCTATCACTTTAACATACTCCTCAGAAAAGGCCTCTTCAACTATCTTCATTATGCATAGAGTTGTAGCCTTGGAGGACTTTGAAGGCTTAATTAAAGCACAATTTCCCGCAGCGATGGCGCCTATCAGAGGAGAAATATTTAGCTGAAAAGGATAATTAAAGGGACCAATTATTAAAACCACTCCATAAGGCTCCTTATAGATATAGCTTTTTGCAGGCCAGCTATATATAGGAGTCCTGACTCTTTTAGGCTTTGCTAGGGCCTTTAGATGTTTTCTAAAATAATCTATCTCCTCATAGCATAAGCCCAGTTCTGTGGTCATGGTTTCAGCCTCGGGCTTGTTCAAATCCTTTCTGAGAGCCTCAAATACCTCATCCTCATGATTTTTAATTGCCCTTTTGAGCCTAGTAAGCATTTCCAGTCTGAAAGAGATATCCTTTGTTTTTCCTGTATTAAAATACTCTTTTTGTTTATTTATTATATCCTTTATATTCATAAAAGTATCTCCTTGTGGCAAATAAATTCTAATGATAATTTACTTTCATATGGATAATATATCATTAAAAAACCCATATAAAAAGGAGAATTAACTATTCTCCCTAATTTTCATTGTATGTTTATATTTAAGCCTTCTCTAATAATACTATAAGGTATTAAAAATTCAGGATTACCTGCGGCATAAGGAGCAATTTCATAGTTTTGAAAATAAATAGTTATACCTTCTCTTCCAATATAAAAGTTTTGATTTTCCGTTATCCCCTGAAAGGCATCAGGAAAGTATTCTTCAGGCTTTTGTGCTATGGCCTCTTTAATAAATTTATTAATTACCTCCTGATAATTGTACCCTTCTTTGAAAATATCCTTAAGCTCTAATCTATTCCCAGAGACTAAATCATAGTTATGAGAAATCACCTGTGAAATTCCATGTGCTCCTCCAGTGTATTGATAGTAAGTGATTGTGAGGCTTAGGTAGTCTTTGAGATTATGAACCTCAAATAAGCTTTTAGCTTCGTAAGGAGACACCTGAACTCCAGCCTTAGTAAGCTCCTCATAGGCTCTTTTAGCCTCTAACTCTACCTGATTTCTGAAGCTCAGTGCCTCTTCCTTAAAGCCTTTGTTAATTTTATTTGCTAGCTCATTATTTCCTGGAATTTTTACTACAGGAATATTTAATTGACTTTTCAAATAAGGTATTTTCTTTTCAAGGACTTCCGTCTCTACTTGACTCACTAAACACCTTTTCTTAGGGGAAGCTTCAGAAAAACTGAAGCCAAGGAAGAGCATACTAAAAACCAAAGATAATATAATCATAAATCTTTTCATCGGAACACCCCTTTATATGCTATAGTTTTTATTATCGGAAAATCTCACTCTTTATATGTAAAAAAGATCGAATAAGTCTTATAATATATTTAGGGATTTAATTTTGAGGGGGAACCTATGAACTATGACTTTATATTAAACAAAAATAAATATGCTTTTTCCTATAACAATGTTATAGAGGTTGTGAGTGAAAAGCTAAGGGAAGGAAGAGGAAAGGAAATAACCCTATTTATTCGAGAGCTAAAGCTCTATGGGGTTGTCCTTAAGGATTTAACCTCATTGCTTCCAAGCCTTAAGGAAAAGAATCAGCTATTAAATATAGCTATTAATATAAATAACTCTCCTGTACTTAGCAAGGAGTTTTTCAGTATACGAAGAATTAATATCAACAAGCTCGCAAAGATCGCTGGCTATTCTAAAAGATATTTAGAAAAATGGAGCAGCTATATAATAGCTTACACTATTATTGCAGGTAATGAGGCTTACAAAGGTCTTCAGGATTATTTAAGCATTGCTGAGGCTAACGAAACTGTTTTAGACACCAAAGCCCTTACCATAGCAGGTGAAATAAGAGGACTTGTCCTTTCTGAAAGCAAAGGAAGCAGTATTATACTAACCTCCTATGGGGAGTTTATAAATATAAAACCTACGGATAAGACTCCAATAGGAGCTATAGCTGTAGGTACTAAGAAAAAGACTCTATCAGATTATAAAGGCTTAATAGCTTTGATTATTTTAGCATTAACTGTTGCTGCAATATCCTTTACTATTTATTACAGCATTCCTAAAAGCACCATTGTCATTGAACATAACAGCAAATACACCATCACCGTTAATAAACTCAATAGAATTATTGAAACTACAGCTCCTAATCAAAAGCTAAGAGGAATAATTTCCTCCGTTCATTTAAAGAATAAAAGTATAGATAAAGGTCTTATAAGCTTTTTTGAGGTTTTAGAGAAAAATGAGCTATTAAGCTCCGATAAAGAAATGACTATAATTATTTCTGGTGAAGAATTAGAATATGGCACTCTCAACGAAAGCAGAAACTATTTAAAAGAGAAAAAAATACCCACAAGCATAAACAACGCAGGTAAGGAATACAAAAACAAATAAGCAGGAAGGAAAGAATTCATGAACAAAAGAGATAGCAAGCCCTCAAATATGGTTGATCAAACCACTTCTCAGGGTATAAGGATAAATAAATTTATTGGAGAAAGTGGCTTCTGTTCTCGTCGGGAAGCGGATAGATATTTAGAGTCAGGGGCAGTAAAAATAAATGACAGAGTGGCAGTATTAGGCGATAAGGTCTTCCCTGGAGATAAGGTAACGGTTAAGGGTAAGCTTTTAACAAAGGAAGAGGAGCTAGTCTACATAGTCCTAAACAAACCCGTAGGGATTACCTGTACTACTGATAGATCTGTAAAGGGTAATATCATCGATTATATGAATTATCCCAAAAGAATATTCCATGTAGGTAGATTAGATAAACCCTCTCAGGGCTTAATACTAATGACCAATGATGGCGAAATAGTAAATAAGATTCTCCGCTCTAGAAACAATCATGAAAAGGAGTATATAGTTACTGTGGATAAACCTATAACAGAAGCTTTTATAGAGGCCATGTCTCATGGAGTAGAAATTTTAGACACAGTAACCAAAAAATGCTATGTAAAGAAGGAAGGACCTAAGGTTTTTAGAATCATTTTAACTCAAGGCTTAAATAGACAGATACGAAGGATGTGCGAGACCCTCGGCTATAATGTAACTAAGCTAGAAAGAATAAGAATAATGAATATAAAACTTAAAAGTCTACCCATTGGCCAATGGAGGTACGTTACCCCTAAGGAAATGAAGATTCTTAGAGGACTAATAGAAGACTCTTCTAAGACAGAAGAGGCATCCTATGAAGATATAGAATAGAAAACGGGCTTAAGCCCGTTTTTATTATTGCCTAGTGAATTATATCTATCAAATTTAATCTCTCCAAGGATAATTGTTGTAATTAAAGCTAAAAATAATACAACAGAAATAATCATAAGAAGCACTTTATTTCTCCCTTTCATATTCTACATCTCCCTTAGGTATAATTTAAATAATACATAAAGCTTCTAATATAATGATATAAAAAATCCTTTGTAAATATTCATTTTACTTATATAAAAGAATAATATTAAAGGAGCCATATCTATTAACTATTTATTTGTAAACTGCTATAATATAATAAGAGAATTAAATGGTGATGATTATGAAAAATAATGTAATCTATGTTGATTTTATTTCCAAAACCAAAAAGAAATTCTTTTTTCACAACATCTTAAAATATCTAATGGATAAGCTTATGAATATATTTAAAAAAAGCAAATCCAAAGAAGCTCACCAATGGAAAAATCATAAAAAAATACTGTAGAATATCAAAGGAGCTGAATTTTTAATGAGAGTCGGTTTGGGCTACGACGTCCATAAATTAGTAGATAACAGAAAACTTATAATCGGAGGGGTAGATATTCCCTATGAAAAAGGATTGCTGGGTCATTCTGACGCCGATGTACTTTTGCATGCCATAATGGATGCCCTTCTTGGTGCTGCAGCCTTAGGAGATATAGGAAGACATTTTCCTGATACCTCAGGAGATTTTAAAGATATATCTAGTGTTTATCTATTAAAGGAAGTAAAAAAACTCATAGAGAATGAAGGCTATGAGCTTGGAAATATCGATGCTACAATAATTGCACAAAAGCCCAAAATGGCTCCTTACATCCCCAAAATGATTTCAATCATAGCGGATACCTTAGAGGTGGATAAGTCTTTGATTAACATAAAGGCTACTACTGAGGAAGGTCTGGGCTTTACTGGTAAAGGAGAAGGCATCTCTTCTCAATGCATTTGTTTATTGATAAAAAAATAGACCTCTAAAGGTCTATTTTTTTGATGGCGCTATAGTAGAAACACTGTTATAGGCTTCAAAGATAGCTACGGTATTAGCATATGAGGTTTCCGCTTTTGCAAGCTCGCTATCTTCCGGTATATTGAATAAGTTCCCTTCCTTCAGCTCATTTAAAGGAAGAATGGTGTAGGAATATTTTGAATCACCTAATTCCTCTCTATATACCCATGTAGGAACATAGCTCACCTCTCCAAGAGACAAGCTCCCATCCTCCTCTTTTATCACATCTACATTTACAATTATACCATCTTCAGGATATATGTTATCTACTCTTTCTCTTCTCTGATTGGATAAAAAGTTCCCCAGGGAATAAAATACTACGGACATTTTTCCCGATACGGAAGAAGTAAGGTATTCCATGGGTTGAATCACATGAGGATGTCCCCCTATAATAACATCAACACCTAAATCACAGAGCTTTTGAGCCATTTCCTTTTGGTTACTATTAGCTTCCCTCTGGTATTCATTGCCCCAGTGCATGAGAAACACAATAAATTCTGCACCATCAGCTTTCATTTGTGATATTCTTTCCTCTACTTCCTTATACCAGGTGTTAAGCTCAGAATAGTTGAAGGTATCTAAAAGAGTCTCTCCTTCTTTTGGTAATGGAAGTGAATTTATTGTTCTATTATTTCCCTGCTTCTGTGTTTCAAATACATAATTACTTATACCGATTTTTATTCCTTTTACATCTTTAACAACATAGCTCTTTTCCTCAGGATTGGCTTTTATTCCTGTTAAATCCAAACCTTTTTCCTTAACCACCTCTGCTGTCCTTTTAAGCCCAGAAAGTCCTTTATCTATGATGTGGTTATTTGCTGCACTAATAAGGTTAAATCCAGAGTTCTTTAAGGCGTCTAATATTTCATCAGGAGTGTTAAAGGTAGGAAAACCAGTATACCCCTTCTCCTTCCCTGCTAAGGTTGTCTCAAGATTAGCTATAGTCAGATCTCCATCCTTAATATAACCTTCTACATATTTAAAGTTATCAGTGAAATTATAACTGTCTGTCAATTCGTTATACTGGGATATTAGCTGAGTCTCATGAACCAGTATATCTCCTACAGCGGTAATCCTGATAATATTCTCTTCCTTATAAACTGGATAAACCTCTGAGAAGCTCTCTCCAGCTCCCCTGCCAGAGCCCTCAGAAAGCTTTTCATCATCCTTCTTATTACAGGAGGAGAGAATAAAAATACATGTAATTGCTGCAATAATTAAAAAATATCTTTTTCTCATTTTCCATTCTCCTCTTTTCTTAAGAATTATACCCAATTTTTAAATGATTAAACACATTAAAAACTTTATAAAAAAATAGTACCATATAATTCATTTTATATAAAGAAAGGATATGTATAATGTATTTTTATGTATAATAACCTTTTATTATTTACTTTTAAAATAAGGCTATGTTTAAGATAGGTGTTGAAAATATACACATTTAAAATAGAGAACCTATAAACATTTTCAGTTTACATATATTTCCGATTATGAAATAATATTATCAAGTGGTGTTAGTGTTAAAGTAAAACTGAAGTTAATTAATATTTGTATAGGAGACAATAGAATGAGTTGTAAAATGTGTGAACAGCAAAAAAGCATTAAGGATGACCCATATTTTATTATGGAGCTTGAAACTGGATATGTAGTTTTAGGATGGTTTCAGAGATTCAGGGGATATACTCTTTTCATTTGTAAAGAGCATGGTCCTGAATTACACAACTTAGAATCATCTTTTAAAATTAAACATCTTGAAGAAATGTCTATAGTAGCGGAGGCTGTTGCCAATATATTTAAGCCTGATAAAATGAACTATGAACTGCTTGGAAATGGATGTCCCCATATTCATTGGCATCTATATCCAAGAGTAAAAGGTGATACTCCAATAATTAGCTCGGTATATCAATTATCAAATGAGGAACTGTTTGATGAATCTACAAGACCAGATAAGGAACAGAGAAATGAATTGAAAAAAAAGATTAAAAATGAAATTGTACGTCTGCATTCAAAATAAGCATTAAACTAAATAATTGTGATACATTATTCATATAAGACGACGTAAAGGAACCTCAAATGAGGTTCCTTTAAAAATGTGGTAATATCAACAGTATTCTTAAACATAGCCTAAAATAATGATATTTTTATTAATATAACAAAAAAACTCATACAGTGAACTGTATGAGTTTTTTTGGTGCACCATCAGGGATTCGAACCCGGGACACCCTGATTAAGAGTCAGGTGCTCTACCGACTGAGCTAATGGTGCATGTATTAAGTTATGCTTCAAATCACATTTGTGACCAGCAACAAAAATAATTATAATCCCATTTTAATAAATATGCAAGGATTTTTTATAAATATTTTTTAAAAAAATCCTGATTTAGTTTTAAAAATGCAGAGTCACCAAAAAATTAATCTATATGATTATGACCTACATAAGCTTTATTAGAGAAATGTAAAACAAAAAACACACAATAACTGTGTGTTTTTTTGGTGCACCATCAGGGATTCGAACCCGGGACACCCTGATTAAGAGTCAGGTGCTCTACCAACTGAGCTAATGGTGCATATATTATGGAGCGGGTGATGGGAATCGAACCCACGTAGCTAGCTTGGAAGGCTAGAACTCTACCATTGAGTTACACCCGCATTGTTCTGTTTCATCTCCGCCACTGATCGGCGACAAAATTAATTATAATTCCATAAAGCCAGCAGTGCAACTTAATACAAGCTCATTTAAGATAATTATCTTTTTATAGCCTCTTATTATTCTTATTTTCTTTAATATACTCGTAAATATGAAGATTTTATTTTAGTTATACACTATACAGTTTTCGTAGTTTTTTCACTGTGTTACCCTTATATATACAAATCTTTGATAGGTATAAAACCATGGCTTAATTATAATTTCAGAAATAAAAAAGACCATTACCTCCTCATAATTCATAAATACACAAGAATAATGAAGTTTACCGCTTTGCGGCAAGTGAAGTAGCGGCAAAAGCCGCTGTGAAGTATTGTGCTTCGCACAATATGAAGTAAAGTGTGCCAATCATGCCTTCAGGCACTTCACTCTGCGTAGCATTGCTTCATTGCGCCAGCAGCTTCACGTGCCCGTGTGGCACACTTAATTGAAAAAAAGCCTAATTTGTCTACGAGACAAATTAGGCTTTTTTTCATGGCTGGGGTGGTAGGATTTGAACCCACGCATGCTGGAGTCAGAGTCCAGCGCCTTAACCGCTTGGCAACACCCCATCGATTACATAAATTAATATATCATGATATTATTATTTTGTAAACACCAAAATTTAATTTTATTTAAGTAGTAAAATTTAGATTATTCAATCATATATATTGCTAAATAATTCATTTGAAAATTTACACAAGTTATTCTATAATTTAATTAAGAAGTATAATTTGCAATGCAGATTTCATCATGTTAGGAGGCATTTTTATTGTATCTATGTGAAGTTTGTGGTAAAAGAGCAGATAAACACCATATAATTTATAGTTCTCAAGGAGGGCTCGACTTCCCTCTTAATTATAAGTATCTGTGCCCAAACCATCATAGGGGAAAGCTAGGTCCCCACAAAAATCCACAGGTGGATTTAGAATATAAAATTGAGCTTCAAGACAAGCTGAGCAGCTTATTATGCAAGGACTACTATTCTATGCAGGAATTAACCTCTCTACTTTCTATAAGCAAAAGCAGCCTTAAAAGATTACTGAAAGAGATGCATATATACAAGGAAGGCTATAGAAGCAAGGATATAATCTATCTTTTAATGGGGAAGAAAAGCTATGAAAAAGAAATGCTGGAGGATTTGCAATTAGAGCTTATATTAGCTAACTTTTGAGTTAAATATATCTGTTAACAATATACCGCTACCTTTTTAAAGGCAGCGGTTTTTATATTTTTATTTAATTATTTTACTCTATATTATAAGTAGTACTCCTCTAACATAAATATTAATTAATATACAACAATCCTTAGGAGGAGCATAATGAAATATAAAATTGAAGGTGCACCGCTACCAGTGGTAATCTGTACCCTCTCCCCTGGAGAAAGCATGATAACAGAAAGAGGCTCTATGAGCTGGATGACCCCAAATATGAAGATGGAAACCACCAGTAATGGAGGTGTTGGGAAAGCCATAGGTAGAATTTTTTCCGGTGAAGGACTTTTTCAAAACAAATATACTTCTGAGGGCACAGAAGGAACCATAGCCTTTGCTTCCAGTTTTCCTGGTTCTATTAAAGTCATAGAAATAACACCTGCCAATGGGCTTATTGTTCAAAAATCAGGCTTTTTAGCCTCAGAAACAGGAGTTAATCTATCAGTTTACTTCCAAAAGAAGCTAGGTGCTGGTTTCTTTGGGGGAGAAGGCTTTATAATGCAGAAGCTTTCAGGTAGAGGCATAGCCTTTATAGAAATTGACGGATATGCCATGGAATACGATTTATCTCCTGGCGAATCTATCATAGTAGATACCGGATATCTTGCTGCTATGAGCGAAACCTGTACCATGGAAATAAAATCTGTACCAGGAATAAAAAATATGTTGTTCGGCGGTGAGGGTATCTTTAACACCATAGTAAGAGGTCCTGGAAAGATAATACTTCAAACACTTCCAATCAGTGCTGTAGCTAACTCCTTGAGGTACTACCTGGCCAAATCATAGCTTATCCATATATAAAAATGAAATAACCCTCGTCTACAAATTATTTAAAATATTTGCAGCGAGGGCTATATATTCTTTTAAGCTATATTAATTAGCTTAAAGAGTTCATAATCAGTTAAAATGGAAGTTCAAAGGGCTTATATTGAACAGTAATCCATTTCTTCTCTGTAAACTCTTCAATGGAATATTGTCCACCTTCCCTACCTACTCCACTATCCTTTACTCCGCCAAAAGCAACGGTAGAGTTGTCATTAACAGTAGCACCATTTATATGAACCATACCAGCCTCCATCCTTAGGGAAAGCTCCATGGCCTTGCTGATATCGTTGGTTAACAGAGCTGAAGACAATCCGTATTTATTATCATTACATATCTTCAATGCCTCTTCCGCATCCTTAGCTTTGATAACAGAGGTTACCGGTCCAAAGCTCTCATCAAAGAATATATCCATGTCATTAGTAACATCAGCCAGGACTGTAGGCTCATAATAATTACCCTCATGCTTTCCACCAGTCATAAGTCTAGCACCTTTATCTAGTGCATTCTGTATCTGTTTATCAATGAAATCGCACTGCTTTATATCGATTAGAGGACCTATATCAGTGTCTTCCTCATAAGCACTACCTATTTTCAGCTTCTTAGCATAGGCTGTAAGCTTTTCACAGAATTCATCGTAAATAGCTTCCTCAACAATTATTCTAGAATTACACATACATATCTGCCCCTGGTGGAAGAAGGCTCCAAAACCAGCTATTTTAACTGCTTGATCCACATCAAAATCCTTCAAAAGTATCATAGGACTCTTTCCGCCCAGCTCTAAGGTATACTTTTTAAATAATGGAGCAGCCTTCTCTGCAATATCTCTTCCCACCCCTGTAGAGCCTGTAAAGGCAACCATGGCAGTACGCTTGTCCTCAATCAGCTTATTTCCCACGGTGGAGCCTGAACCAGGTACAAGGTTAAACACCCCTGCAGGCAATCCACCGGCTTCTAGAGCCTTAGCGATGATAGCCCCTGATACAGGTGTTGCACTGGCAGGCTTAAGCACAAAAGTATTTCCTGCAGCAATGGCAAAGGCTACCTTTTTAAGAGCAAGCACTATTGGGAAATTAAAAGGAGCAATCCCTGCAACAACTCCTAATGGAAGGTGATGGATAATTGACATTTCCCCAGGATTTTGATGCTGTACTTCACCAAAAACTCTTCTGCATTCTCCTGCTGCAGCCCTAAAGATGTCTATGGCAAAGCCAGCTTCAAAGAAGGCCTTTTTTCTGGCAGAGCCACTTTCTCCCATTAAAACATCAGCCACCTCTTGAATATTGTCTTCCATCCAATCAGCAGCCTTCAGTAATATTTTTTCTCTAGTAGTTGCGGGAGTATTTTTCCACATCTCGCTAGCTTCGTAAGCAGCCTGTAGAGCTTCCTCTACCTCCTGCTCACCAGCCATATGTACCTTAGCATACACAGAGTTGTCACTAGGATTATTGTCCTCTTTAATTTCTCCAGATACTGTTTCTTTCCATTGTCCATTGATATACAGCTTAACTTCTTTCATCTTTCCCCCTCCTTTTGGTTGTATTATAGCATTGACCTATAGACCAAACAACCAACTGAGTTATTTGTTAAAACAATTGTAAAAAACAGCCTGTTAACAGGCTGTTTTTACATACTATATCTGACAAACCTTGCGAGGGTTTAATATATTCTTAGGATCAAAGGATTTCTTTATCCCCTGCATTATAGAAATTACCATAGGGTCTAAAGATTCTTTTAGGTAAGGCTTTTTAGCATAGCCTATACCATGCTCACCAGATACCTGGCCGTTTAACTCTTGAGCCTTACGATAGATTTTTTCCATGGCTAGGGACATTCTTTCTTCCCATACCTCATCGGAAAGATCATCCTTTAAAATATATGCATGAAGATTTCCATCACCAGCATGTCCGAAGCTCTTTATTCTTATATCAACCTCTTTATGAAGGCTATGCATGTACTCTACCATGGTGTTTACGCAATTTCTTGGAACTACTACGTCTACCTCGTCCATATAAGTGGTAGATCCTTTAATTGCCTCTAAGAAAGCGCCTCTTGCCTTCCATATAGACTCATCTCTTTCCTCTGTATCAGAGATTAAGATATCTAAAGCACCCTGCTCCATGCATAGGTTAGCAACCTTAGCGTAGTCCCTTTCAATCTCCTCAGTAGAATTTCCATCAAACTTCAGTAGCAAATAAGCATCTGATGTATTATCTGGGAATTTCTTACCTAGATACTCTTCAGCATCCATGATAACTTCTCTCTGCATAAACTCAATTGCAGTTGGTATTGCCTTTGAACGGATGATAACAGGCACTGTTCTAATAGCAGCCTCTAAGCTAGGGAATGGAACCAAAAGACTTATAGCTTTTTTAGGAAGAGGTAATAGCTTAAGAGTAGCCTTAGTTATTATACCTAAGGTTCCCTCGGAGCCTACAATCAGATCCTTTAAGGCATAGCCTGAGCTGTTTTTAACAACCTTGCCTCCTAGATCTACAATCTCACCATTAGGAAGAACTACCTCTAAGCCTCTTACATAATCTCTAGTAACTCCATACTTAACTGCACGCATACCCCCTGCATTAGTGCTGATGTTTCCTCCAATAGTTGCAGACTTTTCACCTGGATCTGGTGGATAGAAGAAATCTCTTTCCTCAACGTAAGCTGAAAGCTCCATAAGCAGAACCCCTGGCTCTACAGTTATAGTTAAATTTTCTTCATCCAGCTCAAGAACCTTATTCATAAGGCTTGTATCTATCATTATTCCTTTTTCTATGGCAACAGATGACCCTACAAGACCTGTACCAGCTCCTCTAGGAGTTACAGGAATAACCATCTCATAAGCATATTTCATTATCTGTGATATTTCAAGAGGAGAAGTAACCTTAACTACAACCTCTGGATAGCTGCTAGTACCACCTAATTCATCATGACTGTAATCTTCACCTATGGCTTCACCATATAATACTCTTTCTTTATCATTAATAATACCTAGTATAAAATCTATATCCTTTTGTTCTATAGCTTTATAATTCATTGATTAAGCCCCCTTACTCAGCTTTATTTTTTCTATTAATTGAGGAATTATTTCATATAAATCTCCAACTATGCAGTAGTGAGCAGATTTAAATATTGCAGCATTCTCATCCTTATTAATAGCTATGATATTTTCTGAATTCTTCATTCCTGCAGCAAATTGAATTGCTCCTGATACTCCACAGGTGATTATAAGCTTTGGCCTTACGGTTCTTCCACTAAGCCCTACCTGACGCTTTGCTTCCATCCATCCAGTCTCTGCCAATGGTCTTGTACAAGCCATCTGTCCGCCTAAAGCATCAGCAAGCTCCTGAAGCATTGCTAAGTCCTCCTGCTTCTTAATACCACGACCAGCTACAACCAGTACCTCTGAAGCTTCAATAAACTGTTCTTTTTCTTTAAGAACGATATCAATAACCTCAATATTGGTAGAAAGCTTTTCCTCTTCTAGGGTACACTTTACTATATCTCCTGATGCCTTCTCCATCCTTGGTGCCGCTTCCATAACCTTGTATCTAACAGTAGCCATCTGTGGTCTATGGTTTGGAGTAAGTATATGAGCCATAATATTTCCACCAAAAGCCGGTCTTATCTGAGCCAAATCTGTGTTTTCATCTATATCCAGCACGGTACAATCTGCTGTAAGCCCGGTTTTTAGCCTTGCTGCCACTCTAGGGGCTAGCTGTCTTCCTACAGAAGTAGCTCCCATAATCATAGCCGTTGGTTTAACTTCATTTACAAATTTCTCTAAAGCATTGGTATAGGTCTCAATGTTGAATCTTGCAAGCTCCATCTGGTCATAAACAAAAACCTTGTCTACGCCATAATGTAACAGCTCCTCTGCCTGCTTTTCTATATTACTTCCAATAAATACAGCATATACTGGATGACTAATTTTTGAAGCCAATTCCTTGGCTTTTCCAATAAGCTCATAGGTCACTGGATGAATCTCTCCGTCCACATGGTCAACATAGACCATAATTCCCCTCCACTGACTTTTATCTATACTTATCTTTTCTTCTTCAAAAATTATAGCCGCGCCTTCTGGTCCCTTTTTAACACATAGCTTACACATTTTACAGGCAGAGTTAACGGTAACCTGTTCATTTTCTATCACTAGTGCATTAAAAGGACATATTTTTATAAACTCTTCCTGATTCCCAATTTTTTCTTGATTAAATATAAGCTTACCCATTTCAAGCCTCCTACAGGAATTTTAATTCCTTAATTTTATTGTATAAACTGTTTGTCAGATCCTCATTATTCCCCTTCCATACCTCTCTGTGATCATTGGCTTCCGGTGGGAATATTCTCTGTACCTGTGTTGGTGAACCATTTAAGCCGTAATTCTTTTCATCCTTATCTTCCATGTCATTTAATGACAGCATCATAATCTCTCTATCCTTTGAAGCAACCTTCTTTATATAGGAAGGAAGTCTTGGCTGGAATATATCCTTTTCTACCGCTAATAAGCATGGAAATTTTACCTTAGATATCTCTATATCCTCAGCCATATCCATTTCTACCGTAACAGCGATTTCATCTATAGCAACTATCTTTTTTACGTTAGATACACTAGGTATATTCAGCCATTCAGAAATCTCAGGACCTACTTGAGCAGTGTCTCCATCAGTGGTCTGCTTACCGCAAAGGATTAAATCAAATTCTCCCATAGACTTAATTCCTTGAGAAAGGGTATAGCTGGTAGCTAAAACATCAGCTCCTCCAAACTTTCTGTCTGATACAAGTGCACCTCTATCGGCTCCCATTGCAAAAGCTTCTTTGATGATAGCCTGAGCCTGTGGAGGTCCCATGGAAATTACACTAACAGTTCCCCCATAGCTTTCCTTTAGCTTTAGGGCAGTTTCCAAAGCATATAAATCATAGTGATTAAGCTTTGATTCCACTCCATTTCTAAGCAATACTCCTGTAACAGGATCCACCTGCACCTTATTATTTGCAGGAACCTGTTTAATACAAACTAATATATTCATATCCATTCTCCTTTCATATTAAAGAAACATTAAACCAATGAAGGTTGTTAAACCCATGATAATTACAAACAAAAGATAATATTTTATTACCGCACGGAAGATAACGCTTTCCTTGCCTACCTGATTAGTAGCAGCAATTCCTATAGCTATGTTCTGAGGAGATATTATTTTTCCAGCAGTTGCTCCTAATACATTTGAAGCCACTAGCCATGGTTCGCTTAAGCTTAGGGTTCTTGCTGTTTCTGCCTGCAAACCACCAAATAATACACTAGAGGATGTACCGCTTCCAGTAACAAAAGTGCCTAAGGAACCTATAACTGGTGCTACTAACGGATAATAGCTACCTGTTATAGCTACAAACATAGCGGCTATCTGCGCTATCATACCGCTGTAACCCATAATTTTTGCTGTAGCAATAATAGTTACAATGGTAAAGACTGTTTTCCACATCTGAATCATTGTATTTTTAAGAACCTTGAGCATTTCTTTAAAGGAAGCTCCCTGTAAGGTTCCTCCAATGAAGGCCGCAAGGAATATCATTACTCCTGGTATTGATAGCCAGCTGAAGGTATATGGACTTCCTCCTTTTCCTTGATAAATTAGAACTGAGGATTTAACTGCCCCCAATGCATTATTAATACTTGGGACAAGCTTTGAGGTGATAAGAAGCAGTACCAGTATTAGTATAAATGGACTCCAGGCTCTAACAGCCTCTCCTGAAGAATAGGTCAATTTTTTTGCATCTTTCTTTTCTTCTATTAAATACTCCTTAGGAGTGTCTTTATTAAGAAGTCGTGAAAATATAATTGTTGAAATCATGGAGAACACTGATCCGAATACCACTGGTAGCTCCGCTCCTATAAAGGTGGCCACTAGATATTCAGGTATAATGAAGGCTAGTCCGGATATTAAGGTTAATAAAAATACTCCCTTTAATGCTTTAATAGATTTTCCTGTAAGCATTACTAATATAAAAGGAGTCAGTATTACTATAGGTGCCAGCTGCAGAGCAAGAGAGCCAGCAACCCTGATAGAATCCAGTCCTGTAAGATTTGCAATAGTTATTGTAGGTATTCCTATTGAGCCAAAGGCTGTTGGTGAGCCATTTGCTATTAAACAGACCACTACAGATAAGATTGGATTGAAGCCTAAGCCCCAGAGCATACTTGCTGGTATGGCAACTGCCGTTCCAAAACCAGCCATTCCTTCTAGAAAGCCCCCAAAGCCCCAGGCGATAATTAATACCAATATACGCTTGTCCTTTGTAACGGAGGTGAGCATATCTTTTATAATTTCAATCTTACCTGTATGTATACAGAGATTATAGGTAAACACTGCAGCAATTATAACAATGGTAATTGGCCACAAAGCCATAATAGCTCCCTCTAACGCAGCGGTAGCCACATGAAAAACCGGTAGCTTCCACACAATCAATGCCAGCAGCGCCGCTATAATTAATGCTATGGGACACGCCTTAAAGGCAGGCATTTTTAGAGCTCCAAGAGCAATAATCAGCCAAATAATAGGGAGCATAGCTAACAAAAACATAAGAATTTCCATAATCCTTCCCCTTCCACCTTTTACAATCCTATTTTAATTATTATTGGTACTACCAGTTATATTAAAAAAATAAAACATTGGTATTACCAATCCTCATGTAAATGTTACCATGGTAATAAATGTAATGTCAACCATAAAATTATCAATATATTACACCATTAGTTAATTTATAAACAATTTATCAATATATGTATTATTTAATTTTCATTATAGTGTTAAATAGTTATCAATATTCAGAATATATATCCTGCTTTCTTATTCTCTAGACTTATTACCTGATAAAGACACCACCTTATTACCACCTAAAAGGGAGTCCAAGCAAAGAATTGCAACTACAAAAATCTAGTAATTAATAATAATTCTCTTAACAATATCTTGAAGAAAAGATAACAAAGTTTTCAAAAAAAATTTTTTAAATTCTATAAGAAACCCTTCTTTTATGTATCTATATATAAAAATAGACCCCTTCTCAAGAAGGAGTCTTATAAAACTAAAAATTTAATAATAAATTTATGCGTAGCAAAAAAGAGGATTTCTAAAAGAAATCCTCTTTTAATATGGAGCGGAAGACGGGATTTGAACCCGCAACTTTCACCTTGGCAAGGTGACACTCTACCGTTGAGTCACTCCCGCAGAGATATGGTTGGTGCAGGTGAAGGGAGTCGAACCCCCACGCCGTTAAGCGCTAGATCCTAAGTCTAGTGCGTCTGCCAATTCCGCCACACCTGCATTTTTGCCACATCTATTATTATACATAGTTTTATAATAAAAACAAGAGGTTTTTTTCAGGTAATTTTAACCACTAACCTAAGGTAACATCTAAAATCATCATAATAATAAATCCCAGCATAGTAGCTATAGTAGAAATATCCGTCTCCCCTTCGTGCTGCGCTTCAGGTATTAGCTCCTCAACCACAACAAAAATCATCGCTCCTGCTGCAAAGGCTAGAGCAAAGGGCAGTATTTTTTCCATATATATTACTGCTGCAGCACCAATAACACCAGCTATGGGCTCCACTATTCCAGAGGCTTGACCGTACATGAAGCTTTTTAAAGGTGTATACCCTTCTCTTCTTAAAGGAAGAGAAACCGCTGCCCCTTCAGGGAAATTCTGTATTCCTATACCTATGGCTAGAGCTACTGCACCAGCTAAGGTTGCGGAAGGGATTCCGGCCACTGCTCCACCAAAGGCTACCCCCACAGCTAACCCTTCTGGTATATTATGCAAGGTTATAGCAAGAACTAATAGGACACTTCTCTGCCAGCTAGTCTTTATTCCTTCACTTTCATTCTTATCAAAGCCTAAATGAAGGTGAGGTAAAAATTTATCTACTAATAATAAGAATAAGCCTCCAGCGAGAAAGCCTATAGATACTACTAACCAAGGTATCTGTTTGAGGCTCTCAGCCATCTCTAGGGCAGGATTAATAAGAGACCAGAAGCTTGCAGCAATCATTACTCCTGCTGCAAAACCAAGCATAGAGTTTAAAAGCTTCTTACTAACATTTTTAAAGAAAAAAACCATAGAGGAACCTAAAGCTGTTACTCCCCAGGTAAATAAAGTAGCTATAAAAGCCTGAAATACAGGACTTAAATCCTTAAACCAATCCACGGTACCCCTCCTTTTTAACTGTAGGCCATAATCTTTTTATCTAAGCTTAAATATCCATCATTAATATAGTATTCATTATCCAAGAAACAGTTAAATTATATTAAGTTAAATATTATAAATATTCTATTTTTATTTTTTATCTCTAATAATAGTTATTAAATTAATTTTTAAATTCTTTCTAGCTCTTTCATATTCTATTTTTTAGCGATTTTCTTACAACTTACAAATGAATATATAATTATAACAATATCAAATTAATAATTATTATTAATTATTAATTGACTAATTATAACTACTTTGTTAAGATAAGAATATAATTTGAGTAAAATACTCGGAATTGATTTTTAAGGAGTGAATTTGATGTCAAATTTATTAAACATTAAAAACCTACATGCAGCAGTAGAAGAAAAAGAAATATTAAAAGGGTTAGATTTAACAGTAAATAAAGGTGAAATTCATGTAATCATGGGGCCAAATGGTGGAGGAAAATCTACCTTAGCTAATGTTATTATGGGGCATCCTAAATATGAAGTTACTGAAGGAGAAATTACCTTTGAGGGTGAAGACGTATTAGAAATGGAAGCAAATGAAAGAGCTAAGGCAGGTATCTTCTTATCCTTCCAATACCCAGAAGAAGTAGAAGGTATCACCGTAGAGAACTTCCTAAGAAGCTCAAAGAGTGCCATAACTGGAGAAAATGTTGGACTTATGGGCTTTAAGAGACTTTTAAAATCGAAGATGGAGCTATTAAAAATAGATGAAAGCTACGGTTCTAGATATTTAAACGTTGGTTTCTCCGGCGGAGAGAAGAAGAAAAATGAAATACTTCAGATGGCAGTTTTAGAGCCAAAGCTTGCAATCCTGGACGAAACAGATTCCGGTCTTGATGTAGATGCTATCAGAATAGTTGCTGAAGGAGTTAAGGTATTTAAAAATAGTGAAAATGCACTGATTATAATCACCCACAGCAACAAAATCCTTGAGTATATAGAACCAGATTTTGTACATGTAATTATTGAAGGAAAAGTAGCTAAGACTGGAAGTGGAAGCCTAGCAAGAGAAATTAATGATAAGGGCTATGAAGAACTGAAAAACCAACTAATTTCTTAAGGAGTTGAACTAAATGGAAATGGAAGCAAGAGAAAAAACCTATGTTGAGGATTTAGACAGAGGTATTTATGATGTTATAAATGAAGACAAATATACCTATAAAGCCAGCAAAGGACTAACTAAAGAGATTATTATTGAAATTTCTAAGGAAAAAAATGAACCTCAATGGATGCTGGACTTTAGACTTAAATCCTTAGAAATTTATAATAAAACCCCAATGCCTACCTGGGGTCCTGATCTTTCAGATTTAAATATGGATGAAATTGTAACCTATGTTAAGCCTAGAACTGATATGAAGACCTCCTGGGATGAGGTTCCAGAAGAAATCAAGAATACCTTTGAGCTTTTAGGAATTCCTGAGGCTGAAAGAAAATCCTTAGCCGGTGTTGGGGCCCAGTATGACTCTGAGGTAGTTTATCACAGCATTAAGGAGGACTTAGTTAAGCAGGGAGTTATATACACTGACTTTGAGACAGCAGTAAAGGAATATGAGGATATAGTAAAGCAGTATTTTATGAAGCTTATCCCTCCTCATGACCACAAATTTGCAGCCCTTCATGGTGCCGTATGGTCCGGTGGTTCCTTTGTGTATGTTCCTGAGGGTGTAAATGTAGAAATCCCTCTTCAATCCTACTTTAGGCTGAACTCTCCTGGCTCAGGGCAGTTTGAGCATACGCTGATAGTTGTTGAAAAAGGTGCTAAGTGTCACTTTATAGAAGGCTGCTCTGCACCTAAGTATAGTGTAACAAACCTCCATGCTGGAGCTGTTGAGCTCTATGTTAAGGAGGATGCAACCTTAAGATACTCCACCATAGAAAACTGGTCTAAAAATATGCTTAATCTTAATACTAAGAGAAGCCAAGTGGAGAAGAATGGTACTATAGAATGGGTATCAGGATCCTTCGGTTCCAAGGTATCTATGCTATATCCTATGAGTATTTTAAAGGGTGAAGGAGCAAGATCTGAATTCACTGGCGTAACCTTCGCTGGTAAAGGGCAGATATTAGATACTGGTCATAAGGTTATCCATGCTGCTCCATATACCTCCTCTACAGCATCCACAAAGTCTATCTGCAAGGATGGCGGAGCTGCTAACTATAGAGGTGTTATTAAGATTACAAAAAATGCACATCACTCAAAATCCACCGTTGCCTGTGAATCCTTGATGCTAGACAACAAATCTAAGTCTGACACAATTCCTGTTATCACTATAAATAATGATAACGTGGACTTAGGACATGAAGCAAAAATCGGAAGAATCAGCGACGAAGCTATCTTCTATCTAATGAGCAGAGGTATGAGTGAGGAAGAAGCTAAAGCTATGATAGTTAGAGGCTTCGTAGAACCTATTTCAAAGGAGCTTCCTTTAGAATATGCCGTTGAAATGAACAATCTTATTAAGCTTGAGCTAAAGGGAACTATAGGTTAGGAGGATATATAATGGTAAATACTGCTTTTAATAATATAAATAAAATACCTGTTAGAACCTACAGATGGCTCCAGGTTAATGATGCCACAATAAAAGATGTAACAATTCCTGAGGTTAAGCCTTATACCAAGACATATCTTGCTGAGGAAGCCCCAGAAGGGATGACCCTTCAAACTTCCTTAGAAAATCCAAAGTATATAGGCTTCACCGGTGATTATATATATGGAATCAGTGATGAGCTTACCCTCATGGCAGAAAAGGGCTACAATGCAAGCCTTTATGCTCACACTGATAAAAATGTTAAAATTGAAAAGCCTATAGTTATTGACTTTTTAGCCGATGATAAGGATATGGCTATAGTTCAAAACAATGTATTCGTTGCAGAAGAAAATAGCAGCTTTACAATAGTATTAAATTATAGAGATGTAAAAGGTACAGAAGGCTTCTATAACGGTGTTACTAAGATATATGCTAAAAGAGGAGCTCATGTAACAGTGGTAAAGCTTCAAACCCTATCTAGCAGCACAAATTATTTTGATGCCACCTACTCTATTGTAGAGGGTGATGGTAAGGTTAATATGGTATCCATTGAATTAGGCGGAAAAAATTCTGTTACCAGCAATCACAGTTATCTTATTGGTGACAATGCTGAAGGTCATGCGGATACTGTATATCTAGGAAATGAAAAGAGATATATAGACTTAAATTATGTAATGAGCCACAGAGCAAGAAGAGCTAAGGGTAATATCCTAGTAAAGGGAGCTCTACTGGATGAAAGCAATAAGCTCTTCCGTGGCACTATAGACTTTAAAAGAGGCGCAGCCCGTTCTAAGGGTCGTGAAGAAGAATTCTGCATGATATTAAGTCCAAAGGCACAATTCAATGCAGTTCCACTACTTCTCTGTGATGAGGATGACGTTGAAGGAGAGCATGCCGCTAGCGCTGGAAGAATAGATGAAGAGAAGCTATTTTACCTTCGAAGCAGAGGCTTTGATGAAAAAGAAGCCAAGAGAATCTTTATAGAGGCCTCCTTCTCCCCTATTATTGATCAAATCCCTCTTGAGACCTTAAGAGAGGAAATAAAAGAAGATATAAAAAGGCGATTAAATGATGCACAATAATTTTGATGAAATAAAAAAAGATTTTCCAGTATTAAATACTTCTGGCAAAAAGCCATTAATTTATCTTGATAGTGCAGCCACGGCCCAAAAGCCCGTGGCTGTTATCCACGCTATTAAAGATTATTATGAAAGGCTTAATGCTAACCCCCATAGAGGAGCTTATGAGCTCAGCATCCTGGCAACAGAAGCCCATGATGCCGCTAGAGAAGCAGTGAGAGATTTCATAGGAGCCGCCTCTACTGAGGAGATAATATTTACTAAGAGTTCCACAGAGAGCTTTAATCTCTTAGCTTATTCCTATGGTATGAGCTTTATTGAGCCTGGAGATGAAATTGTTTTATCCATTGCTGAGCACCACAGCAATCTAATCCCCTGGCAGCAGGTAGCAAAAGCTAAAGGCGCTACTTTAAAGTATATGTACCTGGATTCTAATGGGGAGCTTCCCCCTCAGGAAATCACTTCAAAAATCACTCCAAAAACTAAACTGGTGGCCATAACTATGATGTCCAACGCCCTTGGTACTGTATTTCCTGTGGATAAGGTAATAGAAAGAGCTCATGAAATAGGAGCTGTTGTCTGTATAGACGCCGCCCAAGCGATAGCTCATAGGCCCATTGATGTTAAGTCATTAGATGCTGATTTTCTTGTATTTTCAGGGCATAAGATAATGGCGCCCATGGGTATTGGTGTTTTATACGGAAAAAAAGATCTTCTTAAAATGATGCCACCCTTCCTTTTTGGAGGAGATATGGTAGAATATGTGTATGAAGATAATACCACCTTTGCAGAGCTACCTTATAAATTTGAAGGTGGAACACAAAATGTTGAGGCTGCCATAGGCTTAATGGAAGCAATTAACTATATAAAAGCTATTGGTGTGGAAGAAATCGAGGAGCATGTACAAAAGCTATTAGCTTATTGTCATGAAAGACTAGAAGAGCTTGATTTTATTACAATCTATGGTTCTAAGGATCCCTCAAAAAAAGGAGGAGTTATATCCTTCAATGTTAAAGACGTTCATCCCCATGATGTGTCAACTATATTAGATTCATATGGTGTTGCCATCCGTTCTGGGAATCATTGCGCACAACCCTTGATGAGATTCTTAGGTATTAACTCCACCTGTAGAGTTAGCTTTTATTTATATAATACCAAAGCTGATGTAGATGCCTTTATTGACAGTCTCAAAAATGTAAGGAGATGGCTTGGTTATGGATCTTAATTCAATTTATACAGAGCTTATCATGGAGCATAATAGCTCAACTAAAAACAAAAGACACCTAAAAGAAGCAGATGTGATAGAAAAAGGTCTCAACCCCAGCTGTGGTGATGAGATTTTTCTTGAGGTTAAGTTCAATGAGGATATCATAGAGGACCTATCTTTCACCGGTACTGGTTGTGCTATTTCTCAGGCCTCTGCCTCTATGATGGTTGATCTCTTAAAGGGAAAATCTAAGGAAGAAGCACTTTCATTAGTAGAAACCTTCTTAGGTATGATTAAAAGAGAGATTAATTCTGAGGATGAGCTAGAAGTCTTAGGGGATGCCATTGCCCTTCAAAATATTTCAAACATGCCTGCCAGAGTAAAATGTGCTGTTTTAGCTTGGCATACTCTTAAGGAAAGTGTTAAAGGGAGGTAGCCATGAAAAAATTTGTCTGCGTTGAGTGCGGCTATATCTATGACCCGGAGGTAGGTGACCCTACAGTAGGAATAGGACCAGGAGTATCCTTTGATGAGCTTCCTGAGGATTGGTTCTGCCCTATCTGTGGAGAGCCTAAAGACTGCTTCGAAGAGCTTGATTAATGTAAAAAGGAGTGCTGTAACTACATCAAACTGTAGTTTTCAGCACTCCTTTTCTATATAACAGTCTACTTTTTTAACTTTAAAGGAACCTTTTTATGCTGGAGATATGTAGTTATTATCACTCCAATAAAAAAAATCGGGAAGAATAAAATTGCCTCCTTACTGATTAAAGCAACAGCATAGCCTAATATAAAGGCCAAGAACATCGGTATATCCATTAAATAAACATTCTTTCCTACAGGATAAAGCTCCTTACTGCATTTACTACATTCCATAGGGTTTTCAGGACTATGCCATATTCTTTTCCACATAGGAATAGCTTGTCCACCACAATTAGGACACTTTACTTTGCTTACATTAATTTCTTCCATAAACTAATACACCTCTATAACTAATTTAATCCTACAGCTGTTTATTATATCATTTACTTTCAAATATTAACAGCTCTAGACACAAAAATAGCTAAATTTCTGTAAAAGCAAACTTATCCCATGGCTTTAGATAATCAAGCAGCATAATTTCATCTTCCCTTATCCTTCCCACCACATTGGTCTTTCCTGAGTTCTCCATGTCCTTAAGAGCAATCTGTAGCTCACCAGCATACTGCATGTACAGATCATTTTCTATTAGTATGTCCCCTCTTTTAATCTCCCTAGTGTTATAGGGTTCAAAGGTTTCATCTCTATACTTCACTCTGCTTTGAGTGCTTCTAATCATGTAATCAGAAACATCTCCTCTATAAAAATGAGATTCCTCAAGAACAATTTTTTTCTGAAGACCACTTACCCCTTCATAGAGCTCAATGCCAAAGGTGAGCTTTTCAGTGTTGATAGATGTAAGGGCTTTAAGCTCCCTTTCACTGGCATAGCAATTAGAGATAATTATATCATCAATAAGTCCGGTAGCTATCAAATGCTTTCCTTGAACCTCAATGGGCAGTTCTCTGTGAAGCTCTAAGGTTGGTAACCCTTCCATTATAGGCCAGGGACCAAAGGTAGCTTCTTTAGAGCTTACAAAGGCAGCAGTCCTTAAACCACCCTTCTTAAATTCTTCACTGACTTTAATAAAATGATTATAAGAAAGCCCAGAATATCTATGAGGATAAAAATTATGGCAGCCTAATAAGTTTTCTTTATTTGGTCTATAGCTTAAAAGATTCTCTATATATCTATTGGCATTGCTCATATTAACTTCTATTTTTAAATTATATGGATTATAGGTCATCATGGCTTCCTCTAAGCCAGAATAGCCCATATCTAGCCTTATACCATAAACGCCTAAATCATTAAAAAAGGATAAATCCGTATAACTTATACCAAGCTCTCCAAAAACTCTAGGACTCACATCAGCTATTATTTCCATTCCTTTTTCTCTTCCATGGTTTATGACCTTCTTAAAAGCCTTTAATATATTCTCTTTGTCACCTTCTACGGATAATAGACAGGTAAACACCCTCTTAACACCATAACTACTTGCAAGGTCTATATACTCTAAATCCTTTTCTGGATCTGAATGTCCAGGATATAATGATATACCAAACTTATGCACAAATATCACTCCTTTTTTGCTTACCACAGCTCACTAATTAATAGTTCATTTAACTTAATTCTAGCATACTTGATAATCCAACGCATTACCAGTAATGAAGTATAGCTACACTTAAATAATTTAATCATTTCCATTAGATACACTATATTAACAAATGATTCTATAAACACCTTGAATTTTCATAGGATTATAGTATAATATAATCTGTTTAGTAAGAATAATAATATTGTTTAGTATATGTAATCATCAGGAGGGCTTATGGATATCGGTTATAAGATAAAACAGCTCCGACTTCAGAAAGGCTTAACCCTAGAAGAATTGGCAAGTCGCTGCGAATTAACAAAGGGTTTTTTGTCTCAGCTTGAGAGGAACCTAACCTCTCCCTCAATCTCCACTCTCGATGATATATTGGAGGTATTAGGCAGTACTCTTTCCGACTTTTTTTTAGAGGAAAAGGAGGAAAAGGTAACCTTTCAGGGGAAGGATTTCTATGTGGATGAAAGAGAAGAATATACAGTTAACTGGATAGTTCCTAACTCTCAAAAGAATGAAATGGAACCAATTCTCCTTGAGCTTCTCCCAGGAGCCAAAAGCTTCGAGGTTAACCCAAATGATGGTGAGGAGTTTGGTTATGTTCTGGAGGGACGTATTACTCTAGTTAATGGGAATAATGAATATGTACTAAAAAAGGGTGAAACCTTTTATTTAAATGGAAAGTATCATCACTTTATAAGAAACGATAAAAAATCAGTGGCTAAGATTCTCTGGATATCTACTCCGCCACTATTTTAGGAGGTTAGTATGGGAAAACTAATTCAATTTAGAAACATTGTAAAAGATTTTGACGGTCAGCTAGTATTAAAGGGAATAAATTTAGATATAAACGAAAATGAATTTGTTACTCTCCTGGGACCTTCTGGCTGTGGTAAAACAACTTTATTAAGAATACTTGGTGGCTTTTTAAGTCCAACAGAAGGAAAGGTTCTTTTTGATAATGTGGATATAAGCAATATTCCTCCTTATAAAAGAGAGGTTAATACTGTTTTCCAAAAATATGCCCTCTTTCCTCACATGAATGTCTATGACAACGTAGCCTTTGGACTTAAAATCAAAAAGGAGCCCAAGGATGTAATAGAGCAGAAGGTTATGCGTATGCTTAAGCTCGTTGGTCTTGAGGAATATAGAAATAGAAAGGTAACTGAAATGTCTGGTGGACAGCAGCAGAGAGTAGCCATCGCTAGGGCCTTAGTTAATGAGCCAAAGGTGCTGCTTCTGGATGAACCCTTAGGTGCTCTGGATTTAAAGCTTAGAAAGGAAATGCAGCATGAGCTTAAGAAAATTCAGCAGGAGGTTGGTATAACCTTTATTTATGTAACTCATGACCAGGAGGAAGCCCTTACCATGAGCGACAAAATAGTAGTTATGAGGGAAGGAGAAATTCTTCAAATTGGCTCTCCTACAGATATATATAATGAGCCTATCAATGAATATGTAGCAAATTTCATAGGGGAAAGTAATATCATAGATGGTGTTATGCTTGAGGATTACTTAGTAATGTTTGAGTACAAAAAGTTTAATTGTGTGGATTTCGGCTTCCAGAAAAACGAAAAGGTTGACGTGGTTATCCGTCCAGAGGACCTGGATATAGTTCCAACAGAACAAGGAAAGCTTAAGGGAACTGTCAAATCAGTCCTCTTTAAAGGAGTACACTATGAAACTGTAGTAGAAACCAGATCAGGAACCAGCATCACCGTTACCATGAAGGTTTCTGGTGAAAAACCAGTAATCAATGAAAGGTCAAATGAAAGAATGAGTGCTAATGACTTCTACCTTGATGTTAATGATATTAAGGAGCTCACTGAGGCAGATATAATAGCTAGAGCTGATGCACAGGCCTGGAATCCAGATACTGATACCTTTGTTTCTATTCACAGGGTTGAATATGAAATTAGTGAAAAGAACGGTATTTATCCCGTTACCTTTTCAACACAAGCTGGCACCTCTGTAACTGTTAATATGATAGTTACCGATGAAAACAGAATTGTAAGCAGTGAATATCAAGAGGAAATCTTTGCAGTTAATATCTTTAAAAGCGTTGATGACATAAAAGAAAGCATGACCCTTACAACAGATTTAAAAACTTGGGCCAATGCTTCTGCTTGGAGCTTAGAGGATGACTCTCCTGTAGAGATAACAGAGGTCATTTATGACTTTGATTCTGAAAATATAGTACCAGGAGAATATGAGGTAACCTTCAAGACTGAAGGCTATCAATATAAGATTGATACTACTGATTATTATGAGGTGGGGTCAGTGGTAGGTCTTGATTTCACTCCTGATGATATTCACATCATGTCTAAGCAAGGGAGTTATTAATTATGAGACAGTTTCGTAATATGACCTATCCTTATATAGCATGGATTTCAGCAATGATAGTAGCACCTCTGCTGCTTATCCTTCTATATGCCTTTACTACAAAGGGTAACGATGTAACCACCATTCGCTTTACCCTGGAAAACTTCACTAAATTTTTTAGTGATCCAATATATACAGATGTTTTAAAAAGATCCCTGGTGGTAGCTGTAATCACCACGATAATATGTATACTAATAGGCTATCCCTCTGCTTATATTATCGCAAGAGCTGAGGGTAAGACTAAGGTGATGCTGCTGCTTTTAATCACTATTCCCATGTGGATAAATATGCTTGTTAGAACCTATGCCTGGATCGGTATACTTCAGGATGATGGTATTATTAACACAATTCTTGGGTGGTTCGGCATGGAACCTATTAAGCTCCTTTATACGAACTTTGCCGTAATATTAGGTATGGTATATAACTTTGTACCATTTATGATTCTTCAGATATATACCTCCTTAGAAAAGATGGATAAAAGCTTGTTAGAAGCTGCCAGTGATTTAGGTGCAAATAAAATCGAAAGCTTCATAAGGGTAACTCTACCTTTATCCCTGCCAGGAGTAATCAGTGGTATAACCTTAGTTTTCCTACCTTCTGTTTCAAGCTTTGTTATCCCTAAGCTTTTAGGCGGTGGACAATATGTATTGATAGGTAATGTAATTGAAACACAATTCTTAACCTCTGGAAATTGGAACTTTGGAAGCGCTATTTCTCTTATAATGGCTATTATCATTATGCTTTCAATGTATATCACAAAAAAGATTGACAAAAACGACCCATCCAGAGGAGGTGCGACGCTATGAAAAAATCAAAAGGAATAACCTCTAAGATATTTATTTCCTTAATGCTTTTGTTTTTTTACATACCTATAATCTATATAATAATATTTTCTTTTAACGGTAATAGATCTCTAACTCACTGGAACGGTTTTTCCTTCCAGTGGTATGAAAGGATGTTTAGTAACTCTACCATGACCGATGCTATAGTTTATACTTTTATCATAGCAGTGCTGGCTACGATAATTTCCACTATAGTAGGGACTATAACTGCTATTGGTCTTTCAAAAAGCAATAGATTATTAAAAACTCTCGTGGAAAGAATAAGCGATTTTCCCATAATGAATCCTGAAATAGTAACAGCTATTGGACTATTGATGTTCTTTAGTGCCTTAAGCATCGAAAAAGGCTTTGGTACACTGCTTCTGGCCCACGTGATGTTTTGTATTCCATATGTTATACTTAGTGTAGCACCTAAGCTTCGTTCCTTAGATCCTAATCTTGCCGACGCTGCCTTAGATTTAGGAGCTACTCCCTGGCAGGCATTATTAAAAGTAATAGTTCCTCAAATAATGCCTGGTATAGTATCCGGGGCACTAATTGCCTTTACCATGTCCTTTGACGACTTTGTCATTTCCTATTTTGTAACAGGAAATGGAGTAAATAATATATCAATACTGGTTTATACCATGAGCAAGCGTATTAATCCATCGATTAATGCTCTTTCAACAATAATTATATTAATAATAACCATAGTGCTAGTATTAATTAACCTTTTGCCAGCACTAAAATCTAAAGTAAAGGAAGGTACAGAATGAAAAAAATATCGGCATTAATTTTATCTGCAGCCCTGCTTCTTACAGGCTGTGGTGGTTCTGGCTCAGAGGAAGCTATAGAGAAGTATGGCACCGACACCTTAAAGGTCTTTACCTGGGGGGAATATACAGGAGAAAATTTAATATCTGACTTCGAGGATGAGTTTGGTGTTAATGTAATAATTGAATACTTTGATTCTAATGAAGCAATGTATACAAAGCTTCAAGGTGGTTCCAAATACGACATATTGATTCCTTCTGATTATATGATTCAGCGTTTAATGAGCGAAGATGCTCTTTTACCCCTAGACAAAGAGCTTTTACCAAACCTCTCAAACCTTGCAGAGGGCGTTACTAATCTTCCTTATGATCCTGACAATAGCTATTCAGTCCCTTATTTCTGGGGTAATGTAGGTATTGTTTACAATAATAAGAATGTACCTAAGGAGCTTATAGAAAAAGAAGGCTTCAATATATTTAAAAACACTGATTATAAGGGTCAGGTTTACATGTACGATTCTGAAAGAGATGCTTTTATGGCAGCCTTTAAGGCTCTTGGCTACTCTATGAATACTGAGAAAGAAGAAGAAATACAAGCTGCCTATAAGTGGCTGCAGGAATTTAATAATACTATGGAACCAGCATATGTTACCGATGAGGTTATTGATGGAATGCTCAGTGGCCAAAAGGATATTGCACTAGTTTACAGTGGAGATGCAACGGTTATTCTCGATGAAAATGAAGATATGAGCTTTTATCTTCCTTCTGAAGGAACAAACCTCTGGTCAGACTCCATGGTAATACCTAAAAATTCCGAAGCCCCAAAGCTTGCCCATGAGTTTATAAATTATGTATTAACCTATGATGCTTCTTTAGATAATACTGAAACTGTTGGCTATGCTTCCTCAAATAAAGAGGTATTAGATGATATGAGCAGCAATGGTGGTTATTATGAAGATAATGAAGCCTACCTACCAAGAACCGGCTATGACAAGGATGAAGTATTTACAGACAATGTAATACTTAAGCAAAAGCTTTCTGAGCTATGGCTTAAGGTTAAGGCAAATTAAAAAAAATGCTGCACAGTATAGATTGTGCAGCATTTTTTTCTTTATAAACAACAGCTATATTATTATTGAAGCTAATTATTATTAATAAAAGCAAAGTCATCGGTACTGTAGTCTAACTCTTCCCTATACATAAGCTCACTGGTGATGTCTTCTCCATTTCTGTTATACAGCTTTAACAAAGCCATTCCCTCTATGGTCTGAGATTCTAAAGGACAAACTTTAAGGAAATACCTTTCATTTTTTGTGGAAAGGTATAACTTAGCTTTATTAATCGTTGTTTCCACCTTATCTATAAGAAGCTCACTATTATCCCCTGAAATTATAAGATACTTCCCCTTAGCCGTAGAAATTGTTCTAGAAAAGCATCTGCTTGCTCCAAAATCTATCCATTTGAGCATCAGCTTACTATTATACCCCTTAGTATAAATAGCCATTCCAAGCTCCCCTCCCATAGAAAAGGTAACTATCCTTGTATTATCTACATATCTAGAAGAAACCAAGGATATTTCCTTTTTTGTATTAAGCACATGGGATTGTATATCCACCAAAATGTCAAAGCTGTTATCGCCTATAAGATAGACATTGTTCTTAGAGTAAATAAAATAAATACAGATAATTGCCATAAACAACGCACCTATCAATTGACTATTCATAGTTCACCTCCCTAAAAGCTTTTAATATATGTTTTATATTGCTATATATAATCTTAATTATACCTTATTTAAAGTACAATAACTTCAGGGAATTAAAATTTCATATTTAATTGTCCTTTTGCATTATTAAACAGCTTATCTCTCTTGATGATTATTATGAATATTAAAGTCAATAAGATACCCTTAATTATGCTGCTTCCACTGATACTCCACCATACGCCATCAAGCCCCAAACCAAGCTCTCCAGAAAGTAATAAAGCAGCAGGTATCCTTAAGCCAGTAAACACTATACTGATTATTGATGGTATCAAGGTTCTTCCCAATCCATTAAAGGCACCAGAGGTGGTAATTTCAATGCACATAAATAATTGAGAATAGCCCAAAATAAACATATAAGATTTACCCATTGATATGGCTGCTGTATCACCAGGTACAAAGGCAGAGAACAGGGCTTCTCCAAAAATCATCAAGATTCCCATAGCTACAAGCCCTACCACGGAAGCAATGGCCATGGTATAGCCATATCCTTTGATAACTCTTTCCTTCTTTCCAGCTCCAAAGTTCTGTCCTGTAAAAGCCGATAAGGCAGTAGAAAGACCGTTTGCCGTCATCCAGGATATAGCTTCTATCTGTGAGCCTATTTTCTGTATTCCAATGGCTTCAGCTCCCCAAGCAGCAATTATTCTACCAATTACCATTGAAAACATGGTGAATAAGCCACTTTGGAAGGCTACTGGAATACCAAGACGAATTATGGAGGAATAGTAGCTTAATTTAACTTTATCAAATACCTTGAATCTAAGATATTCCTCATTTCCTTTAATAATCCTTATAATAAAGCAGATGGTAACTAATATCTGAGCCAGTATCGTCGCTATTGCTGCACCAGCTACTCCCATAGGCTTTATAGGACCTAACCCATATATCAGTAAAGGATCAAAAATCATATTAAAAACTAAGCCTATAGTGTTAATCTTTAAAGGAGTAGAGGAATTCCCTGCACCATTAAATATGGCAGTGAAAACCGGGTTTATAAAATATGCTGGAAGTCCTATGCATATTATTTTCAAATAGGTATGAGCCATAGAAATAACATTTGAATCCCCCAGCTTAAAATAATCAATTAAAGGCTCCCTGAGCAAAAATACTCCCAGGGTGTAGATTATACCAAGGATAATATTTATTTGAAGAGCTGTACTTATGTAATTCTTTAAGGAATGCATGTCCCTTTTACCGAGATTTTGAGCAACCTTTACCTCTGCTCCTACCTTAGAAATCATTATAAAAGCATTGGCAAGCCAGGTAAAGTAGCCCGCTGTTCCTACGGCAGCTACAGCTTTAGTCCCAACCCTGCCTATCCAAAACATATCCGTTATATTATAAGCCGTCTGCAAAAAAGAAGTGCCCATTATGGGAAGAGCCAGTGTTATCATCTTTTTTGTTATGCTTCCCTTTGTTAAATCAATATTTTTATTCAAAGAACATCACTCTCCAATCATAACAACATTAAGTATAATTGGAAACAAAGGTAAATGCAACGAATTAAATGCAAAGTATTTTCAGGTAAGCTATAATATAATAACAACTATAAGGAGGGATAATATGGTAAGAAAGCACATCATAGTAGAAGGTAGAGTACAGGGTGTAGGCTTTAGGTATAATGCAGCCCTTATAGCTTCAAAGTATAAAGTAACAGGCTATGCAAAAAACTTAGATAATGGTTCAGTAGAGCTGGAGGCCCAAGGAACCCCTGAGGCTGTAGATGTCTTTATAATGGAAATAAAAAAAGGTACCCCCTTTGCAAGAGTAACAGCTTTATATCAGGATGATATTGATATAAAGGAAAAGGAAAAATCCTTCAAAACCTTCTAGCAGGTTATGAAGGGATAATATAAAATATACCATTAACAATTTTCAATGATTGTTTACCTATTTTGCTTCATCTGGTAGAATAATCCTTGTACTACTATTCCAATATAAGCAATAATCAAAAGATAAGAAAGGATCTACAATTAAATATGGATAAGATATTTCACTTTACTAAGGAAAAGACTACCATAAAGCAGGAGGTAACTGCCGGTTTAACGGTCTTCTTTGCTGTAGTTTATATAATAGCTGTTAACTCATCTATTTTAGCAGAGGGTGGGGTTCCAAGAAATCCAGCTATACTTGCTACTATTTTAGCCTCAGCCCTAGGGTCTATATTTACTGGCCTATATTCAAATACTCCTCTGGTAATGATACCCGGTATGGGCGTAAACGCATTATTTTCCTACACGATAGTAAATACCATGGGATTAAGCTGGGAATCAGCCTTAGGAGCTGTTCTAATCAGCGGAATACTATTTGCAATAGTAGCCTTTACACCCCTTTGGCGTATACTCATGACTTCCATACCTGAGAGCTTAAAAACCTCAATCACTGTAGGTATAGGTTTATTTCTTGCTCTGTTAGGACTGCAAAAGAGCGGAGTAATAATCCCCTCACCAACAGGCTTTGGCACTTTGGGTAATCTTGCTTCAATGGAAGTACTGGCAGCTCTTTTAACCTTTATAATTGCTCTGTTTCTATATATAAGAAACGTTTCAGGAAACTTTTTACTTACTATACTTATCGGTACTATAATCAGCTTTCTCTTTGGAGTTAATTCCTTTGATTTTAATCAAAACTTAAGCTTTTCACTCACTGGATATAATGAGGTCTTTATGAAATTTTCTTTAAAGGATATAGGGACAATTCCCTTTTGGATTGCTTCCATCTCCTTTGCATTAGTACTGATCTTCAGCAATATGGGAGTTATTAATGCTTATGTAGGGGAAATGCTTTCTTCTCCTAATAAATTTCATAAGAGCTTTAAGGCAAATGCAGTATCAGCCCTAACCTGCGGCTTTTTAGGAACCAGCCCTACGGTAACCGCTGCAGAAAGCGCTGCAGGTATTGCTGTAGGTGGAAAAACAGGCCTAACCTCAGTAATCGCAGGGTTACTATTTTTACTGTGTATACCTATTATACCTCTAGTAAGCCTAATACCTGATTTAGCTGTGGCTCCTGTATTTATAATCATTGGATTGCTTATGGTACAGAATATCACAAAAATAGACTTTTCCGATTACTCAGAAGGGATAGCTTCCTTTTTAACCATAATACTAATCCCCTTCACCTCTGATATAGTTACTGGAATGGGCTTTGGCTTCATAGCATATCCACTCTTAAAAATAATATCCAGTGCTAAGAGGGATATTAGTCCTGCTCTATATATAATAGCCTTACTTTTTGTATTGAATTTCGTATTCACAATTTTATATTAGATAGTGAACAATTATATTATAAACATAGATAAAATCCCTTGAGCTTACTAAGCCCAAGGGATTAATATTATATTATTTAGCTTCTTTTGCTGCTTTTATAACTGCATCAAAATCTGGATTAGTAGAAACCTCTTCTACATATTCTGCATAAACTACCTTGTTAGAGCTATCTACCACGAAAGCTGCTCTAGTAAGAAGTCCGAGCTCCTTTATATAAACACCATACTCTTCTCCAAAGCTTCTATACTTATAATCTGATACAGTTTTCACCTGCTCTATACCATTGGCAGCGCACCATTTAGCCTGTGAGAAGGGTAGATCCATGGATACTGTTATTATCTGTACCCCAGGAATCTCTGCTGCTCTTTCATTAAACTCTTTAACCTCAATATCACATACTCTAGTTTCTATGGATGGCACAGACAATAGTATCCTTACATTCTTTGTATCTTGAAGAGAAAAATCCTTCAAATCATTGTCAACAGCTTTAAAGTCTCTTGCGATAGCTCCTACCTCTACTTTTTTTCCAGCTAAATTTACTATATCACCTTTAAATTTTACCTGCACGTTTATTCCCTCCATTATTACTGAAATATTATCTTTTAATATTATACCCCTTACTTCTTTGAGTAACCAGTTAACATAGCTATTGTTAACACAAAATTGATAATAGTCAATTAATAATGAAAGATAATTTATCCTAATATTTCTTTAAGGTCCTCAGAAACAGTAGTAGTAGGTGCTATATTAAAGTTTTCTATTAATACCTTCAAAACATTTGGAGTGATGAAGGCTGGAAGAGAAGGTCCCAGCTTAATATTCTTTATTCCTAAGGATAAGAGGGTAAGGAGTATACATACCGCCTTCTGCTCATACCAGGAAAGTATTAAGGATAAAGGAAGATCATTCACACTACATTCAAAGGCTTCTGAAAGTGCTAATGCTATCTTGATAGCTGAATAAGCATCATTACACTGTCCTACATCTAAAAGTCTAGGCAGTCCTGCTACGGTTCCAAAATCCAGCTTATTAAAGCGATATTTACCACAGGCAAGAGTCAGAATAACTGTATCCTGAGGAAGTGACGTTGCTAAATCTGTATAGTAGTTTCTTCCACTCTTAGCTCCATCACAGCCACCGATTAAAAAGAAATGCTTTATAGCTCCCTGTTTAACAGCTTCAATTATTTCTCCTGCATGACTTAAAGTTGCATTATGACCAAAGCCAACAAGTATAGTTTGCTCTTCATCCTCTTCCATAAAACCACCTAAAGAAAGAGCTTTCTCGATTACAGGAGTGAAGTCTTTATGTCCATCTACTTCATCTATATGAACAGCTCCTGGCCATGCCACAACGCTGGTGGTGAAAATCCTATCCATATAGCTGTTTCTTGGCTTTTGAATACAGTTAGTAGTCATAAGCACAGCTCCAGGTATTCCATCGAATTCCTTCTGCTGATCCTGCCAAGCTCCGCCATAGTTTCCTACTAAATGAGGATACTTATGAAGCTCAGGGTATGCATGAGCTGGAAGCATTTCACCATGAGTATATATATTAATTCCTTTTCCTTCTGTTTGCTCTAACAGTTCCTTTAAATCCTTAAGATCATGTCCGGATACTATTATAAAGGGTCCTTTTTTCTTAGTAACAGGTACTGCTGTTGGTACTGGATGTCCAAAGCTATCAGTGTTTGCCTTATCTAAAAGCTCCATGATCTTAAAATTCACCTGACCAAGCTCCATGTTTAAGCCAATCCACTCTTCTGCTCCTAAGGCATCATTAAGAGTAGCAGCTAAGCCTTTATAGAAGAATTCGTAAACCTCTTGATTTTCATAGCCTTGTACATAGGCATGATGAGCATAAGCTGCCATTCCCTTTAAGCCATAAATAAGAAGCTCTCTTAAGGAAGTTATATCTTCATTGATATTTAAAGCTGGTATACTGATTGCCTTAGCAGCATCCACCATTAAATCTACTGTAATGGGTGCTTTATAGGAAGCAGCTTCAATAACATTCCTTTCTCCTAAAGCCTTTATAAGGTTCTCCTTAATTCCATTTCCTTTAATGATTAATTCTCCAATGGGAGCCTCATCAAAGCTTACATTAGTTAAGGTTGTGAATAAAGCATCAACCATATATCTATTTATATCCGCGGAGACAGCCTTAACCCCGGACTTTTTTAATTCCTCTACAAGATAGCCTATTCCCTTAAGCTGAAACACTAATAAATCCTGCAGTGCAGCTATTCTAGGACTTTTACCACATACTCCAAATTTAGTACAGCCTGTATTTCCTGCTCTTTGTTCACATTGAAAACAAAACATATCATAGCCATTTAAATTTAATTCCTTAATCACTTTCATACCTCCCAAGGTTTCTAACTTATAGCTTTATTTTACGGTCTAGAATAAAAAAAATCGGTAACAAAGGTTACCGATTTTACCATAATATATTTATTTTTTCTTTTTTACCACTTTAAGCCTAAAAAATTCCTCTCTGTCTTTTTCATCTAATATATTAGATATATTTTTGATTAAATCCTTAAACTTTGGTATCTGAATATTTTGCAGAGCATTTGCTCTCTTCTGAGTTTTTTTCACCTCTATGGCAAGTCTGTAAACTGCATTTTCCACCTCAGCTAGCTCATAAATGAGGTATTTAACATCATTAAACTTTATAAAGGCTTCATCTACAGCAGAATTGGAGCTATATAGGCCATAGGCAGGAGTCACTGGCTTCTTTGTATACTTAACCTCTGGAACCTCCACTCCCATTACTGAGCGATATATAACCTCGTAGTCCCTTGATTCTGGTACTGCTAGGGCTACATCCTCTATGGAGTTGATGCCTAAGCTAATATTTGCTCTTCTTAAAGCTTCATAGGCTTCCTGAAAAGTAGAATCTATCTTCTCCTGAAGGCCTCTAACTCTATCCATATAGCCCATCATTTCTCTTATCAATACATTTCTTTTTTTATCTAAGAGCTCGAAGCCTTTTTGAGAAAACTCTAAAGAGCTTTGGGCAGCCATTAGATTAGATTTGGTAGGTGCTGTATTTTCCATTATTTTACCACCTAGCTTCTATAATATTTATCTAGAGCCTCTTGAGATATTCTATCCAGCTCATTACGTGGTAGTATCGAAAGAATATCCCATGCTAAATCCAAGGTTTCGTCTATATCTCTATTTTCATCATAGTGCTGATTTAAAAATCTATTTTCAAAAGCTCTTCCGAATTCCATAAAGATCTTATCTGTTTCAGACAATTCTTCCTCTCCTATTACCTGAGCCAATGCTTGAATATCCTGCACCCTGGAATAGGAGGAAAATATCTGATTTGAAACATCAGCATGATCTTCTCTTGTATACCCTTCCCCAATACCATCCTTCATTAATCTCGATAATGAGGGAAGTATATTAACTGGTGGATAGATATTTTTTTGCTGTAGACCCCTGCTCAGAACTATCTGCCCTTCAGTGATATACCCTGTAAGGTCAGGAATAGGATGGGTGATATCATCATTAGGCATAGTTAATATAGGTATCTGAGTAATACTACCGCTGCCATCATTGAGCATTCCTGCTCTTTCATATAAAGAAGCTAAATCAGAATATAGATATCCTGGATATCCCTTTCTGCTTGGGACCTCTTCTCTTAAGGAGGAAAGCTCTCTTAAAGCTTCGCAATAGCTGGTCATGTCTGTTAGGATAACCAATACATGCATCCCTTCATCAAAAGCCAAATATTCAGCAGCAGTAAGAGCACAGCGAGGGGTTATAACCCTCTCAACTATAGGGTCATCAGCTAGATTAGTAAACATTACAACCTTTTGAAGCACTCCTGCTTCCTTAAAGCTCTGTCTAAAAAAGCTTGCATCATCATGCTTAATCCCCATAGCAGCAAAAATTATACAAAAGTTATCTGCTTCATCAGCACTTATCTTTGCCTGCCTAACTATCTGTGCCGCTAATTCATTATGGGCCATACCACTACCGGAAAATATAGGTAGCTTCTGACCACGAATCAAAGTAGTAAGGCAGTCTATGGATGAAACTCCAGTCTGTATAAAGTTTCTTGGATACTTTCTAGCTACAGGATTTAAAGGTCTCCCATTAACATTTCTTCTATTTTTAGAATATATAGGAATACCTCCATCCCTAGGAGCTCCTACTCCATTAAACTCTCTTCCAAGAATTTCTTTAGAAAGGGCCAGCTCAAAGGGTCTTCCAGTAAAGGATACAGAAGCATTGATTACAGATATTCCCTGAGTCGCCTCAAAGACCTGTATAATAGCCTTATCCTGCTCCATCTGTACTACTCTTCCCTGTCTTCTAGAACCATCGGATAATCTAATTTCAACTATTTCATCATAACCAACATTCTCTACCTCAGAAACTATTATAAGAGGACCCTGCACTTTATCTAATCTTAAATATTCTTTTTTCATCCTATCACCTACTTTTTAGTTGCATATTTCTGGTAGAGAGCTTCATAGTAATCTTTAATTTCCTTTTGAAGATTTTCAAGATAAGAAAAATCATCATTAGGAACATTATATTTCATTTTATGAAGAGACTCGGTAATTTCCTTATTGGAGAGAAATGCTATAGGAACTCCAACCTTAGCAGCCTTATTAGCATGTTCATAAAAAATACTTATAGTTTTAAGCATCTCATATTGCTTAGATAGTGGTACATAGGTATCCATTTGATGATATGCATTTTGCTGCAGGAAGCCAATCCTTATTATCTTTGCCGTTTCTAAGATCAGCCTCTGATCATCGGGAAGAACATCCTCACCTACCAGCTTAACAATCTCTAAGAGCTTATTTTCTTCATATAGAAGCTTAAGCATATCTCCTCTTAGCTCCCATATTTCAGAGGATACATTATCCTCATACCATTCTCTTAAAAGATTTATATAACCACTATAGCTGGTCAACCAGTTTATTGCAGGATAATGTCTAGAATAAGCTAAATTCTTATCAAGCCCTAAAAAGGCCGTTACAAATCTCTTAGTATTTTGTGTTACTGGCTCTGAGAAATCACCACCGGCAGGAGAAACTGCTCCTATTACTGTAACAGAGCCTTCGGTACCATTTAGGTTTTCAACATAGCCGGCTCTTTCATAAAACTCTGCAAGCCTTGAAGGAAGATAAGCCGGATAGCCTTCTTCTGCAGGCATTTCTTCTAGTCTTCCAGAAATCTCCCTGAGAGCCTCTGCCCAACGGGAGGTGGAATCAGCCATTATGGCCACATGGTATCCCATGTCTCTGAAATACTCAGCTAAGGTTATGCCAGTATAAATACTAGCTTCCCTTGCTGCTACGGGCATATTAGAGGTATTTGCAATGAGTATGGTTCTATCCATCAGAGACTTACCTGTTTTAGGGTCTATGAGCTTAGGAAAATCCTCCAGAACCTCTGTCATTTCATTACCTCTTTCACCACAACCAACATAAACTATGATATCGGCATCAGACCATTTAGCTAGCTGATGCTGTGTCATTGTTTTACCAGTACCAAAGCCTCCGGGAATAGCAACTGTACCGCCCTTGGCTAAGGGGAAGAAAACATCTATTACTCTCTGACCTGTAATAAGTGGTCTAAAGATTGTTTTTCTCTCCGCTATAGGTCTTGCATTTCTAACAGGCCACATCTGGTAAAGCTTTAATTCTTCTATTTCCTCTGAGGTTTTTAGCTTAACTACGGTGGTTTCTATATTATAGCTTCCCGAGGGTAATACCTCTACCACAGTCCCTTCTTTATAAGGGGGAACCATGAGCTTATGGAGTATTAAATCCGTCTCTTGAACTGTGGCATAAACATCACCGCTCTTTAAGTAGTCGCCAACCTGTGCTTTAATAGTAACTTCCCATAGTTTTTCTTCGTCAATGGTTAAAAGGCCTATTCCTTCAGGAATGAATCCATAGTTGATCTCATTGATTTTAAGAAGAGGTCTTTCTATTCCATCAAAAATACCACTTAAAACTCCAGGACCAAGCTTTAAGCTTAAGGGGTTACCTGTGGACTCAACTGGTTCATTAACCTTTAGTCCTCCAGTCTCTTCATAAACCTGAATCGTTGCATTATCTCCATCTAATATGATTATCTCACCAATGAGTCTTTTCTCTCCCACCATAACCATTTCTCTCATCTGAAAACCGCTCATACCTTTTGCCTTAACTACAGGTCCATTTATTGCTATAATTTTCCCTAATTTACTATCCATTATATACCCCCTCTACGCCAAAGCTTCTGTAACCATAATTCCTATAGTCTCTTTATTTTCCAAGAGCATATTTTTAAGGGTACAGTCGTATTTGTAAATGAATTCTTCATCCTCTATAATAAAGCCTCCAATATAGTCCTCATCTAGGGGGTTATAAGTGAGCTTAATATTATTGCATTTAGCTTCAAGGTGCTTAATATCTTCCTGGAGAGCCTCGATATCTTTTTCCAAGGCAAAAAGAATATAGCTTCCTCTCTGTAAAGATTTAAGACTAGCTTCTAACTTTTCCATAATAAAACTCTTATAGCTATCCGAAGCTGCAAACTCGGTTAGCTTCTCCTGGAGAGCTGTTTCTACTTCCTTTATGAGCTTACCCTTTAAGCCTAAGATTTCACGATTGCTTTTACTTTCTTCCTTAGAAATAATTTCAAGAGCTCTTGTGTTAGCTTTTTTAAAGCTCTCCTTCTTTGCAGCCATTAGCTTTTTCTCCAGCTCTTCCTTCTTTTCTCTTATAGCTTCTTCTCTGTCTAAGCGAAAATCCTCAAGCTGCTTATTTTTCTTTTCCTCTAGCTTTTCAAATATAGCTTTATGGAAAAGCCTTAATTTATCATCAATAGTAGTAGACATTCTATCACCTACTTCCTTATTTAAATTTTAAGACCAATGGATTCCTTCATATATTTAGCTATATAATCACTGCCTCTCATTGTTCCGTGTCTATCCTGAATTTGTACAACTAATGGGCTGTACTTACCCATTCGGATTTCTTCCATCTCTTCCGAAATAAAAGCCATAGCTCTTTCAGTGATTATGATTATACCTATATCTTTATCCTTCTTAATATATTCAAGGCTTTTCAATGCTTCTTCCCTTGTATGAGCTACAATTCCATCAATACCTGCAATCTTCATTCCTACTAAAGAATCTATATTATCGCTAATTATATAAGCTCTCATATACTTTTTAGATTCCTGTTAATATCATTATGGAAATAATCAGACCATAAATGGCTATACCTTCAGCAAGACCAACATATATAAGAGTCTTACCTAATATACCTGGATCCTCTGAAACAGCTCCAAGAGCAGAAGAACCAACAGCTGCAACACCATAACCAGCACCAATACAGGCTAAGCCAGTACTTAAAGCTGCAGCTAGATAGCCCATACCATCACCAATAGATGCTCCGGCTCCTTCTGTAGCAGCATGAGCTACCTCAGGTATCATAATTACTATTGCAGCCATGATTGCAGGGATAAAAATTGACAAATTAACCTTCAGTGCTTTTCTTATCTTCACCTTACCATTAATATCTTCCTTGGCTTTCTGAACAAGTCCATAGGATATTGTAGCTACTACTATCGCAAATACCACCATTAAAAATAAATACATCATATTAACAACTCCTTATTTTAAATTTATCTCTTCACTAGAAATATTCAGTCTATCCTGATACTTTATAGAAACTGGAGTAAAAGGCGAACCTGAACCGCTATAGTACTTGCTAAACAGCTCATAATACTCTAGCCTCAGACCCTGGATGAACACAATCAATCCCTCCAAGCCAATAATCACTAAATTACCTAATACATATATCAATATGCTTCCTATACCACCATTGACCATATGTGCTAATGATTCAAAGGCCAAGAAGAGGCCTACATGATTGATAGCGAAGGCTCCTACTCTTATGAAGGACAGGGTGTTAGAAAACATGCTGAGCAGTGTTTCTATTATTTCAAATACTGCTTCTACAAAATATGACCCCGGAGAATCATGGAAAAGAGGTCTATGATTTGAAACTAAATTTGATAGAGGCTCTTTTAAGAAAATCATAAGAAGCAATATTACTAAAAGAGCAACAAAAACTCCTGTAGGAAGGATATTTATATCTAAGAAAATAGATAATATCAGTCCTAATACTGTAAGGAAGAACAGCAAGCCTGCCAGACCATCCTTACCAAAGAGCCCATGTTCTATATCCTTTCTTCTGTAAGCATTTATTAGTCCCAAAATGTAACCTACTATAAGAAGGATACAACCAAAAACTATCGCTCCTATGAGAACATCCATAATATCCTCCATAGGCCTTATAAGAAGAGCTGGTATCACCGTCTCAAAGCCAAAAACACTTCCGTAGAGAGTTCCAAAAACCATAGAGCTAATGCCCAGCCTAGTAAACACTCCACCAAGATTTACTCTTTTCATCTTCTTAGAGATAAATAGTCCAGCTAAAGCAAATATTAGGCCCTGACCTAAATCTCCAAACATTGCTCCAAAAAGAAGTAAATAGCTTATACTTAAAAAAGCTGTAGGATCTATCTCTCCATAGGAAGGCATTCCATACATCCTTACCATGGATTCAAAGGGCTTAACCAAGAAATTATTTTTAAGTCTGGTAGGAGCCTTTAAATTTGAATTTTCCAGAGTTTCAGCACTTTTATCTATTATTATTATCTGCTTATCTATCTTTTCTATGGCTCTTGTTAATTTCTTTATTTCACCTTCAGGAACCCATCCACTGATATAAAAGAAATCCTTAGCTATAGCTGCCTTTGCTTTCACTGCATTAGATTGCATCTCTAGATCAAGGCTTATCTCTAAAATATCAATTTTACCACTATTTTCTTTTATGAAGGCTTTCTGCTCCTCTTCTAAAAGCTTCACTTCATTTTCTAAATCCTTTTGAAGATTTCGGAGCTCCTGTACCGCTTCCTTTGGTGTACCATTAAAACCCATGGCATTAGGGATAGGCTCACAGTTTGCGGATCTAAAAATATTATTCGCTTCCTTTAACAAAAGATTAGGGGTAAAGGTCAAAATAATTTTATAATCCTTTGTGGTATATATTGTTATAATTATTGAAGGAATGTTTTCATAATTCCTTTTTAGCTTCTCTCTGTTTTCTCGGCTTATTTTATATATTCCCCAAGAAAAATTCTTTAAATCATTTAGGTTCTCGATTTTAACATCCACCTCTGAAAGAAAATCTAAGCTTTCACTAAGCTTCTGATAGTCCTCCATTAGGTGTTTATAATTTTCAAGCTTATCATTGATATCTTTAAAGTCCTTATAAAGCTCTCCTATTTGTGACACTATCTCATCCTGGTTCATCATAGGTGATATTTTTTCATAGTCTTCCTTAATGAGAGAGGTTTTAGCACTAACAATTTCATTTAAATGCTTCTTGGTCTCAGAAAAATCCCTACTACTATTTGCAGGAAGTATTTGTGATACATTTAAAATAGCATCCATATTTGTTTCGTTAGTACTTATATAAAAATTTGAAGAATTAATTTGCTGAAAGGCATCAACTGGCTCAAAGTTATTTAGTAAAACCAGCAGCTTCGTTATCCTATCAAACTGGTTGACATCACCAACTAAATCAACCATGTGCATTTTTTCTACAGCCATCTACTATGCTCACCCCTTTTTTAATGACATGTTTAGATACTTAATCAGGCCAGTATCTCCTGCCCCATACTTTTTATTTTCAACAATGGATACAATATTTTTGATTTCAATATTTAACAGATTAACAAAAGCCATCAATACAGAAATATTAAGCTGAAATTTAGCCATATACTTATCTAAAAACTTTTTAAAGGAAGCTCTTTCATAAACTTCAATCAAAAAGTCTTCATTATCATTCATTGGTATTATCTGCTTATAGGGTAGATCTTTTAATATGTCAAAGTACTCATCCATATCTTTTGCATAACACAGTTTTTTGATTATTTCAGGTTTAAGCTTATAGTAATCGTAGATAGTGTAGTTATATATCTCCTCAGGAGATAGATTATAGTACTTTCTTCCTCTATAAATAGCAGTAATATTTAACATATCTGCTTCAAAACCAATAATATCAGAAATAGCCTCCATATCCTCAGAATCAAGCTTCTTAATAAATTTTCTCAGAGTAGAGTGAAAAAGTATATCAAGATTATTTTCTATCATAAATAAGCCTTCCTTATTAATTGTCTGCTCAAAAGGCTTAATATGCTTATAATATATGCTATCCTTTAGTTTTTCTATTAGATCATGTATGTCTGAAGCTGATAACAGATAGTCATAATCTACAGTATTTAATAGATTCTTATAAGCTAGCATATCCTCTATTTCTGCTTTAGAACGATTAACATATTTAGACCGTAGTATAACCTTTAAATCTTCTATCTCATATCTCATAAATAAAATCTTAATAAGCTTTTTATAGTCACCACTAAAATAGTGAGAAAGTTTATACAGCCTCTCAATATGATATCTTTTTACTATTATTTCAAATTGGCCTCTATGAATACTATCAGCACTTATCCCCTGAAAAAGCTCACTATAATCAGTTTCCTCTTTTAAGAACCTTATAGCCTCTTCAAAGGAATTGGTATTTATAAGCTTTTGATACTGCTCCTCGGTTAAAAAGCTACTCTTCATTGCTTTAATTTTTGTATTAACAGCTCCATATCTTATGACATTGCCCATATTCTCCCCCCTTAATTAGGAGTTGATAATTTTTTGAAACACTGAGTTAACGATTTGTGCCTTATTATTCTGAAACTTTTCATTAATTTGCTGTAGCTTAGAATTCTTTGCTTCTATTATTTTTTGAGCTTTTATTTCTGCTTCTTTTCTAGAATCTGCAAGAACCTGTTCCTTTAAAAATTTAATTTGACCTTGATACTCACTTTCCATGTTAGAAAGCTCATCGTTCAAGGTCTTCTTTCTCTTTAGTATCTCCTCCTTTATTTCTTTTTCATAATTTTCAGCTTCCTTATCCATGTTAATTATGCTGTTTATAACATATTGCATAAATTTACCTCCTTCAAAAGCTACATTAATAGTTTAATACTTTTAAAAAAATTGTAAAATGAGAAATTTGAAACAAATAAGAGAAATTCGAAGCTTTTAAAGAATAAATTAAGATTTTGATACTATTCGAATCTGGACAGGCTATTACTAGCTTCTTTGTTCTTTTTTAACAATTTACTAACTTTATAAAATTAATTTTAACATTTTGTATTTTGTAATCATTTAGAAATTAATTATGATAGTATTTAGTATAACAAATAAATAATTAAATAATGTAAAGGAGGCTAAACTATGTCAGAGAATTTTAACCAGACTTTTGGAGTCAATCCTCCAATAATACCATCAATAGATAATACTATTAGTCCTGGCCATGAAGTTAATAAAGAGGACCAGAACAGAAATGATTATAGAGAAGAGGGAATAGCCGACAACACTAATCTATCCCATAGATATAGAGCCATGCTTCATGTAAAGAATTCAGACAAGTGGAAGACTGCTATAGGTTCTGCCATGGCTCTTTATGATAGCTTGGGGCAGAAGAGTATACATTTGATTTTTGTTGTAACAGATGAGGCTGTTAAGACATTAATTGATAAAGAAAAAAGCAATACAGACATTGTGGATTCCTTGAAAGCTTCATTGGCACATAACAGTGATGATTTAGCTACAGATATCTTAGGCTTATATAATTCTGGCAGTGAATTTATCGTTTGCGCTCACTCTTTAACAGAATATAACATAGATGCTGAGAAGCTCTTTAGCTTTGTATCTACGGTACCTCATGGTGCAGTAGAGCTTGTAAGCAAACAGAATTCTGGCTATGCATATCTTGTGTTTTAAACAAAGGAGGTAAATATGCCCTGGAATAAAAATGATTATCCCAGTTCAATGAAAAACCTTCCTGATAAACAGAGAGATAAAGCCATTGAGATAGCCAATGCCCTCTTAACTGATGGCTATGAAGAAGGAAGAGCTATACCAATAGCAATATCAACATCGGAAATCTGGGCAAATAATCGAGCAGCTATTCTTTCATCAAAGGAAAGAGAAAAAGGAAATAAACCATTAAAGGGTAAAAAAGAGATACTATATCATTTGGTTTATAAGGACAGTAAATGGATTATACGGAAGGTAGGGGCAAAGAGACATAGCTTTGCTTTTGACAGTAAGGCTGAGGCCCTAGAAAAAGCTGAAGAGCTTTTAGAAAAGAAGCCCAGCAGATTCATCATACATCGCAAGGATGGCACCTTTGAAAAATCATTATAAGGCCACATTAAATAAAGCTCTGGAATATTAATATTCCAGAGCCCTTTAGCTTGTTTCTAAATTAGAGAACTCAATATTTATATTTCTCATAAGCCTATCATCCAGATAATCAACATCTCTTCCCATGAGCCCATTTTCTTCCTGAACCAATAGCTTAGGCAGATGAACCAGGAAGGTGGCACCTTTTCCCACTTCACTAAAGACAACTATGTCTCCTCCTAGCGCTTTGGTCATTAGCTTTGCAAGACACAAACCAATACCAGTTCCTTCATGATTCCTTATAAGAAAATTATTTTCATGAGAATAAGAACTATCTGAAAGTGAATATAAATTATTCTCTTGTGAGGAAGCTGTTGTCAAATGTGAGTAAGATGGGTTTACTTGTGCATACCTTTCAAAAATATATTTTAGCTTATCCTTAGGTATACCTATTCCCTCATCCTTAACGGAAATCACAGCCTTCCCTCCCTTTTCTGATATATCTACATATATATTCTTTCCAGAAGGAGTAAATTTAATGGCATTGGAGAGAAGATTTAAAAGTATTCTTTCATATTTTTCTTCATCAAGAGCCATAATTAATGGGTCAATTGCTGAGTTAAATACAATATCTATACCCTTTTCTTTAGCATAGAGCTCTATAGAGTCTATAATAACTCTAGTCACTTCTACTAAATCTATATTTTTTCTATTTATCTTAAGGTAGCCAGAATCAGCTCTGCTTATATCTAAAAGATTGTTAACGAGACGAAGCTGTTGAAAGGCACTCTTTTTTATTTTATTTATATATTTTTTTATTAAAGGAGAAGCCTCTTCTCTCCCACTAAATTCCATAACCTGAACAGCGGATAAGGTTACTGTGATCGGGGTTTTAAACTCATGGGATATGAAGGCAAAAAACTCCTCTTGAGCCTTTAATAAATTACTTATCTCATCTCTCTTTTCCACTTCTTCCGTGACATCTATAAAAATTATTATTATCTCAAGTATATTATCATCTATATTTTTATGAGGCTGGCAAATTATATTGAATATCTTTTTACCAATGTGTATGCTCTTATAGTATTTTGTTTCTTGTATATTTTCCAAGTCATTAATTATGAAGCTATAATCTTCAATACCTAGAGTAAGGATATCATAAATGTATATTGGTGATATAACATTAAAAAGTTCTTTGAAGAGCTTAGAAGCACAATGATTAATTCTCATAAGTCTCAGTTCTGGATAGGATAAATGTAACATGGGAATATCCAAATAATTTATTATACTATAAAGGGATTCTTTTTCCTTCTGAATCAGATCTTTCTGCTCGTTTACCTGGCAGATATCCTCTAATGAAAATATTATATACTCAACTCTGTCCTGTGGAGCTATAGGAATCAAGGAAATGTCAGAAAATTTTATCAGAGCATCTCCATGCTTCCTTATATATATTTTCTTATGCAAAGGCTTGCATTTTTTTATAACGCTCTCCATAAGGCATTCATATTCCTTAGGTAATAATCCAATCTTTCCCTGAAGAATTGCTTTATCTAAGGCTTTATTATTATCAGGATCACACCCAAAAAGCTTAGAAAAGCTACAGTTAGAATATATCAGTTTAAGCTCATGAGCATCATATATAGCCATGGGCTGAAGACTATTTTTTACCAGCTGATATATTCCTTTTAGACTATCAGACTCAGTAAAATCCTCTACCAATAAAAATTCAATCCTTGCATATGATTCCATGGATATGCCTTTCATAATAGCTCTATAAGGACTATTAAATCTATTTAAGAATATACCCTCATGCTCTTTATCAAAAAGCATAGAAGATTTAATAGGAAAGTTTATCTTATCAAAAAAGAACTCCAGCTCTTGATTAATAAATTCCTCCTTAGGATATTTTAAAAGTTCTAAAAGAGGCTCACTAATCTCAAATATTTTATTTTCTCTACAATCTATATAATAGTGAACTATAGGCACTTCTTCTAAAGCTACCATTTATAATCGTCCCCACTTCTACTATATGTAATATGTGCATTTTTTTTCATATTCATATATAATATACCACAAGTTTTGACTTTTTACTCACTTTTTATTGTTTTTTATATATTTACATAAAATTAATTCTATTCTATTATTGACTAACACAGGAAAGGTGGTATAATATTAACAAAATATAAAAAACGATGAAGAGAAGAGTAAGCTGTTTATACTTACAGAGAGAGGATATACTGGTGAAACTATCCTCACACAGCCAGCCGAAGACCAACTCAGAGTGACTCTAAAACAGTCCGGTAATTCCGTTATAATTTCTAATGAGATATCCCATTTAATAGGGATAATTAGGGTGGAACCACGGGAATAATGCTCTCGTCCCTTTCGGGATGAGGGCTTTTTATATTTTTTGAAATAATTACTTATAGAAAGGAGAATAACAGTGATTAAAATAACTTTAAAGGATGGTTCTCAAAAGGAGTATCCAAACCCAATCTCTATTATTGATTTAGCAGCAGACTTAAGTGAAGGCCTTGCCAGAGTAGCTTGTGTGGGAATGGTAAATGGTGAAATTAAAGATCTTCGTTATGTAATTTCTGAGGATTCAGATGTTAATATACTTACCTTTCAGGATGAAGAAGGAAAGAAAGCTTTTCGCCATACCGCCTCTCATATCCTTGCCCTAGCAGTGAAAAGGTTGTTCCCAGATACTAAGCTTGCCATAGGTCCTGCCATAGATGATGGTTTTTATTATGACTTCGACAGGGAGGGTTCTTTCACCTATGAGGACCTTGAAAAGCTTGAAGGAGAAATGAAAAAAATTGTCAAAGAGGATTTAAAGCTGGAACGCTTTGAGCTTCCAAGAGCAGAAGCCATAAAATTAATGGAGGGAATAAATGAGCCCTATAAGGTAGAACTTATCAATGATCTTCCAGAAGATGCTGTAATATCCTTTTATAAAATGGGTGAATTCACAGACCTTTGTGCTGGACCACATTTAATGAGCACAAAGTATGTTAAAGCCTTTAAGCTAACTCATACCGCTGGTGCATACTGGAGAGGAAGCGAAAAGAATAAAATGCTTTCTAGAATATATGGTACAGCATATACAAAAAAGGCTGATCTCGATGCACATCTAGAACGCTTAGAGGAAGCAAAAAAACGTGATCATAATCGTTTAGGAAGAGAGATGGGCTATTTTACTACCTCAGAGATTATAGGCCAGGGGCTCCCTCTATTAACAGGAAAAGGCTCTAAGGTTCTTCAAATACTTCAAAGATTTGTTGAGGACGAGGAAGAAAGCAGAGGCTATATAATCACAAAAACTCCATTTATGGCAAAAAGTGATTTATACAAAATTTCTGGTCACTGGTCCCATTACAAGGATGGAATGTTTGTCCTAGGAGACGAAGCCAGTGATGATGAAATCTTTGCTTTAAGACCAATGACTTGTCCATTCCAGTTTGCTATATATAATTCTGAGCAGCATAGCTATAGAGAGCTTCCAATTAAATATGCAGAAACCTCTACCCTATTCAGAAATGAAGCTTCTGGGGAAATGCACGGTCTAATAAGAGTTAGACAGTTTACTTTAGCTGATGGACACATAATATGTACCCCTGAACAGGTGGAGGAAGAATTTAAAGAAGCTGTGGATTTAATAAAATATGTTATGAAGGCAATAGGCATCCATAATGATATAACCTATCGTTTCTCAAAGTGGGATCCAAGCAACCCTGATAAATACATTGATAATCCTGCTGCCTGGGAAAGTGCTGAAAGAAAAATGAAGACAATACTGGATCATCTGGATATTGCTTATAAAGAAGCTATCGGTGAGGCTGCCTTCTACGGACCTAAGCTTGATGTACAGTTCAAGAATGTTCATGGAAAAGAAGATACAATAATAACTATACAGCTTGATTTTGCCCTGGCTGAAAGGTTTAATATGACCTATGTAGATAAGGATGGAGAGAAAAAGAGACCATTTATTATCCATAGGAGCTCTATCGGCTGCTATGAAAGAACACTGGCAATGCTTATAGAAAAATATGCTGGTGCCCTTCCTACCTGGATGGCTCCAGTTCAAGCAAAAATACTTCCTATTTCAGAAAAGTATCATGACTATTGTGCTAAGGTTGCAAAGGACATGAAACGAAGAGGAATTAGAGTAGAAGTAGACTACAGAGCTGAAAAGATAGGCTATAAGATAAGACAAGGAAGAATGGAAAAACATCCTTATCTGTTAATCATCGGAGAAAAGGAAGTAGAAAATAACGAAGTAGCCGTAAGAAGCAGGAAAAATGGAGACGAGGGAGCTGTTTCATTAGATAGCTTTATAGAGAGAATTACTAGTGAGATAGATAGCTTGGCAACTGAGTAAGAAATAAGAGCTAAAAGATAAGGGCAACTAAGAAGTAAGAGGTAAGAACTAAGAGATAAAAGTGAAGAGAGAAGAGAGAAAAGATAGGTAAGAGCTAAGGGCTAAGAGATAAAAGATAAAAGATAAAAGATAAGAGCAAGAGCTAAGAGATAAAAGATAAGAGCAAGAAATAGAAGATAAGAGATAAGAGTAATAGATTTATGATGGATGAAGCACCTAGAGATTGATTAATTCTAGGTGCTTTATTTAACATAAACATAATACAATATTATACAAATATGAAAATCATTTATAAGCCCTTGTCGAGTTTTATTATGGGAGGAATATTACTGCTTTGATAGATATTCAGCTTCATATCTGGCCATTACATAAATGGCATCGGAGAGCCTGTTTACAAAGCCCATGAGTTCTTCTCTAAGGCTCTCTTCTCTCGTTAGCTCCACTATGCTTCTTTCTGCCCTTCTGATAATTGTTCTGGCTATATGGAGCATGGCAGAAACCTGTGAGTCACCGGGAATTATAAAGAAGTTTTGTTCCCCAACAACCTTTAGATAATCATCTATTGTCTTTTCTAAAACAGCTATATCTTCTTTACTAATCTTATCCTTAAGCATTTCTTTACCTTGATCATCGCTAGCGAGCTCCGCTGCAACCATGAAAAGCTTTGTTTGTATCCATCTAATTTTCTCTTTAAGATCTTTATTATCACAAGTAGAGTATGCTAAACCCAAAAAGGAATTAGCTTCATCTATGGTTCCATAGCAATTCACTTTTAAACTGTCTTTAGCTATCCTGCTCCCACCAAACAATCCAGTTTCTCCCTTATCACCAGTTCTGGTATAAACATGCACTAAAATCTCCTCCTTTATTTAACCATATTACTTTAATAATTTTACCATATTGCATTGACCTTTGGCTTCCAAAAGTAAAAATTAATATAATTAAAGGCTGCTCGTAGTGAGCAGCCTCATTTTATTGCACTTCTTGTTCCGTTGTTAAACTTTCAATTATATTATACTTCAGAATCATATCAGATATATTCAAGGTGCGGTTCACTTGCTCCTTAAAGCTATTCATTTCTTCCGTCATTTCCACAGGTTCTCCATCTATGGTATAAAGCTGTTCTTCTTCACCCTGGTATAAATAATCAGAGGTTATAAAGCTTCCATTTCTAAAAATTACTGAGTTATTATCTATTCCTAATAGGTCACTGCCTAGAGCAACCTTAGTATCAATACCAAATAAATTCATAAGAGTGGGTTGAATATCTACCTGGCCAGCAGGTAATGAATACTCTTCACCCTCTTCACCAGGTATATGAATCATAAAGGGTACCTTTGTTAGCTCATTAAGAATATTGAAAGAGTTATTTTCAACACCAAGATATTCAGTTAATAATTCATTGGTATCGTCTCTCATTCCTCTGTGATCTCCATAGAAAACAATTATACTGTTATCATATAAACCTGTAGCCTTAAGCTTTTCCATGAATTGTCCAACTGCTTCGTCTAAATAAGCAACATCCTCTAGATAGTCATTTAAAGGACTTTCCTCATAGTCTCCTAGCTCTACCCTGTTATCATCATTAACATGTCCAAAAGGGTGATGAGAGGTCAAGGTTACAACAAAGGAGTAAAATGGATTAGGAAGGTCTTTCATAAAATCTACGCTTTCCTGTAAAAAGTCCATGTCATTTATACCCCAACCTAAGGTTTCCCCTTGATAATAGTCACCATAATAAAAGCTATCGATACCATAGGAATTATAAACTACATTTCTATTCCAGAAGGTGTTGTTATATCCGTGCATTACAGAGGTATAGTAGCCTTCATCCTCTAATAGCCTTGAAATAGGATAAAAGTAATTGCTTCCATAAGTAAAATATGCTGATCCGACAGATAGTGGATATAAGGAATTATTAGTTAAAAATTCTGCATCGGAAGTATTTCCCGCAGCTGTCTGTGCATAAAAATTATTAAAATACAGACTTTCAGCAGCTATTTTGTTAAGATTTGGGGTAACTTCTTTTCCTTCTATCTGAAGATTTATTGCAAAATTTTGAAGTGACTCCAGCTGAACAAGAATTAAATTCTTACCTTCAGCTATCCCTGTGAAGGAATTATCCTTTTTTTCTTTATCCTTTTCTGAAAGGAAGCTCTCAATCTTAAGCAAATCCTCTTCTGGGATTTCTGATTTATCTAGATTACTTCTAACGGAACTCATAATATCGTTGTAATGATAGAAGACTAAACCAAACTTATCTGATATCTTTTTTCTATCATAGGTAAGTATAAAGTAATTTGAATGCACTTGATATTTAACAAATATAGAAGTCAAGGCTATAACTGCAACAAGCACTACCACCGCTGCTCTTTGAGAATAATATTTATAGACGCCCTCTTTCTTTTCCTTAGGCACCTTCCTTAAGATATAGATATATACCGGTATAGTAATAAAGAATATTATATCCGTAATTTTTAGGAGAGAGCCTATACTACCTAATAAATTACCCTCACTTACCTTGATAAGTGGGAGAAGCTCAACAGTCAGGTATTCATTATAGTATCTTTGGTATACCATATCTCCAAAAAGCACTGTGGATAAGACTAAATCTAATATAAACAAAGCTCTTACCTGGTTTTTCTTGTTTAAAAACATGGTTAAGGATCCTACAAAGGCATAGATGAAAAATCTATATATAGTGTTCATTACACTGATAGCTACTCCTCTATCCCAGAAAACAATTGTCTCTTTAAAGGTTAGTATCAGAGAAAATATCACTAAAAATAATACCTGTTTCTGAATTTTTTTCATTGATTGTATTAAACTAAGCATAATTACCTCTCAAACGTTTATTTTGTAATAAATTAACAAACTATTATCACAAAAAAATAATATTCTAATGGGATATATTTCAATTGACATGGATTTATCTAACTGAAGTTATAACCTAAAAAAATATATAATCTATTTAATAATTATACACTTCTTTTTCTAATTATCAATGACAATTTTAAAAACTTATGTTAATTTATAGTAAAATATATACCACTTTTATTGTATTAATACTTATATTTACTTTTCTTAAGGGATAAAAAAATAAAAGCCTGTCTTTTTTATAAATAGACAAGCTCTTATCTTTTTTATATCTTACTTTTTAGTTCCTTTAATATATATAAATATTTCTTAGCTTCTCCTTCTTTAGCTTCTTCATAGCTGTTACATTGCTGTTCCAGCTCTTCGAGAGTAGCCTCAGGGAGATTTTTTTCAGCAAAGACATATACCACAGAGTCCTCTTTTTCAATATGCCTCTTTAATAAATTGGAATAGCCAATGGCATTAGCTATAACATCTAATCTAGCCTCCATGTTTCCTTCAATAACCCTGCCAACGGCCTCTTCTAAGTCCTTTACAAAAAGACGGCCTAAGTCATGCTCTACAAGCATACCATACTTAACCAGCTTTTCACCAGGAGCTCCTAGCTTCTCTACCATTTTATTAAAAAGCAGTTCCTCTTCCTTACCATGATGATGCTTATCAGCATAATTTCTGATAAATTCTATTATTTTATAGAAATCTTCATAGTTAACCTTCTCTCCCTTTAAAATCTTAAGAGAATAAGCTCTTATTACCTCTAACATTTCCAGAATATTCTTATGTTCCTCTACCATGATTTCAAAAGCCTTCATTATATAACCTCTCTTCTCAATATTCCTTCACTTCCATCTTCCATAAGGGTATAGTAGAGGTTTGGTGCGGCCTCCTCTACAAAAGCCTTTATCCACTCTCTTCTTAGACGGTAAAAATTCTTAACATCACCCTTAGCCTGCTGCCAAAAGCTTCCGTGAACGCATCTTGTAGCTCTGTAAATAAAGCTATTCTCATCTCTTTCTATAAATTCATTAATTCTATCACAGGGCATTCCATCAAGAATATAGTCATTTATAGCTGCATATACCTCCTCTGGTGATGATACTTCATTATTATTTCTAACATACTCTTTCCCATCTTCTGTACCCTGCAGCTTATAGAGCTCCATTAGCTTTTCTATCAGTTCAGGCTTTTTGTTTAGTATGCGGGTAATATATTCAGCATGTCTTCCTTCAGCCTTCTCTATTTTATCCTGGAGCCAGCCGTGAATATTAGATGTATCAATCATTGCCTCTAGGGGTTTATGCTCTGTGGGATGTCCATATTTATCTTCTATCTCTTTTTTCCACTCCATTGCCTCTAGTCCCTCTGAGAAAGCTAGCTCATAAATCTTCTCTTCTAAAGCTTCAAACCATTTAATCTTATTGAATAACCAATAATGTATTCTTCCTAAAAATGCACTCATCTATATTTACCTCCTACTTATCTAAACCTTTATTAAGTGCTTCTAAAAGCTCCTGAACCTTAAAGCCATGAACAAGAGCCGCATCCTCTAAGGTTTCCGCTTGGGATGCAGGACACCCAATACAACCCATTCCAAAGCTCATCAATATATCAGCAGCTCCACTATGAAGCCTAACTATTTCTCCTATGGTCATATCCTTATTTATTTTCATTTATTGTTCCGCCTTTCTTTTCTGCTCTATAAGCTTATTATTAATGTCTATGGATCTATTATACATAGAATAGCTGTGAATGTCCGTAATATATGTTACGGAAGAAAAAAATAAACATGAATATATCTTCATATTCTATTATTATAACCATAAATTTGTATTATAATAATATTATGGATTTTATAGGAGGAGATAATTTATGAATTTTGACCAATTACAAAAAGTAACCCTTAAAAATGGAGAAACCTATAGCTATAGAGAAGCAGGAAGCGGAGATGACATTTTAATTTTGCTTCATGGAAATATGACCTCTTCCAAGCACTGGGATGTTCTCGTAGACAAGCTTTATAGTGATTTCAAAATAATTGCTCCTGATTTAAGAGGCTTTGGAGGCTCTAGCTACAACATGGAAATCAGTTCCTTAAAGGATTTTTCAGAAGACTTAAAGGAATTTGTAGATGCTCTAAATATTAAAAGCTTTTATTTAGGAGGCTGGTCCACTGGTGGTGGTGTAGCCATGCAATTTTCAGCTGATTATAAGGAATATGTGAAAAAACTAATATTAGTAGAGTCTGTAGGTATACAGGGATACCCTATTTTAAAGAAAAATGAACTAGGACAACCCATCCAAGGTTCTCTCTTGAAGACAAAAGAAGAGATAGCTGCAGATCCAGTACAGGTTGCACCTGTTCTACAGGCATTAAAAACGAAGAATAAGGAATTCTACAGGATGGTTTGGAATGCAAGCATATATACACATAATAAACCAGAGCCTTCAAAGTATGAGGAATATTTAGAGGATATGCTAACTCAGAGAAATTTAGTGGATGTAGATTATGCCTTGGCTACCTTTAATATCTCTAATAATTTCAATGGGATTACAGAAGGCAGTGGCGCAGTGAACTCCATAAGCTGCCCAGTTCTAATTTTTCAAGGTGATAGAGATTATGTAGTTCCGAGATATATGGGAGAAGGAATTAAAGAAAAGCTTCCTCAAAGCGAGCTTGTCATTTTAAATGATTGCGGCCACTCACCTTTAGTAGATTGTCTTGAAACCCTATCAGAAAAGATTAAGGATTTCTTAAATAACAATTAAGAATAAATACAGCTTCTTTACGTTTATTAATTTCTCCATTTACACTATAATATTATTATATAAAATAATGTCTTTGGAGAGTAAAATGCAGAATAAAATAAACAATATTAACGTTCCAAGACCCTCTAAAACTTTCAGAATTATAAAAGCTCCTAAACCTTTTACAAGAGCTGATGGAAGTAAAATTAAAAATCTCACTCCTATGCAGAGAGTAATGCCCTTCTTATTTAAAACGCGGACAGAAAGCCTCATATATTCTCCTGAGTCTGTAGATTTTACTAAAGCTAGAGAATATATTAAAAATAAGAATAAAGAGCTCCCTGGACTCAATTTAGGAACCTTTCATTTGATAATAGCTGCTCTTCTAAGAACCATAGCGGAATACCCCTACTTAAACCGCTTTATTTGTGGAAAAAGACTGTATGCTAGAAATTATATCTCTTTTTCTTTCGTGGTGCTTCAGAATATTCAGAATGGAATAGATGAAACCAACGCAAAAGTATTCTTATCTCCGGAAGACACTATTGTGCAGGTGGTGGAAAAGGTTAATGACACCATTTCTTATTGCAGATATAACGGTGCTAAGGAAGATGATAAGCTTATGGATTTTGTAGCCAAGCTCCCCAATCCCGTAATAAGCTTAATAGTATTCTTTTTAAGAAAGCTTAACGATTGGGCTTTGCTTCCTAAAAGCTATATTGATACGGATCCCCTTTTTACCAGTGTATTCATCTCTAACCTAGGAAGCATCGGCCATGGTGCCCTAAATCATCATTTATATGAATGGGGAACAGCTTCAATTTTCTTAACCATGGGGCGACTTACGAAAGAAGCCACTGATTCTTCCGATAGTGAAAATAACTCTAAGTGGACTCTAGATTTAAAGCTAACAGCTGATGAAAGAATTGCCTATGGCTATTATCTTGTTAAGGCCATGAAGCATTTTCAGCATCTAATCAGGCATCCAGAGCTATTAGAAAAGGCTCCTGGGAGGGTGGTTGTGGATGATGGAGTGGAAAGGGCAGAGAAGAGAGAATAGAGAATAGAGAAGAGAGAAAAAAGAAGAGTTAAGAGCAACTAAGAGGTAAGAGCTGAGAGCAACTACTAGGTAAGAGCTAAGAGCTAAGAGTTGAAAGGCAAAAGATAGAGCTAAGAGTTAAAAGAATGGACTAATAGTTTGTATATGTTATTTTAGAATTTTTTATAATGAGCGAAAGTGATTATAGGACTCCATTTTGGGGTCCTTTTTTAGTTGATTAAGATATGTGCAAACATCATTTGAATATAACCCATAATATAAAAACATTACATTTATATGGCAAAAAATGGTATAATATTTTTAAATACAATTATCATATTTTAAATAGGCCTTGCATTATTTTTATTTTTTTAAGAGGTGATGGATTTATGAGGAGAAAAAGAAGCCTTGGATTAACCCTACTGTTAATTATGCTACTGGTGTTGACATCTTGTTCGAATGAGCCTATTCAGAGCGATAACCAACACACTCCTGGACCGCAAAAAGGACTGATATATCTGTATGGGGAATCACATGGGGAGAAAAAAATACTGGATAGAGAATTGGAATTGTGGTATAGCTACTATCATAAGGAAGGCATGAGACATTTATTTGTTGAACTTCCATACTATACTGCCGAGTTTTTGAATCTATGGTTACAATCAGATAGCGATGACATACTAGAATCAATATATAAGGATTGGTCCGGTACCCCTTCCCATTCCCCTTATGTGAAAGAATTTTATAAGGAGATAAAAGATAAGTGTCCTGAAACAATTTTTCATGGGACAGATATTGGACACCAACACTCTACGACTGGACAACGGTATTTAAGATATCTTAAAAGTAATAACCTGGAAGACTCTGAGGAGTATCTACTGTCACATAAATCCATTGAACAGGGAGAATATTATTATAAACACTCCGACGAAGTATATCGGGAAAACATGATGGTAGAGAACTTTATTAAGGAATATGAAAAACTAAGTGATGAAAATATTATGGGCATTTATGGCGCCGCTCACACTGGGCTAGACTCTATGAATTACACAGGCGCTGTCCCCAGTATGGCAAATCAACTAAAGGAACACTACGGAAACACCATCCATTCTGAGGATTTAACCGGACTCTCAAATAACAAGGAATTATACAAGACAAGCCTAATAATTGACCCTTTAAGAGTAGACAAAATAAAAGTTAATAAAAAAGTCTATGAAGCATCGTATTTCGGAAAGCAGGATTTATCAGAATGGTTCAAAGATTACGCCTACAGGGAATTTTGGCGCCTGGAAAATTCCTACAATGATTTTCAGGATAATACTAAAACAGGTGATTTCCTACCCTATGACAATTATCCTATGGTTATAGAAACAAAACAGGTCTTTGTAATAGACTATAAAAAAACAGACGGTTCTGTAATAAGAAAGTATTATCGCTCCGATGGGCGTAGATGGCAGGGTACTCCAACTACAGAGGAATTCGGAATAAAGTGATTCCTATTACCTAATTAAATATTAACTGGATATAATATATAAGCTTAGAACAAACTCAAAAGAGCTATTCTCTGATACATATAGAATAGCTCTTTTATTAAAAATATTCCTGTTAAGGCATATTTCTATTATAATTATATCGATTTATCATGGATACTAAAAATTCTAGGGCTTCCCTGGGATATTTACCGGTGGATACTTCTCCTGCTAGCATGAAGCCTCCTACCTTGGCTTCGATGTATCTGTATATTTCATTGATTTCAGGGAGGGATGGCAGTGGTGAATTTTTCATAGAATCTAGTACATAGGTGGCAATTATTAGAGGTTTTTGGGTTTTCTTCATATATTCAACTACATTGTTATCACAGCGAGCTATTTCTAAAAGAGGGAGTTCTGCAAATAGGTCTCCTCTGCCAAGCATTATTCCCTGGCAGTGCTTTGCTATTTCTTTTATTTTTTCTACGCCTTCTGGACATTCTATCTTTGCCCATAGCTTAGGCTGCTTTGCTTCCTTGAGGTAAACTTTAGCTTGTTTAATAAAGCCTTTAAGTTCTAAGATAATGGCTGGGTCATTGGTGTAGGACATGCATATTACATCTACATTATTTTGAAGTCCAAATAATATATCCTTTTTGTCTTTTAAGGATAAATTGAATTGTTCTCTTTTAAAGCCTAAAGCATTGACCCCCTTTTCTGCCCTGATAATGCCTCCTCTTTTTACTTGAGTTTTTATCACTTGTCCCTCTTCGCTGCAGCTGAGAACAGAAAACTCCATGGTTCTATCCTTAATAAGAATTGCTTTCACATCATTAAAAGTAAATTTGCTATGAGGTGAACAAATAGGGATTATATTGAATTCCTCAGCTATAGCTCTATTGGATATATAATAGCCTTCTGTAGAAAAATATACCTCCTGCCCTTTAGAAGCAAGAAATTCCTTTGAGAACCTGTTGGATATCCTAAGCTTACTTCCCTGTAAGTCCTGTATTATATTAACCTTGGGATAATTTTTTTTAAGAAATTCCATTTGTTCTCTGGCATAAGGATAATTTTCTTCTTTTATATGTGCAAAATTGAATCTTGCTGAGGTCATACCTCCTTGTGCTAAAACTGCTAAATCTTCTTTCCTTTTTATATTGGGACCAATTGAACATATAACTTCCATAATACTTCACCTATTTATCACTAATTCACTTTTTAGGAGTGTTATTAATTATATGTATGAAGCTAGGAAAATTATTATCCTTTTGATAATTAATTATCTTAAAATTAGAAAACAATCTCATTGTTCTATAGTTAGTGATTATCCCGATATTCCGCTAAGAGGAGGTCCACCATTCTTCCATAGCTTTTCACTCCGTCCTCCTGTCTATTTCCCTTTAAATAACTATCATTAATATTATTTGAAATCTCTTCAGCCCTTCCTTGATACTTGTCCCAAAAGTCACTATTATATTTCATATCCCTTAAAAGACCCTGAGAATATTTATCACGAAGCTGATAATAGCTTTCTTGATCCTCTCTATACATAGCATTCATTGAATAAATAAGGGCTAGAAATACTCCAGAATATTGAATATCCTCCTCTTCACTGAAGGAACAGACCAAATAAGCTATATAGTTTGCCTCATCCTCTCTAGCAAAGCCTCTTTGATGAGCCATCTCATGGGCTGCAGTAGAAGCCCACATAAAAGGTGGAATATTATAATTTACATTGGCTTCACCAGTATAGGGCATATACATGCCTGTGATTCCTGTATAGCTCATTAGTGGTGAAATGGCTATAGCTTTAGCACTACCATAATGTCCTGAAAACACCTTGTATTCCTTTCCAGCCTGCTTATAGCTATCCTGAAGACGTGTAAATACCTCTTTATATCCTCCAGGGACTGCTGTAACCCCTTTTTCATCCTCTACCTGCTCAGCTCTAAGAATATTGGCCCTTTCTATCAGGTGATCGCAGAGGTTATAAAGATCACTGGTAATGAAGCTATTAGAGCTATATCCTAGGGTATCACTTAAGGGCTGTCTTTGATAATTAAAGCCCCATAGCACCATAAATAAGATATATAAAATAGATAGATAGCATAATAGATTTACAAATCTATTTATAAATCTCTTTTTAAATATACCAACAACAGTTGTTACAACAAACCAAATAAGAAGAGCCACCAAAAAATAATATAATAATTCAGCTAATGAAAATGGAAGCCAGCCAGTTATCATGTTCAATGCTTCACGAATAAATTTATTAATTGTAGTAGAATAATACTTTTCCACTATTTCTGGAAGTCCCTCTAAAATAATATTTAATATATATATAACTGGAACGAGTCCAATGATAATTAGCTTTACTCTATTTTCTCTTCTCATATCAATCCCTCCTTTAGTACAAATTCCCATTATTTATTATAATAATATTACTTTTATAGTTATTAATTGACAAGATATAATTATGGTATAATTAGCTAAATACACTCAGAGGAGGGTTATTCATGTGCGGAAGATTTCAGCTGGAGTTCTCCATAGAAGAGATGGATAGATATTATAGCCTCATAGGTGTTTTAGATAATGATAAGGCGTCATCAGTTAGTACCAGGCTCAGCCCGTCGGTCCTAGATGAGGTAAAGGGTGTTAAATATCCTTCAAATCCTTCTTTAATAGTTAAGGAGAGCAGCTTAGAGATATTGCCTTGGGGCTTCCCCTTTAACAATAAGCTTATAATAAATGCCCGAGGCGAAACACTATTTGAGAAGAGGATGTATCAGAGTGCTGCCTTAGAGCAGCGATGCCTTATTCCTGCTAGCTGCTTTTTCGAGTGGAAGGATAAATCTAAGTATAATATAGCACCTAAAAAAGGTCAGTTATTTTCAATGGCAGGAATCTATAAAAGCTTTTTGAATAAGGATGGTAGCCTTGAGGAAAGGTATGTTATTATTACAACCTCAGCCAATGAGGAAATGTCAAGAATACATCATAGAATGCCTGTTATCATACCAGAAAATCTGGAAAAGACTTATTTAAGCTCTAGAACCTCTCAGAAGGAAATTTTAGATTTATTAGTTCCTTTCAGCAGAGAGCTCTCTATAGTCTCCAAGGAGCCACCAGTGCAGCAGTTGAGTTTATTCTAACTTCTATTTATTAATAAAGAATCCCCCATTTGCCAATGTGCATTATATGCAATAACAAATGGGGGATTTTTGTATTATTATCTGCTAAATTCTTTTTCCTTTGTTTCTTCTAAGTATTCATCATAGCTACACTTTTTATCTACAATACCTTCTGGACTAATCTCAATAATTCTGTTTGCTATAGTCTGTATAAATTGATGGTCATGACTGGTAAATAGAACTATGCTCTTAAAGTCTATTAGGCCATTATTAACAGCAGTAATAGATTCAAGGTCAAGATGGTTAGTAGGCTGGTCTAAAATCAATACATTAGCAGAGCTGAGCATCATTCTAGATAACATACATCTAACCTTTTCTCCCCCTGATAATACCTTAGCTTCCTTGAGAGCTTCTTCTCCTGAGAAAAGCATCCTACCTAAGAAGCCTCTAAGATAGGTTTCTGTTTGATCAACAGAATACTGTCTGAGCCAGTCTACAAGATTAAGGTCACAGCCTTCAAAGAACTCAGTGTTATCCTTAGGGAAATAGGACTGTGAGGTGGTTATACCCCATTTAAAGCTTCCGGCATCTGGTTCTATTTCTCCCATGAGTATCTGGAAGAGGGTAGTAACTGCAATATCATTTCCTATGAAAGCAATCTTGTCCTCTCTATCAACTCTAAAGGTTACATTATCCAGTACCTTTACACCATCGATAGTCTTAGAAAGTCCTTCAACATATAAAACTTCGTTACCAACCTCTCTCTCAGGCTTAAAGCCTACAAAGGGATACTTTCTGCTGGAGGGCTGTATATCATCTAAGGTTATCTTATCTAACAGCTTCTTTCTAGAGGTAGCCTGCTTAGACTTAGAAGCATTAGCACTAAATCTTGCTATAAAGTTTTGAAGATCTTTAATCTTTTCTTCCTTCTTCTTATTTTGATCCTTCATCATTTGAAGAGCAAGCTGACTGGATTCATACCAGAAGTCATAGTTACCTACATATAGCTTGATCTTTCCAAAGTCTACATCACAGATATGAGTACAGATCATATTTAAAAAGTGTCTATCATGGGATACTACTATAACTGTTCCTGGGAAATCTGCTAAGAAGTTTTCAAGCCAGGTTATAGAATTAACATCTAGGTTATTTGTAGGCTCATCCAGTATTAGGACACCTGGATTACCAAATAAAGCCTGTGCTAGAAGTACCTTAACCTTATCCTTACCCTCAAGCTCTGCCATTTTCTTATAATGATCCTCTGTTCCAAGACCTAAGCCTTGAAGAAGAGAAGAGGCTTCTGACTCTGCTTCCCATCCATTGAGCTCAGCAAATTCTGCTTCCAGCTCAGCAGCCTTCATTCCATCCTCATCGGAGAAGTCAGCCTTAGCATAAAGCTCATCCTTTTCCTTCATTATGGTGAAGAGTCTTTCATTACCCATTATAACGGTAGTCAAAACTTCACAATCATCATATTGGAAGTGATCCTGCTTAAGGACAGACATTCTTGTGTTAGGAGCTAAGGATACATCTCCTGTATTTGCTTCTACCTCACCGGATAAAATCTTTAAAAAGGTGGATTTACCTGCTCCATTAGCACCTATGATTCCATAGCAATTTCCTGGGGTGAATTTTAAATTTACATCCTCAAAAAGCTTTTTAGCTCCATATCTGAGGCTTACATTATTAACTGTTATCATTAAATATATTACCTTCCTTTGTTATATATATTCTATTTGAAATTCTTGTCTAATTTTAAAAAAGCTGTGTATACGCACACAGCTTTTAATTATAACATAACTTATTGATTTTAAAAAGTCATACGTCATTTAAATATCTAAAATATCTCTTTTAGGAGCTCCTTAGCCTTATCTGCAAGTTCTTGCAGCGTTCCATTGTTATCCACAACATAATCAGCTCTAGCCACAATTTCTCTAACATTTTTTTCTGTGTTATGATTAGGATCTGATTTTTCCGCTACTTCTTGTCCATCTCGAATAATCAGCCTTTCCATTCTTTTATCTAAATCAGTAACTATACCTACTACTACAAAGCCTATTTCGCTCCAATAATCATAATCAGCAAAGGTTCTCCCCCCTACTATCATAGGTATGTATTCCTCATTAACCTTTTTGAGATTATCTCTAATATCTTCCTGTTTGTGCTCCAGGCTAATAACCTTCAGCTCTTTACCCTTGCAATTTTCAAATATCTTGCTCAGAGCAAAATAATTAAGTATATTTATATCTATTTCTCTAAGCTTATCTGCTGCCTGCTGATAAAAGCCTCTTTCATTTCCTCTCCACTCTGGGGTAACACGCAATATTGGCTTTAAGGAACGTATTAAATCTCCTAAGCCGTATTTTTTAATCTCTGGTTTTTGTTCTATTAGTATATCTGCAAGGGTATCCTTGCCAGCACCCATCTCACCAAAAATTATTATTCCATTATATTTATTCATCAATACACCTCCGTTTTTATCTGTTGAAGCTCATATTATAAAAACTTTAACTATCATAAAATAGTAAGCTCTCTTTAAACCTTCTTCATAAATGATTTCTAGCTTTCTTTTATAGCTATAATATGTAGATGCTCTGTAGCATCTCTATATTGAGGAAGCTCACAATTTTCTGCGGCAAAGGCTACAAAATCTCTGTAAATTAACGGCTGTTCCCTATTTAGAACTAGTAGCTGAGGTCTCAGAGCAGCTAAAAAACTTTCTGCTCCACCATAGCTCACTAGCTTAAGGCCAGACTCTTCTATCTCCTTTAAGGCAACGGGTGGTGTAGTAAAGTATGCCTCTGTAAAGCTCTCTTCTGCTGAAAGGCACATATCCTCTTGTAAAAACCTAAGAAAATGACCTTTATCCTTAAATTCTTCAGGAAATTCCTCTACTCCAGCCTTCAGGCAGCCCCAAGAATTAATGTAGGATATTAATGCTACTCCACCTTTTTTAAGGAGCCTTCTACCTTCCTTCAGAACCCTAAGTCTATCCTCTTTTTTGTGAAGATGATATAAAGGTCCCATAATGAGGATAATATCAAAAGCTTCATCCTGGAATTTATCAAGGTCTAAGGCACTTTGAGCATGATAGCCTTCTGCCTTTAGTCCTGCCTCCTGAATTTTATTCTTAGCTATATCTAGCTCCTTTTCAGATATATCTAACAAGGTGACCTTATATCCCTTTTTTAATAGCTCTATAGAATATCGACCAGGTCCAGAGCCAATATCTAGCACTTTTCCTCCCTTAGGAAAATACTTTTCTATTAAATATAAGGTGCTTTGAAATTCTACCTGTGTATAAGGGTTGCTAAGCCTATTCCACTCTGCCTCAGCAGCCTCATTATAGTAACTCTTTACCTCATCCATTCTAGTTCTCCTTTATAATCCCATAATTTTTATGCTGCAATATTTTATCTATTCTTTAAAGCTCAAAGTTGTTATAAGCCCCTCATGAGCAAGAGTTGTTTCATAAAACACTTCCTTAGCATTATTTATATACTCCTCTGGGTTTATCATAGCCGGAGAAAAGTGAGTAATAATTAATTTATCTACAGAACTATTTCTCGCCATTTCTGCTGCTTCCCTAAAGGTCATGTGCCTATTCTTTAAGGCTTTTTCTATATCTTCATCATTGCCATAGGTACCTTCACAGATCAAAAGGTCTGAATTCTCTATGAAGGCTTCTATATTTATATGAGGCCTGGTATCGGTAATATAGCTTATTTTTATCCCCTTCCTATCCCTACCTAAAACCATAGAGGGCTCATAGCTTCTTCCCTCATATTCTATGTATTCTCCTTTTTGAAGCCTATTCCATAGAATTTTAGGGACTTTATTTTCCTCGGCTTTCTCCACCTGGAATCTAGCTCCTCTTTTTATATAGAAGCTATAGCCAAGGCAGGGTGCAGAATGCAATAGGCCCATAGTACTAATGACTATATCTGCTGTTTTCTTCTTTTTAGCTTCTCTTCTGCTTAAGGGAACCAATATTCCTTCCTGTATATTAAATAAGGTAGGCTCTATAGGATCTTCAAGGATATTGAGCTTATAGGGAAGATAAGGCAGAAGCACTCTGAAGGCTTCCATTGCAGACTTGATACCATAGGGACCAATTATGGTTATAGGTTCAGTCCTTTCACTGTTTCCTATTGTGGCTAAAAGTCCTGGGAGTCCAAAAATATGATCCCCATGACAATGGGATATAACTATTACATCTATTGACTTAAAGCCAGTAGAATTAACTCTCATAGAAACCTGAGTTCCTTCTCCACAGTCTATTAAAATTTTTCTTCCCCTATAAGAAAGGATGGCTGAGGATAGAAATCTATTTGGTACAGGCATCCCTCCACCAGAACCCAAAAGGGTAATATCAATCATAGGCCCCTCCTTTTGAAATCCTTTTACTTAATTATACTAATGGTTTATATTTACTTCAATTTAAAATTATTATACAAGAAAGAATATACAGTTTTTTAAGATATTATTTGCCATTTCAATGTTATTCTTAAGTTTATATGAAAAGAAAAAGCAGGGTTTCCCTGCTTGTATACTTTACTATAAATTATTCTTCATGATTACTGCTTTTATAGCAGTGTAACTTATATCAGCTGGAAGTACTTCCTTAATTGGCTTTAACTTTGAAGCTCCAACCTGAGATATGGCTTCCAGAATATCTTTTTCTCTGCCCTCAGGGATAAAGCCGTCTAAATCTATATCCATTCCCTCTGAGGCACACTGAAAAAGATGATTCTCAATGGTTAGTGGGGTCAGCTCTCTTTCTGCTGCTATTTCCTTTATGGCCATACCACTTTTGTAGAGGTCATAGGTAGCAATATGAGTTTTTACTTTAGGCTTCAATGGTTCATCCTTACTACTTAAAGGATCGGAATTCTGATATCCTTTGGAAAGCATCCTGTTTTCTTCTTTAAGATGAAGCAGATTATTCTTCTCAAGATATTCCTTTATAGCTTCTTTAAACCTTTCTCCATACTTTTCATACTTATTTTCTCCTATACCCTTAACCTCTAAAAATTCCTCTTTAGTTAGGGGGAGCTCTTTTGATAGCTCTTTTAAGGTGGAGTCTGGGAAGATTATATACGGCGGTAGGCGCAGCTCCTCGGCTATAGTCTTTCTCAATATCTTTAATATATCTAGAAGCTTGTTATCCTCATTTTTCTCCACTGGGGCTTTTCTTATGTTAATACTAATAGGAAGCCTTTCCTTTAGTGCTTCTGCTGCTTTTCCTGTTAGCCTAAGTACTGGATATTCTCCCGTGGTAACTAATATATAGCCTTCTGCAATGAGCTTATTAATAAGTTCTGCAGTATAATCCTTTTTATAGCCTTCCATAAGTCCATAGGTGGATAGCTTATCTAAGGAGAACTTTCTTATTCTTTCGTTTTTTGATCCCCTTAATATATCTACTATGGTAGTAAGGCCATATCTTTCTCTAGCCTTATATATGGTAGAGAAAATCATTTGAGCCTCTAAAGTTATATCTCTTTCCTCTGTATCCTCATTACATACACTGCAGTTTCCACAATTGTCATGGACATATTCCTCTCCAAAATAATTGAGAATGTAACTTCTAAGACATTTAGAGGTATAGCAGTAATCTATCATAGCCCTTAGATTTGCATATTCTCTTTCCTTTTTTTCTGGAGATAAGGTGGTATTTTCAATGAGATATCTCTGAGTCTGCACATCCCCAGCATTATAGAGAAGTATACATTCAGAAGGCTCTCCATCTCTTCCTCCACGGCCTGCTTCCTGATAATAAGACTCTAAATTTCTGGGCATGTTGTAATGAATGACAAAGCGTACATTGGATTTATCTATACCCATACCGAAAGCATTGGTAGCAGCAATAACATTTATGTTGTCAAACATAAAGTCCTCCTGCATGGACTTCCTTAGCTCCTCCTTTAGTCCTGCATGGTAAAGTCCAATACTAAAGTCACTCTTAAAAAGATTATATACATGCTCTGCTTCTCTTCTGGTAGCAGTAAATATGATTCCTGAGTTCCCTTTATTATTCTTTAAATATTCCTTTAGAAAACTATCTTTGTTTTCCCCTCTATAAACCTTAAAGGTGAGATTTTCCCTATTAAAGCCTGTAAAATGCTCCTTGGGAGAATTTAGTCCTAAGAGCTCTATTATATCCTCCCTAACCTCAGGGGTAGCTGTTGCTGTACAGGCCAATAGCTTAGGCTTCTTTTCCAGCATATTTATGAAGCTCTTAAGCCTTCTGTAGCTGGGCCTAAAATCATGACCCCATTTAGAAACGCAGTGTGCCTCGTCGATAGCCATAAAGGATATATCAAGAGTAGCTAGTTCCATGGCAAAATCCTGTCCTTCAAGCCTTTCAGGAGCCACATATAATAGCTTGCAATCACCACTATGGAGCTTATTTAAATTTTCTTTTATCTCCTTATCAGAAAGACTGCTGTTTATGTACACTGCTTCTATCCCTGTTTCCTTTAAGGCATCAATCTGATCCTTCATAAGAGATATCAATGGGGAAATTACTACAGTCAAGCCCTCCAGAAGCATCGCAGGAATTTGATAAATAAGAGACTTACCACCTCCTGTAGGCATTATTACAAGGGTATCCTCCCCCTTCATAATATCCTCTATAGCTTCCTCCTGACCTTTTTTGAAGCTATCATAACCATAGTATTCCTTTAATATCCTTAGTGCTTTATCCTTCCACATATTACTCTCCTTCTATCTATCTTAAGTATATCTAAATTATATCCATTATAAAATTCTACAAACACACGTTCTCATTATTCAATAAAATTATTAAGTAAAGAACATATTATATGATATTAACTAATATACCATATAAGGGAGTTATAAATAAGTAGCAAAGGTTTATAAGCATCATAACTTTCTTTATAGGAAAACGAAAAATATTTTCACAATACCAAATTACATTAAATTCAATTTTTGGTATAATTAACATATAATAAAGATAAAATCTTATAGAACAATTTATCTATAGATTATACTTTTTTTATAGTAAAAATAAATAGGAGGTATAAAATGCCACTAAAAGATTACTTTAAATTTTTTACTGTAGAACCTTTAGAGAAAAGCAACTATTCAATTGTATTTAAAGCCAAACGTCCTGATATTGATAATCATATCAATTCGAAAGAGCTTAGAGGTTGGTTAAAGGCTGGTGATAAAGGCTATAAGGTGCTCACTTCTTTATCAAAGGAAAAGCTAGAAAGCTTTATTATTGAAGAGTTAAAGATTGCTAAAGATGAATTTCAAATAGTAACTCATAATGAGTTTTGGCCTATTGGCCGTTGGTAAAGGCTAGGAACATTATTAGTTTAAAAATAAAATTACAAATTTTATTTTTGAAGAATTATAGATAAATTCAGTAGATAACAAATGAGGTGATTAATTTTGATTTATATTAGAAGCATAGAACAGAAGGAAAGTGATTTAGAATTTTTAATGGATATGATGTATGAATCTATTCATATTTCGGAAAATAAACCACCTAAGGAAGAACTCTTGAACCTACCACATTTAAAAAAATACAGTGAGGAATGGGGAAGACAAGGTGATAGGGCGTTAATTGCTTTCAATGAGGATAAGCTTCCTGTTGGTGCCGCATGGTACCGCCTCTTTACAAAAGACAATAAGGGTTATGGTTATGTTAATGATAGCACACCGGAAATAGGCATAGCTTTAACTAATGGAGCAAGAGGCAAAGGGGTAGGCACCCTACTTATGAAAAAGCTTATGGAAGCAGCTTTTGAGGATGGTTATTCCTCCCTTTCCTTAAGCGTTGACCCTAGTAATATTCAAGCTGTACAGCTATATAAGAAACTTGGATTTATTAAGTGTGGTATGTCAGGAACATCCTTTACAATGATATACAACAACTCTTCCAAATAAATATTTTACTATATTACCATTTCAAAATAAAAAACAAAAAAATAAAGGGGCATTTTGTCCCTCTTTATTCTTTTATCATCATCCTAAATATGATATTAAAAATTAAATCTATTTACCTATATCTTCTCTGTAATACATGTCCTTAAAACTTATCTTTCTCATAGCTTCATAAGCCTTGCTGTTGGCTTCTCCCATGGTTGCTCCTAGGGCTGTGGCACAGAGAACCCTTCCACCGGAGGTTATAAGCTTACCTTCATTTAGGGAGGCACCGGCAATAAATACCTTCTCTGAAGGATTATCATCAATCTCCATAGGATACCCCTTTTTATAGCTTCCAGGATAGCCTCCAGAGGCTGCCACTACGGAACAGGCACATTCCTTCTTCCACCTTATATTAAAGTCAGAGAGTCTACCCTCCAGGGCAGCATCTATTAAATCTATTAAGTCCGTGTCCATAAGAGGAAGCACTGCCTCTGTTTCTGGATCACCGAGTCTTACATTATACTCTAATAGATAAACTCCTTTTGAGGTTATCATTATGCCAAAGAAGATTATCCCAATATAATCTAAATTCTCCTCCTGTATACCCTTTAGTGTAGGCAGAAGAACATCCTTATTAAAGGCTTCCATTACCTCATTAGTGACATAAGGATTAGGTGCAATAACTCCCATACCACCAGTATTAGGCCCCTTCCCTCCAGTATAAAGCTGTTTATGATCCTTGGCAGAAATAAAAGGGATTATGGTCTTTCCATCGGTTATGGATAATATTGAAGCCTCTACCCCCTGTAAAAACTCCTCAATAACCACCTCTCCTCCAGCTCCATTAAAGATATCTAGCACCATTATTTCCTCTATAGCCTTCTCAGCCTCCTCTAAGGTGTCACAGATATAAACACCCTTTCCTGCTGCAAGGCCATCGGCTTTGATAACTATTGGTAAGCTGCAGCCCTTAAGATAGGCTTTAGCCTCTTCTGCATCCCTAAAGCTTTGATATTCTGCGGTTTTTACCCCATACTTTTTCATAAAGGCTTTTGAATACACCTTACTTCCTTCTAAAGCAGACGCCTTTTTAGAGGGACCAAAGCACCTTAGACCTTCCTTTTTAAAATAATCCACAATTCCTTTAGTTAATGGCTCCTCTGGACCTACTATTGTCAAGGATATCTCATTATCCTTTGCAAAGGCAGCCAACTCCTCTATGGCTGTGATATTTACATTTATGCATTTATTCTCCAGAGCAGTTCCCCCGTTACCAGGAGCACAAAAGATTTTCTGAACCCTTGGGTTTTGTGCTGCCTTCCAGGCTAAGGCGTGCTCCCTGCCTCCAGAGCCCACAATTAAAAGCTTCATATCTTAACACCTACCTACTGACTATTTTTAATGATGGAATAGCCTCATTCCCGTAAAACACATTGCTATATTATGCTTATTGCAGCTCTCAATTACGAGATCATCCCTGACGGAGCCCCCAGGCTGTGCTATATAGTTAACTCCACTCTTAACAGCTCTCTCAATATTGTCTCCAAAGGGAAAGAAAGCATCAGAGCCAAGTGACACACCAGTATTAGTCTCAAGCCATGCTCTCTTCTCTTCCCTGGTAAATATCGCCGGCTTTTCTGTGAATATTTTATCCCATGCACCATCCTCAAAGATATCCATGTAATCCTCACCGATGTAGATATCAATAGCATTGTCTCTCTCTGCACGACCTATATTTTCTTTAAAAGGAAGAGTTAAAACCTTCATGTGCTGCCTCAAATACCAGTTGTCTGCCTTATTTCCAGCAAGTCTTGTACAGTGAATTCTGGACTGCTGACCAGCTCCAATACCTATAGCCTGGCCTCCCTTTGAATAGCATACAGAATTAGACTGAGTATATTTTAGGGTAATTAGTGCAATGATCAAATCAATCTTTGCAGACTCGGGTATTTCCTTATTATCAGTTACAACATTTTCAAGAAGGTTACTATCAATTTTAAACTCATTGCGTCCCTGTTCAAATGTAACACCATATACCTGCTTCCTCTCAAGAGGCTCAGGAACATAGGATGGATTAATTTTAATAATATTATAATTCCCTTTTTTCTTAGCTCTTAAAATTTCCAAGGCCTCCTCCTCATATCCAGGAGCAATTATTCCATCGGAAACCTCATGCTGAATCAGTTTTGCTGTTTCAGTATCACAGACATCGGAGAGAGAAATAAAATCTCCAAAGGAGGACATTCTATCTGCTCCCCTTGCCCTGGCATAGGCACAAGCTAAAGGTGAAAGATCTCCAACCTTTTCATCTACCCAGTAAATTTTCTTCTCTACCTCTGTAAGTGGAATTCCTACTGCTGCCCCAGCTGGAGATACATGCTTAAAGGACGCTGCTGCGGGAAGTCCCGTTGCTTCCTTCAGCTCCTTTACCAGCTGATAACCATTAAAGGCATCAAGGAAATTTATATAGCCTGGCTTTCCATTTAAGATTTCCACGGGAAGCACACTGCCATTTTCCATAAAGATTCTAGATGGCTTCTGATTTGGATTACAACCGTATTTTAACTGAAATTCTTTCATAACTCTTTCCTTTCAAGCTTACTGATTTTTATTAATTATTCTGGTGTCATATTCACCGGTTTCAATATCAATATATCTCACAAAAAGTGAAACCTTATTTTCATAGTTGAGATTTTTCCATATTAAATTGGTAAAACTATCAATATCCCCAGATATCCTAATTACCTTAGGCTCCCCTTCAAAGCTAGGAAGAGGATTTCCATCACCTTTGTAGGTATGAATGAAATGTCCTTGCCCTTTTATAGGGTTACTGTAGCTAAAGGTATATCTATTGCAGGCTTCTGGATTGCCATTATTGCTTTTTAAAATGGATAGTGCATAGTTATATTCACCCTTCTCAATATCCATAACACCTGAAATTCTAGGGGTATAATTAGGCGCATCTGGTTCAAACTCTCTGGTTCTTAAGGCCTCCTCAAAGGACTGACCTTGAGCCATAAGTGTATAAATAGTGTCTGTGTGATCTCCATTAGTAACAATGGTCTTATTCTCAAGAACACATACTGGTGAGTAAATAATCAAGGTAGGATCCTCCATCTTATCTGAGTCAAAAGCTTCTGTTCTGATCCCCTCCCCATGAGATACAAAAACTCGATTTCGGCTATTTTCACTTCTACCCATAATAAAGTAAGCTGCTACAGCCTTTTTTCCATCTTCTGATTTTCCTAAAATTATGCCTCTTCCAGGATAAGAGCATCCTGAAAGCTCCATTTCTAAAGTTCTAATTTTCATTGATATCCTCCTGTGCCAACATTGCTATAACCTGTACCAGAGCCTTATGCTCTTCTATAAGTACCCTCTTTTGAAGGCTCTCTGGCGTATCTGAGTGTTTAACCTGTACTGTCTTCTGTAATATAATATCTCCACCATCTATAACCTCGTTAACAACGTGTACTGTACAGCCTGAAACCTCTTCCTTGCCCTTCAGAACTGCTTCATGTACCCTTATTCCATACATCCCCTTCCCGCAATACTTAGGTATCAGCGAAGGATGTATATTAATTATCTTATTTTTATATACCTTCAGGATATTCCCTGAAAGAATCGATAAAAAACCAGCCAGTACAATAAGGTCAAGGTTATCTCCTATAAGCTCAAGAGCCTTATCTCCAAAGGCATTTCTGTCCTTTCCCTTTTCAATTATAAAGGTAGGTATATTCTTAGCTTCAGCTCTTTTTAATGCCTCGGCCTTGGGATTATCGCTGATAACAGAGGTAACCACCACCTTTAGCTCACCTTTATCCACTGCATCTAATATGCTCTGGAGATTGCTGCCACTTCCAGATACAAATACCGCTATTCTATACATATACCTGCCCCTCCAGAGGTAATATCACCGATAACATAAGCTCTTTCTCCCATTTCTACAAGCTCTTTTAAGACTAATTCCTTTATTTCCCTGGAAATGCAGAGAACAAAACCTATCCCCATATTGAAGGTATTGTATAAAGAAGCAGCTTCTCCTCCCTTGTTCACAACACTCTTATAAATAGATGGTATTGGATAGCTATTCTTTTTAATTCTTGCCTCAAGGCCTTCTGGAAGCATTCTAGGTATATTTTCCACAAAACCTCCACCAGTAATATGAGCCATGCCTTTTACAGGATATTTTTCTAAAAGCTTAAGTACAGGCTTTACATAAATCCTCGTGGGAGTTAGTAGTATATCTCCCATAGTCCTTCCCTGATGCTCCTCCTCCAGGTCAGGAAATAGCTTTCTCAAAAGAGAATATCCATTAGAATGAAAGCCAGAGGAGGCTAATCCTATAAGGACATCTCCTTCCTTAATAGTACTTCCATCTATAATTTTATCCTTATCAACTATTCCAACTGCAAAGCCGGCAATATCGTATTCTCCCTCTCTATAAAAACCAGGCATCTCCGCTGTCTCTCCTCCTACTAAAGAAGCACCACACTGAATACACCCTTCAGAAACACCCTTTACCAGCTCTGCGGCCACTTCTGCTTCAAGCTTTCCACAGGCTAAATAATCCAGAAAGAACAGAGGCTTCGCACCATGACATAGGATGTCATTGACACACATAGCCACACAGTCTATTCCCACAGTATCATATTTTCTAGCTCTAAAGGCTATATCAAGCTTGGTACCAACTCCGTCTGTCCCAGAAACAAGCACTGGTTTTTTATAGCCCTCAGGAAGTTCTACCATGGAAGCGAAGCTTCCTAGGCTATTAAGGATAAGGCTGCTGGCAGTGCTTTTCGCATATTCCTTTATAAGCTCTACTGCTTTATAACCTTCATTGATATTGACTCCAGACTCTTTATAACTAATCATAAGACACTACCTTTCCAAATAATCCTTATTGGTTTCCATGGGCGGTGCCACTGGATAAACCCCACTGAAGCAGCCTAAGCAAAAATTATCCCCCCTGCCAAAGGCCTCTATCATTCCTTCTATACTTATATAGCCTAGGCTATCAGCTCCCAACATGTCTTTTATTTCCTCTACAGTCTTATTTGCTCCTATGAGCTCCCGTCTATAGGGAGTATCTATTCCGAAATAGCAGGGGAATTTAACTATTGGAGATGCCACCCTGAAATGTACCTCCTTGGCTCCTGCCTTCTTCATAAGCTCCACAAGCCTTACGCTGGTGGTACCTCTAACGATAGAATCATCAATAAGCACTATACGCTTACCATTTACAATATTCTTTAAGGGATTAAGCTTTAAAGCAACAGCCTTTTCTCGAAGCTCCTGACTTGGAGCTATAAAGGTTCTTCCTATATATCTGTTTTTTATAAAACCATCAGCATAGGGTATACCGGAGGCTTTAGCATAACCTACAGCAGCTGCTAATCCTGAGTCTGGCACTCCTATTACCACATCAGCCTCCGCAGGACATTCCTTATAGAGCCCTTCTCCCACTCTTACCCTGGATTCATATACATTCATTCCATCAATAGTGCTGTCTGGCCTAGCAAAATAAATATATTCAAAGGAACAGGTATTACAGGTTGTTCTTTCAATCTTATTGACACTGCGAAGACCTTCCTTATCAATTACTACTATCTCTCCAGGTTTCACATCTCTAACAAATTCAGCTCCTATAGTATCTAAAGCACAGCTTTCAGAGGTGAGTATATAGGAATCCTTATACTTCCCTATTGCTAAAGGCCTAATTCCATAGGTATCCCTTACTCCTATAAGCTTATCCTTTGTGAGAATAACCAGAGCAAAGGAGCCTTTAATGGCCTGAAGAGCTTCAAAAACTGCCTGCTCAATACCTCTTCTAGCACCTCTAGCTATTAAGCTCAAAATAACCTCAGAATCATTAGTAGTATTGAAGAGATGGCCACCATCTTCTAGAAGATCTCTGATCACCTCAGCGTTGGTACAGTTACCATTATGAGCCATAGCCACAGTTCCGTACTTTGACTCCGTCACTAAAGGCTGAGCATTTATTAAATTACTGGAGCCAGCAGTGGAATATCTTACATGTCCTATAGCAGCGTTTCCTCGAAGCTCTCCTAGTTTTTCCTTATCAAAGGCTTCAGATACGAGTCCCATACCCTTTTCACAGCGAAGATTGCTTCCATCTGCTACAGCTATCCCCGCACTTTCCTGACCTCTATGCTGAAGAGCATAAAGACCATAATAGGTAATGGAGGTTACTTCCTCTACATCAGGAGAAAATATTCCAAATACCCCGCACTCCTCCTTAAATTTGTCCTTAACTAATTCGATCATCTCATCTACCTCACTAAAAAAATGTCTTAGCCAATGCGATTAAGTATCTCTACATAAGCATCCTTAACATTACCCATATCTCTTCTGAAGCGGTCCTTGTCCAGCTTTTCATTGGTAACTGCATCCCAGAATCTACAGGTATCAGGAGAAATTTCATCAGCTAATAGGATTTCCCCTTTGTACCTTCCAAATTCCAGTTTAAAATCTATGAGGCGGATATTTTGCTTTATGAAAAACTCTTTTAATATATCATTTACTTTTTCTGTAACACTATATATCTTTTTAAGCTCCGAGAAAGTAGTAAGGCCAATAGCTACTGCATGGTAATCATTTATAAGAGGGTCACCTAAGTCATCATTTTTATAGCAGATTTCATAAATTGTAGTGTTTAATTCTAGTCCCTCATCAATTCCCAATCTCTTTGCCATGCTTCCTGCTGCCACATTCCTGACTATAACTTCTATAGGAACAATTTCTACCCTTTTGCATAATTGCTCTCTTTCATTAAGCTTTTCTATATAATGAGTTTCAATGCCCCTGCTCTCTAGAAGCTCAAAAAGCTTAGAGGTGATACTATTGTTTAAAGCTCCCTTATCCTCAATCTGTCCTTTCTTTTCTCCATTAAAGGCTGTAGCATCGTCCTTATAATAAACAATTACCTGATCTTCCTTATCAGTAGCATAGATTTTCTTAGCCTTTCCTTCATATAGCATCTCTAGCTTTTCCATTATAGTTCAATCCCCTCTCCATTATCCTTTATGAATTTATCCTTCATATCTCTTCTGAAATTTAATAATCTATCCTTAAGGTCAGGATATTTTACAGACAATATTTCTACTGCTAATATCCCTGCATTATAGCTATTGTTTATCCCTACTGTAGCAACAGGTATTGATTTAGGCATCTGAACTATTGATAGGAGAGAATCAAGTCCATTTAGCTCAGCCTTAATGGGTACACCTATAACAGGTAGTACTGTATGAGAGGCTATAACCCCTGGAAGATGAGCAGCGAGGCCTGCTCCCGCAATTATGCATTCATACCCTCCTTCCTCAATGGCTTTTAATGCCTCCATAAGCTTTTCTGGAACTCTATGAGCTGAAAGCACATGAGCCTTATAGTGAACACCCAGCTCTTTAAGAGCTTTAGCTGCTCCTGCCATCACCTCTTTATCTGATTTACTACCAAAAAATATAGCAACCCTCATAATGTACCGCCTTTCTATTATTTAAAATAATTTACTCCAGAGCTAAAGATTTTCTGTTCTAAATTTCCCTTAATATTTTTATAAAGCCTTCTGTCACCTCTTTCGCTATGAGCCATCTTTCCAAGTACCCTCCCATCAGGACTTGTTATCCCTTCTATTGCATATAAGGATCCATTAGGATTACAAGGCTCCTCCATTGTTGGTTTTCCTTCTGTATTTACATATTGAGTAGCAACCTGTCCTTTTTTTATAAGCTCCTGCAGCACCGAAGGGGATGCTGTGAATCTTCCTTCACCATGAGATACTGGAATCTTGTGTATCTCACCGAGGTTTATTTCTTCAAACCAGGGTGAAAGCTTTGAAACAACCTTTGTTTCCACCAGTGTAGAAACATGTCTTCCAATATTGTTATAGGTTAAGGTAGGCATATTTTCATCTATTTCAACTATTCTTCCATAAGGTAAAAGACCTAACTTTATTAGCGCCTGGAAGCCATTGCATATCCCTAAAACCAATCCATCTCGCTTATACAATAGCTCCTCCACGGCCTCTGCTAGATATTTATTTCTAAAAACAGAAGCTATATATTTTCCAGAGCCTTCAGGTTCGTCAGCAGCACTGAAGCCTCCAGGAAGCATAAGTATCTGAGAGTTTTTTATCTCTTTTTCCATTTCCTTTATAGAAGCTCTAAGTCCTTCCGGAGTCAAATTTTTTAATACTAAAGTATTTACTAATGCTCCTTCTCTTTCAAAAGCCCTGGCAGAATCATATTCACAATTAGTCCCGGGGAAAACGGGGATGAATACCCTTGGCCTTGAAATTTTAGTACCTATATAGCTTTTTTTATTTTGAGGAATAAAGGATATTTTTCTCCCTTCCTCGGGAAGCTCAATCTCCTCCACTGTTGCCTTTGTAGGAAAGACCTCCTCTAAAGGTTCCTCCCAAGCTTCTCTTAGCTTCTTAAGGGTAAGACTTTCTTCCTTATAGCTTATGGTAGCCTCCTTGGTCAGTTCGCCAACCAAAGAATAATCTAAATCTCCTAAAACCTCTTCAGGAATGCTATCCTTAGTTAGCTGTATAAGGAAGGAGCCATAACAAGGTGCTATTATATCCTCTAAGGACAAATCCTTGTTGAGGGAAATTCCAATATTATTTCCAAAGGACATCTTAGCTACTCCAGCAGCTATCCCTCCCTCTCTTAGGGCATAAGCAGAAGCTATAGCTCCTCTATCCACCGCTTCCTTAAGCTTATTGAGAGTTACCTTCAGATTCTCAAAATCTACTGTATATTCAGGAGTAATCGGTGTTTTAACTATATAAACCTCCTGTCCTTCTCCTTTTTTAAGCTCTGGTGAAAGGACATTGTCAATATGGTCTAAGGCTACGGCAAAGGCTACAAGGGTAGGAGGTACTGTAAGATTTTCAAAGGTTCCTGACATGCTGTCCTTACCGCCTATAGCCCCAATAGCTAGCTTCCTTTGAGCTTCATAACCACCTAAAAGAGCAGCAAAGGGCTTACCCCATTTTTCTTTATCCTTGCCAAGCTTTTCAAAGTATTCCTGAAAGGTTAGTTTAATATTCTTATAATCTCCTCCCATGGCAGCTATCCTGCATACCGCTTCAATAACAGCAAAATGTGCTCCATGATAGGGACTCCAATGAGCTATCCTTGGATTATATCCATAGGTCATTAGTGATACAGTATTAGAGTATCCTTTATGAACAGGTATTCTTGATGCCATACCCTCAGGGGGAGTTTTTTCCTCCGCTCCACCAAAAGGCATTAGCACTGTATTTGCACCTATAGTAGAGTCGAATCTTTCACAAAGTCCCTTCTGACTGCAGGTATTTAGGTCTTTAAGCTGATTTATCATCACCTCTTCAAAGGTACTTCCAGCTGCCTTAGTCATTTCCTTATTAAAGTAATTATCTTTATCTTCTGGACTTTTTACCAAAACCTCTGCAAAGGCTTCAGCTCCATTGGTGTCTAGGAAGCTTCTCTCTATATCAACAATCAATTTTTCTCTCCACCACATTCTAAGCCTTCCGGAATCTGTTACCTCTGCTACGGTAGTAGCCTCTAAATTTTCCTCCAGGGCCATGGAGATAAAGCTTTTTTCATTATCTGGAGAAATCACTACAGCCATTCTCTCCTGTGATTCGGAAATAGCCAGCTCTGTTCCATTTAAGCCTTCATATTTTTTTGGAATCCTATCAAGGTATATGTCCAGACTATCGCTGAGCTCACCTATGGCTACAGATACTCCTCCTGCTCCAAAGTCATTACATTTTTTTATCATTAAGGCTGCTTCTGGCCTTCTAAAAAATCTTTGAAGCTTTCTTTCCACTGGTGCATTACCCTTTTGAACCTCAGCACCACACTCATTGATAGAATCTAAGTTATGCTCCTTTGAAGATCCTGTGGCACCCCCACAGCCATCTCTTCCAGTCCTTCCGCCTAAAAGAATAATTAAATCACCCCTTTTAGGTCTTTCTCTTTTTACCTGCTTCTCTGGTACAGCTCCAATCACGGCACCAATCTCCATTCTTTTTGCCTTAAAGCCAGGATCATAAAGCTCTACCACCTGACCGGTAGCAAGTCCTATTTGATTACCATAGGAGCTATAACCCGCAGCAGCACCTAGGGTAATCTTTCTCTGGGGAAGCTTTCCCTTTAAGGTATCCTCTACCCTTTCTCTGGGATCTCCACTACCAGTAATTCTCATAGCCTGATATACGTATGCTCTCCCCGACAATGGATCCCTTATAGCTCCGCCTAGGCAGGTTGCAGCTCCTCCAAAGGGCTCAATTTCCGTGGGATGATTGTGTGTCTCATTCTTAAATAATATGAGATAATCCATAGTACCCTCGGTGGTTTCTACCTTTGCTTTTATGGTACAAGCATTTATTTCATCGGATTCATCTAAATCCTCTAAAAACCCTCTATTTTTCAGTTCTTTCATGGCTATAGTGGCTAAATCCATGAGATTTATGGGCTTTTCTTCTCTAGCAAGCTCCTTCCTTACCTTTAGGTAGTCCATATAGGCTTCCTTTAAAGGAGAGCTTAGCACTCCCTCCTCTATATCAACCTTTGTTATTGAGGTTTGAAAGGTTGTATGTCTACAGTGATCTGACCAATAGGTATCTAAGACTTTTATTTCCGTTTCCGTTGGATTTCTATCTTCTTTAATAAAATAATCCTGGCATAGAGAGAGGTCTTCTATAGACATAGCAAGCCCAAGATTTTTATGAAGGTTACTAAGCTCAGCTTTATTCATGTTGATAAAGCCTTCATAGACGGGAATGTCCTTAGGATCTCCGTAATTTTCCTCAAGGGAGATTCTTCTCAAGCTTGCTTCTCTCTTTTCCACAGGATTAATATAATAGTTCTTTATTTTTTCTAATTCTTCTTTGGTTATATCGCCCCTAAGACCAAGGATGACAGCACAGCTCACCTTTGGAGCCACTCCCTCCTTAAGAACAGCTAAGCACTGCATTGCTGCATCGGCTCTTTGATCATATTGACCAGGAAGATATTCCGCTGCAAAAAGCACATACTCCTTTTCTAGTTCCTTTAAGCTAAAAAAAGCCCTATCCACAGTACTTTCCGAAAATACTATGGCAGCAGCTTTATTAAATAATTCTTCATCCATATATTCAGTTACATAGCGATTAATTACCCGCACCTCTTCCAGTGAAGTAATTCTTAGATTATCTCTAAAGTCTTGAAGCAGTGCTTTAGCTTCTATATCATAGCCCAGTTTCTTCTCAACATAAATCACCTTTAATTTCTCCATAGCCGTCCACCTCATATACATAATTAACTGAATATCTTATAAACTCTGTTTATATATATAGGTTATCAACAAAGAAACAAAAAGTCAAACATTATATTATATTTTATATAAATAGTTCGTATTTATTAATTTCAATCTCTTTAAAATACCGTATTATTTCTCCTGACTCTTGAAAATACTATAAAACAACGAACTTTGTCTAAAAACAAGAAGGTACCACACTAAACTATCAGTGTAATACCCTCTTAGTATTAGCACAGGAGATTTGCCAACTCCTCTGCAGATATTTTTAACATATAATTTTCTAGAGAAATAGTAACAAGAGCTCTCTTTATAGCCTCCTGATTATGATCCACTCCTACAAGACACTGCTCAACAGCTTGTATATCTTCTTTACCGAAAAAATCACCATAAATCCTTAATTCAGCAATTTTTCCCTTCTTAACAGAAAGGGTAGTTTCTACGGTGCCTCCCTGAAATTTTCCCTCATTAGAATACTCGTATTTAGGAGAGTTACCATAATTCCATTCCCAGGTGCTGTATTTTTCATCTCTCAGCTTTCTGATAACCTCCAGCTCCAGAGAAGAATATCCCTCTATCATCTTTCCCTCTTCCTTCATGAGGTATTTAAAAATATAGGCCTTGAACTCTTCCACAGACATATCCGTGGATAGATGAGAAGAGATATTTGTAACCCTGCTTGCCACGGATTTTACACTCTTATCCGTAAACTTTACAGCTTTCGGCTTTAAAGCTGCTGAAACATCCGCCATATTTGAAGAAAAAAGCAAGGTTCCATGGTGAAGCACTCTATTCTTATATTTGCATTGAGCTGTGCCTGAAAACTTCTTACCCTCAATAAGCAAATCATTTCTCCCTGAAAACTCTGCATCTACTCCAAGACTCTTTAAAACTTCTATAATAGGCTTTCCAAAACCCTTAAAATCACTAAAGCTTTTGTCATCATTTACTATAAAGGTATAATTAATATTACCTAGATCATGAAAAACAGCACCACCACCAGTTAACCTTCTCACTACCTTGATATTCTTATCCTTAACATGATCCACATTGATTTCTGAGAGGGTATTTTGATTTTTCCCTACAATGATAGCAGAATCATTTCTCCAGAGGGAAAATATCTCCTCCTTCGTATGCTTCAAAAGATATTCCTCAGCAGCAAGATTAAAATATGGATCTGTTATATTATTATCTATATATCTCATATATTCACCAACATAAGCGTTAAGCTTACATATCCTTTCCTTTGTTTTACACCTTTATAAATGAAAGAAATTTAACCTTACATTCTTAATAACCTAAATTTTCACCGATCAAAATTACCTTTATCCTGCCAGCAGGCTTACATAGCCTTGTAATCACCGTTTGAGCGCAAATGCTATCTAACGTAGTACAATGACCACAGCTTCCAGTAACTAAGCAAGGAGTATTTCCTGGGAAACGCTGCCTATTTATAGGAGCAGCTATAGTTTGAGCCCTTACCATAGCAGCTTCTAAATCTCTAACAACCTTATTTATTCCTATGAGAACTATCACATACTTAGGACCAAAAACCAAGGCAGCAAGTCTATTTCCATTACCATCAATGTTAACAAGTTGTCCATCCTCACTGATGGCATTGCTTCCCATGATATAGTAATCACTTAAGAGAGCCTTCCTAGCCACTTCATTCTTATCCTCTGGTGCTGCAGCATCTCTATCTATCAGGTCATAATCACCCTCATGGAGAGCATCTAAAAGTCCTATTTCCTTTGCAGTACTGGTTCCTCCCCAGGAAACCACTGCTTTTTCAGGAATGTAGCTTAAAGCCAGCTTTAAGGCCTCATCCTTAGTATTTACATAAGCCGCATCAAAATGTCTTCCCTGCAAGGCTTTAACCACCTTGCTTCCCAGCTTTTCATTTCTCAATTCAATAGGTGTTTTAATCATAACTCCCCTCCAACATTTAAGATTTATAACCTTAGATTTATCTTATTAAACATTATAAGAATATTATACCTTATAATTACTATAGAATAATCTTGAAATACAGCATTTCTTATAAAAACAGCAGGCTATCGGCCTGCTGTTTTTTTATTTCTAGGAACCAGATGAATGGCTTCATCCTTCAGGCCCATTATAGCTTCATAAAAAGCTTCAGAAAGGGTAGGGTGAGCATGAACCATATGCTTAACAGCATCAACAGTAAGCTCCTCATTGATTATCGGCACCGCTTCATGAATTAAATCAGAGGCATGAGGACCAAGGATATGCACACCAACAATTCTATCACTGCCATCGGCAATTACCTTTATGAGTCCTTCCCCTTCTCCTAGGGTTAATGCTTTTCCATTAGCTCCAAAGAGAAACTTTGACACCTTATACTCTATACCCTTATCTTTAAGCTCCTCTTCCCTAATACCTACAGCTGCAAGCTCTGGAAATATAAATACACATGAGGGAACAGGACCTTCATGAATTTCACTACCTAAGATAATTCTTTCAGCAACAGCCACTCCTTGATGAGAAGCGGCATGAGCCAGCATAAGTCTTCCATTTACATCTCCTATGGCATAAACCCCTTCTAAGGAGGTTTCATAGTCTTTCGAAACCTTGATTCCCTTTCTATCAAATTCAATTCCTGCTTCTTCTAGACCTAAATCCTCACTATTTGCTTTTCTTCCTGTAGCTACGAGGACCATGTCTCCCTCTAATATAAGCTCTCCTTTTTTACCTTCTACTAGCACTTTTATAGTATCAGCTTCCTTACTTATCTCCTTGACCATGGTAGAGGTATAGACCTCTATCCCCTGCTTCTTAATCATAGGATTAAGCCTCTTCAGCATTTCACCATCAAAGGTATTTAAGAGTGAAGGAAGGGCTTCCACAACGGTAACCTTTGAGCCAAAGGAATTAAATATTCCTCCAAACTCCATACCAATAACTCCTCCACCTATAATTACAAGCCTTTTAGGAATAAAAGGAAGGTCTAATAGCTCTTCGCTGGTTATTACCCCTTCTAGTTCCACACCCCTTATAGGAGGGATGAAACTAGAGGATCCTGTAGCTATTATTACGTTATCACAGCTTATAGTTTCTTTTTCTCCACCTTCTAAGGCAACCACTACCTCGTCTTTAGATATAACTCTACCAGAGCCTTTTATGACCTTGATTCCGTTTCCCTTCATTAGCTGGTTAAGACCACCAGTCATTTGAGAAACTATAGCATCCTTTCTTTCTCTTACCTTATCAGGAGAAAGACTAAATTCACCTACTTCTATACCAAATTCAGAAGAACGCTTTATATTGTTTAAAACCTCAGCGCTTCTGTATAAAGCCTTTGTAGGAATACACCCTCTGTTAAGGCAGGTTCCTCCCAATTTATCCTTTTCTATAATTGTAACATCAGCCCCCAGCTGAGCAGCTCTTATGGCTGCTCCATAACCTCCGGGACCCCCTCCTATAACAACAATCTTCTTATTCATCTTTTCACCTATTTAGTCCATTTTAAAACTGGATTTCTTGCTGCTCTTACCTCATCAATCCTTCTTACAGGAGAATTATGAGGGGCTGTCTTAAAGATTTCAGGATTTTCCTTAGCTTCCTTAGCAATAGCTTCCATAGCCTCTATAAAGGCATCCATTGTCTCCTTACTTTCTGTTTCTGTAGGCTCCATCATCAAAGCACTGTCTACGATTAGAGGGAAGTAAACTGTAGGTGGATGGAAGCCATAGTCTATAAGCCTCTTAGCCACCTCTAAAGTGGATACCCCTGTAGATTTATCCTTAAGCCCAGCAAATACTACCTCATGCTTGCAGGGTGTATCTATCGGAAGCTTATAGCTATCCTTAAGCCTTTCCTTTAGATAATTGGCATTAAGCACAGCACTTTCTGAAGCCTCCTTAAGACCATTCCCTCCCATGGAAAGAATATAGGTATAGGCCCTCACCAGTACACCAAAGTTTCCATAGAAATTCTTAATCTTACCAATAGAATCTGGATAGTTATAATCTAGATAGAACTTTTCCTTCTTCCCAATCATAGGTACTGGCAAAAATGGTATAAGCTCCTTCTTAACTCCTACTGGGCCAGCTCCTGGTCCTCCACCTCCATGAGGGGTAGAAAAGGTCTTGTGAAGATTTAAATGACAGACATCAAAGCCCATATCTCCTGGTCTGGTTATGCCCATAATAGCATTTAAATTTGCTCCATCATAATAGAGCAATCCACCTGCTTCATGTACAAGCTCTGCAATTTCCTTTATATTTCTTTCGAAGATTCCTAAGGTACTAGGATTTGTTAGCATAAGCCCTGCAATTTCATCATTTAGGACTTCCTTTAAGGATTCAACATCCACGGAGCCATCCTTTAGAGACTTAACCTCAACTACCTGGAAGCCCGCAACAGCAGCACTGGCAGGATTTGTACCATGAGCAGAGTCAGGAACAATTATCTTCTTTCTTTTAAGGTCACCACGTTTTTCATGGTAAGCCTTTATGAGCATAAGTCCTGCCAGCTCACCATGAGCTCCTGCAGCTGGCTGAAGGGTCACCTCATCCATTCCAGTGATCTCACAAAGGGACTTAGAAAGATTATACATAAGCTCTAAGGCTCCCTGAACTGTCTCCTCAGGCTGATAAGGATGTATCTTTGAAAAACCAGGGTTTGAGGCCATATCCTCATTTATCTTAGGATTATACTTCATAGTACAAGAACCTAATGGATAGAACCCAGAATCTATACTATAATTCTTTTTTGATAATAAGGTATAATGTCTCACAAGCTCTAGCTCGCTTACCTCAGGCAGCTCAGGAGCCTCTTCTCTCAAATATTCAGAGGGTAATAACTCTTCTATATTCTTTTCTGGAACATCAAGAGCTGGAAGAGAATACGCCTTTCTTCCTTCTCTAGACAATTCAAATATCAATTTTTCGTAGGACATTATAACACCTCCATGAGCTCTGCAAAGCTATCGATTTCTTCCTTGCTCCTCTGCTCTGTTACAGCTATAAGCACTGCATTCTCGTAAGGATAATCAGCCTTACTTATATCAAAGCCACCTAGATAGCCTTTTTCCAAAAGCTTTTTATTTAATTCCTCCACAGGAGATTCACTTACTAATACAAATTCCTTAAAGAAAGGCTTTCCTTCAAAAAGCGGCTTAAACTTACCAGTGGCTACAAGTCTGTCATGAGCATAATGAGCCTTTTGAAGACACTGCAGACCAAGCTCCTTTATTCCCTGCTTCCCTAAGGACGCCATATAAATAGCTGCTCCTATGGAATTCAAGGTCTGGTCAGAGCAGATATTTGAGGTAGCTTTTTCTCTTCTTATATGCTGTTCTCTAGCCTGAAGAGTTAGTACAAAGGCTCTCTTTCCATCAACATCAACTGTTTCTCCTACAATTCTACCAGGCATCTTTCTCATGAGCTTTTCTGTAACATTCATAAAACCAAGAACAGGTCCACCAAATCCCATATTTCCACCTAAGGCCTGACCCTCACCCACTACTATATCAGCCTTAAGTTCACCAGGACTCTTCAGCACTCCTAAAGAAATAGGATCAACGGACATGATCAAGGATGCCTTTTTATTTTTATGGGTTAGCTCCTCAATTTTCTTGATATCTTCTACTATTCCAAAGAAGTTTGGATACTGCACTATAACCCCTGCTGTTTCTTCATCAATTAAGCCTTCCAAGGCTTCTAGGTTCGTTACCCCGTTTTTTTCTTCTACTTCAATGAGCTTTATATCTCTAAAGCCAAGATAAGTCTTCAATACCTTCCTAGTTTCAGGGTTAACAGTCTTTGATACCAGTATATTATTTTTTCTTGAAGCTACCGTTGCTAGTATAGCTCCTTCTGCAGCAGCGGTAGGCCCATCATACATAGAAACATTAGAAACCTCCATACCTGTTAAAGCACAGATCATGCTTTGAAATTCAAAAACTCCCTGAAGGGTTCCCTGACTTATCTCTGGCTGATAAGGTGTATAAGCTGTGTAGAACTCAGACCTTCCCACAAGATGCTTTAATACCGAGGGAATATAATGATCATAGGAACCAGCACCTAAGAAAGAGGTGATTTCCTCTAAGTTTTTATTTGAAGAAGCTAAATTCCCCATAACCTTTCTAACTTCTATCTCTGAAAGGCTGTCAGGCAAATTTAGTCCTCCTTTAAGTCTTACTTCCTGAGGTATGTCCTTGAGAAGCTCTTCCACAGAAGCAGCTCCTATAGCTTCAAGGATTTCCTTCTTATCCTTTTCTGTATTAGGTATATAAGGGTGCATTAATTAATCCTCCTTATTGCAGAAATCTTCGTATGCGTCAGCGCTCATAAGTCCTTCTAGTTCTTCCTCATTGTCAAGCTCTACAGCAATTAGCCAGTTATCATAAGGAGCATTGTTTAAAAGGCTAGGATCATCCACAACCTCTTCGTTTGCCTCCACAACTGTTCCTCCTACTGGTATATAAATATCAGAAGCAGCCTTAACGGATTCAACAACACCAAAAACCTCTCCTTTTGCAAACTCCTCATCAACTTCAGGAACCTCTACATAAACAATAGATCCAAGGGCATGCTGTGCATAATCAGTAATACCTATATAAGCTTTATTTCCCTCAACCTTTAACCATTCATGCTCCTCTGTATAATATAAGCCTTTAACTATTTTCATCAATAATCTCTCCTTCTTAATAAGAATAATTTATTTTGTAAATATTTGGAATATTTTATTTGCTTCTTGAATAGAATTTTCTGCTTATAATCTTAGCCTCTGCTTTTTTGTTCCTTATCTGTATTTCAATTATCCCTTCCATTTCAGCATACTCAGTCCTTATAAGGGCAAGTCCAATATTCTTTCCTAAGGTTGGAGATAAATACCCTGTGGTTACAAATCCAATCTCCTCTTCACCTTTAAAAACCTTGTAGCCATGCCTTGCTATACCTTTTCCCACCATCTCAAAGGCTACTATCTTCCTTTTTAGCCCCTCTGCCTTTTGCTTCTCTAAAGCATTTTTTCCAATAAACTCCTCTTTATTAAGCTTCACAAAGAAGCCAAAGCCTGCTTCTAAGGGTGTTATCTCCTGTGATAGTTCATTCCCATAGAGAGGAAGATTAGCTTCAAATCTTAAGGTATCTCTTGCACCTAACCCTATAGGCTGAACACCTTCTTCTTTTCCAGTAGTGAGTATAGCATCCCAAAGATATACCAAATCCTCATTCCTGCAGTAGATTTCAAAGCCATCCTCTCCAGTATAGCCAGTTCTGGACACTAAAGTTTCCTTTCCAGCTATGGTAACCTTGTCTTTAAAATAGAAGAACCCGATTTCACTTAAAGTAGTATCCGTGAGCTTTTGAAGTGCTTTTTCAGCCTTGGGTCCCTGAAGAGCTAACTGTGAAACCTCCGATGATATATTATCAACAGAAACATCAAAGCTTCCTATTTGGGAAAGAATCCATTGGTAATCCTTTTCAATATTAGATGCATTGACTACAAGTAAATAGGAATCCTCAGAATATCTATAAACCAATAAATCATCTACCACTCCACCATTCTCATAACACATCATAGTATATAACACTTGATTATCTACAAGCTTAGTAGCATCATTTGTTATAAGTACATTAATAAACTTTAGAGCATCCCTACCTTTTATAGTTATCTCACCCATATGGGACACATCAAAAAGGCCTGCAGCCTCTCTCACAGCCTTATGTTCTTCCATAATTCCAGCAAATTGTACCGGTAATGCCCAGCCAGCGAAGTCAATTATCTTCCCGCCATAGCTCTCATAATGTCCAAAAAGCGAAGTTTTCTTTAAATTATCCACCATAATCCTCCTATAAATTATTAATTTATACTGCTAGCTATTAAAAAAAGGATATAAGAGCACATTAAAAAACATGCCTTATACCCCTGTAATAAACCTGAGAGATTCTACAATTAAGTATTGCTCCTACGGCGACCTAAGTCAATTCTTAGGTACTTTCCAGAAGAACCATCCTTCAGCGCTCCATTTGCCTGAGAGTTTCTATAAAGGTATAGGCTTTCCCTTATATTTCTCCTTCGGCTACCCCTTTGGTATCTCCCGCTGAAATCACTTGGTAATGTATTCATTTCTACTTATATTATATTAATGTAAAAGCCCTATTGCAATAGTTTTACGCCCCTAAACATAATTAAGTTATTAACAATCTATAACGAAATTATTACTTCATGAGCCTTTGAAGATTTCTTTTAAAGCCCTCCATGTCACCATTAAAAATTATAATATGTATACCCATTTCCTCTGCCCTTAGTACCGTAGTATTTTTATTTGGAAGACTGGTAGCCACTAAAATCTTAAGAGCCTCCTCCCCTCCAATCTTGTTAGAATAAACCTCCAGCTCGTTAAGGTCACCTTCATCATAGTTGGCTGTATCCTTACAGGATATATATATGAGTCTGGATCCAGCAGAAGCAAGGACATCCACTTCATTTTTTATCCTGTCTTTATCTATGTCCCAAAGAAAAACAACCCCTGCTTTTACCTCATCAATCTCTTTGAGCCTCTTAACCATAGAATAGGTTAATATCTCCAGCCAGGTACCTACCTTAAATATAAAAGATTTATAACCCATATTGATAAAATCTATGCTGAGCCTTTCACCATGATCCTTATAATAAAATATTCCCAAAGCTTCTCCTAAGGTAAAAAAATCTCTATAAGCCTCAAAGTAGTTTAATCCTTGCTTTTTTATATTGACCCTTAAAGGGCGAAAATCATTATATTCAATATGCTCTCTGCTTCTAAATATCTGCTTAAGTCCCTTCCACTTAGTATAATTTGTGGTAATGTAGTCCATCATGCCTTCAATCTTTTTATCCTCATAAAACCTACTACTGTCCTCCAAGCTCTTTCCACCAGCGCTGGCAATGATATCTTTTATTTTAAGCTCCTCCTCTGCTCTATTAAACACTGCAGGTCCCCGGTCGGTTAAAATAAATAACCCTTCTCTTTCCACATCCCCATATACTGCTTTATAACCATAATCCAAAGATAGCTTATAGGCCATGAGAGCTACGAGCCTGCTTCCAGAGGATAGGCTAATCACTGTATCCTTCGGTGAAAACTCCTTAAAAACACCTTCCAGCTTCTGATAAATCGGCTCCGTAAGCATGATAGAATCTATAGCAACCTCCGGTATCCTCTTAGTTAAATATCCCCTCACATTATCATAATCCTCATGAAAAGCTTTATCTCTCTCTATGATGAAAATAACCTTGCGGGGTTTAATGTTCAATATTGTATAAATACTTCCTGAATTAAATTCATGGAAAAAGCATAATAAATTTTCAACCTTACCCAGTTCCATAACTAACCTCCAAAGCAATCATATACATTCCATTATAATTAGATGCTAATATTATTCCCTATTAAAGTAAAATAAAGGCTGTAAATTAAAACCATCAATAAAAAAGGTATTCTATAAAAAAATTATACCATAAGAAAATAATAATAATTTTTGAAATTCTGCTAAAAATACTATAGAAATCATAGGAGGTGTTAATTTTGGAAAACAAAAAAAAGCTTAATATGACAGCAGCAGATTACAAAGAATATGCTAAAGCCAGGGAGATAAAAAGACCTGTATTAAAAAATTGTATAAGAGCATTTTTTATTGGTGGCTTAATATGTCTCTTGGGACAGTGTCTACAATGGGTATTTATAAAATACTTTGACTTCACAGAACAAACGGCGGGAAATCCTGCAGGGGCTATGCTCATTATATTATCAGTACTTTTAACTGGCTTTGGTGTATTTGATCATATAGCTCAGTGGGCTGGGGCTGGGACCTCTGTCCCAATAACAGGCTTCGCTAACAGCATAGCTTCAGCAGCTATTGAGCATCGTACAGAAGGCTATGTATTAGGTGTGGGAGGGAATATGTTTAAGCTTGCTGGCTCAGTAATAGTCTTCGGTGTATCCTCTGCCTTTATAGTCGCCTTAATAAAAATATTATTCATGAAATTAGGAGGTGCTTAAATGCTGCAGGGAAAACAAAGCTGGATATTCCAAAACAGTCCTAAAATCATATCCACAGGGGTTGTTGGTGGTCCCTTTGAAGCCAAAGGCCCCTTAGCCTCTGATTTTGATAAGCTTTATGATGACATCTGGATTGGAGAAAAAACCTATGAAAAAGCAGAAAAAAAGCTATTGGAGGATGCATGTGAAATTGCATTAGAAAAAGGAAAATTTAAAAAAGAAGATATTACATTTTTATTAACTGGTGACTTAATGAATCAAATAATATCCAGTTCTTTTTGTGCTAGAACTCTTGGCATTCCTCACCTAGGTCTCTTTGGTGCCTGCTCTAGTTCAATGGAAAGCTTGTCCTTAGCTGCTCAGCTCATAGATAGTGGCGCAGCTAAATATGCTTTAGCTGGAGCAACAAGCCATAATGTTTCCGTAGAAAAACAATTTAGATACCCAACAGAATACGGAAGCCAAAAGCCTCCTACTTCTCAGTGGACGGTTACCGGTTCAGGAGCTTCAATAATTAGCTTGGAAGGGAATGGCCCAAGGGTAACCAGCGCGACCATTGGTAGAGTAGTAGATATGGGAATCACAGATCCCTTCAACATGGGGGCAGCTATGGCTCCGGCTGCTGCTGATACAATAATAGCCCATTTTAATGATTTAGATAGAACACCTGATTACTACGACATAATAGCTACGGGAGACCTAGGAATCATAGGACACAGAATAGCCTCAGACCTATTGAAGGATAGCAACCTACAGATACCCCCTTCCATATTTACTGACTGCGGACTATTAATTTATAACGAGGATCAACCAGTTCAGGCAGGAGCTAGTGGTTGTGGCTGCTCTGCTATCGTTACCTATGGGCATTTTATCAACAGGATGAAAAAGGGAGAACTAAGAAAAATATTGATAGTTGCAACAGGAGCACTTTTATCACAGCTTTCCTTTCAGCAAAAGGAAAGTATCCCCTGCATAGCTCATGCTGTTTCTATAGAAATATAAGGAGGAAGCGATTATGGAAAAATTTATATTAGCCTTTGTTATAGGTGGAGCCATATGCGTCATTGGACAGCTCCTCATGGATGTATTCAAGCTAACTCCTGCTCATACCATGAGTACTCTGGTAGTTTCCGGTGCTATATTAGGAGGACTTGGACTTTATGACCCTCTTATAAAGCTTGCTGGTGCTGGTGCCTCAGTACCTATAAGCAGCTTTGGGAATTCCTTATTTAAAGGTGCCATGATGGAATATGAAATTTATGGACTCATAGGAGTCCTTACAGGAATTTTTGATATCACCAGCGCCGGTATATCCGCAGCTATTATTTTTGGTTTTATAGCATCATTAATCTTTAAATCTAAAGGCTAACAAATAATTATTATTATTTAAAATAAACTATTGACTAATTATTAGTAGCAATATATAATAAATTCATACAATCCCATTTTAATTTAGAGAAGCAGTTAATTTATTATCTGTTACTCAAACATTGTACCCCTAGAATCAAAGATTCTTCATACTTAAGTATTTAAGTATGATAGTTTAATCCCTCGAAATACTCCCAAAGTATTATAACCTTTAAAGACCCCGGCTTACGCCGAGGTCTTTTTAGCTTATGTTTTTCAGGAGTTAGTATAACTAGAAGCTACCGCTGAGAAACCATTTTCTCTCAAAGTACTTTCAATAATATTTCTTATCTCATTGCTAGGTACTGATTCACTAAAGCTTTCACGGATACTATGGTCTATTAAGTCACCTAAGTTCTTCAAGTCCCCCTCAGTTAAGGGCTTATTGATATCATCGGAGGCATTACAAATTGTTCTTTTGATTTTGGATATATCATAATCCTCAAATCTTCCATCACGTTTTATTACCTTCATAGCCTCATCTCCTTAAATATAACTATATATATTATACCACTTTTTAACAATTCCACAATTTTTATAGACTAGGCTTTTTAGGTAATAAGCTACCACTTTCATAAGCAGCTGCGAGATCAGTAAAACCTCCACTCTTTAACTCTTCTATAATAATTCCTCTTACCTCTGAAGACTTTATTTCTCCAGAATAATAATTAAAGATTCGAGATATTATAACGTTTACTATAGAATTAGCTTCACTCTGCTGAAGAGGAGTATTGTTATTATTAGCTGTATTATTAATGGAATCCTTAATCTTTGATGAATCAAAGTTATGCTTACTTCCGTCCCTTTTTATCACTATCATCTCATTCCCTCCTTATAATACCTTGATTATATAAGGAAAATGTAGATAAGATTTATATAGTCTTTTAAGCTTTTATTAATTTAATAGAAAATTAAAAAGCAGAGAATTAACTCTGCTTTTTAGAAACCCAATTTCATATTAAAAACCCGTGCAATAATAAGCACCTTTAGGTGCTATAACTTCTATGGTTACAATATTATTATATACCTAACTGTAACGATTGTAAAACATATTTTTATAAACTTTTTAATATTTTTACTCCCACAGCAGAAAACAGCTCCAAAGCCAGGTAAGCCTTTGCATCCATTTTAACACCTTCCTCTAGAAGTCTAGAAGCCTCCTCCTGAGTAACCATCACAACCTCCAAATCTTCGTCCTCCTCCAAAAATTCATTGGTAGCCATTCCAGAGCAGCTACAGAATACAATAGCCAGGGATTCATCAGTCATTCCACCAGAGGCATAAACTGGAGTTATTCTTCTGCTGCTATCAATTTTTCCTAAAGTAAGACCTGTTTCCTCCTTTAGTTCTCTTTTTAAGGCTGAATATAAATCTTCTCCTTCATCTATAAGACCTGCTGGAAGCTCATACATATAATCATTAACCGGAACTCTGAATTGCTTTATCAAAACTAGCTTTTGTTCTTCTTCATGAACAGCACAAATTACTACAGCATCTAAGCCTTCATCCTTCCCATTAAAATGCTGCTCCTTAAGCTTTGATAAGTTTTTTCTTGAGGCCATAGTCCAGCTTTTTAATTTTCCAACCTTATTAATATAACTCATATCATATAAGCTTAAAAACTTTGTGGCAGCAAGCTCTTTTATATCCTTCAACCTATTTCTGCTATCCATGGTAACACTCCTTGCATTATTATCTAATTATCTTTTGAATATCCTGGTTATATTATATCACAAAAAAAATCATCATAAGCCAGTCCTATTGTATAATCCTTACCATTATAAAGCTAGTATATTTATCTTTCATCCAGAAATACTAAGAATGTGACTATAGCTAGCTGATAAAGGAGAATGTACTATGAAGGGAATGATATTATTGATGAACTATTTTTATAGAATCAACGAGAGAAGAAAAGTTACAAATGCCATGATTATTGGAGCTCTTGTCGGTTCTGCTGCTACTCTAGCAATAATTAGTCTATTAAACAGAAGCAGCTTTTATTATGACAATAATGAGAGCTATATGAATGATGAAGGAGAAGTAGATATCACCGTAGAGACCTTCCCTGAAAATTTAGCATCTACAAAAGCTGAAGCAAGTCAAGATAGCTACATCACTCTAAACACACAAGATACTACAGTATAACAATTATTTAAGTGACCTTAATTAGGTCACTTTTATTAAAAAACACAAAAAACAAACGATTCATGAACAAGTAGCCAAAGACTTTAACAGGCTGTAAATCTATTATTAAATATAGGGATAACTCATTGTATATTCATTTCTCCCTACCTATAATTAACACAAGAAGGAAATTAAATACAAATTTTGTTAGGAGGAGTATTATGATATATAACGATTTATTAGACAAAGTAAAAAAAGAAAAAAGACGTATGGAGAGAAAAAAAGGAATCAAAAAGTTAGCTTTAGTTGGCTTAGGAGCAGCTATTGGTTCTGCTGCAGTAGCATTAACTACTCCTAAAAAGGGTGAGGATCTTAGAAAGGATTTAAAGAAGGGCTATGATGACACCCTGTACAATCTGAAATACAAAGCAGAAGAAATAAAAGAGCAGGTAAAAAACACTGTAGAAGAAGGAAAAGAAAAAATCGATACAATGAAAGCACAAGGCCAACAAGTTAAAGAAGAGCTCAGTGAGGTTATTAAAGAAAAGGCTCATGAAGTAAAGTCCGATGCAAAAAGCACAATGTCGGAAGAAGATAATGAAATTGAAGATTACTCCTATAAGGTAAAGAAGGCTGCAGATACCTTAGAATATGATGGTAAAGTAGTTGCTGATGATGTGAAGGAAACTAAAGATGACTTATACAAAACAGTTAAGGACGTAAAATCAGACCTTAAATAGTCTGATTTTACCTTAGGTGAAAATATGGACAACATAACAATCACTTTAACAGATCTTTTGTATATACTTTTGTTCTTCCTTGTTGCAGCATTAATAGTTTATCTAATTATAGCTTTAAAAAACATCTCAGCTACAGTTAAAGGCATAAATAAATTAGTATCGGAAAACTCTGAGGATATAAGTAAAGTCATTTCAACTCTGCCTAAGATAAGCAAGAATATCGAAGAAACCACGGACAAGGTTCCAGAAATTGTAGAGAATATAAACTCAGTAGTTTCTGAGGTTAAAGGCAGTGTAGATACTGTTACAGATACAGTAGATGTGGTGGGAGCGGCTGTTAGTAAGACAACCTTAGATATCACTGAAAAGGCTGATCTCCTCACAGAATATATCACCTTGGGAGTAGAAGTAGTAAAGAGTATAATTGCAGCTTTAAGAAAATAAAGAAAAAAGGCAGGTTCCCAAACCTGCCCTTTTTATGCCCCTAGGAATTTATATCCTACTTTATGTATCGTAACAATATATTTCGGATTCCTTGAATTTTCCTCAATCTTACTTCTAAGGTTCTTGATATGTGAGTCTATGACCCTGTCATAACCATCATATCCATGCTTCATAACCATCTCCAATATTTCCTCTCTAGAAAATACCTTATTAGGATTAGTTGCCAATAACTTCAGTATTCTATACTCTGTTAAAGTAAGATTAACCTTATTTCCTCTTTTCTTGACCAGCTTTGCATTAAAGTCAATATATAACTCATCACCGTTATAGCTGAGTATTTGCTGTATATCTTGTTTTTTGTCTTCAATATTCTTAACAATCGAGTTTACCTTAGCCACTAAAAGCCTAGGGATAAACGGTTTAATAATAAATCCATCCTTTTCTCCCTCAGCTTCTTCCTGAGAGTCTTCTTCATAGTCACCTTCCTTAAGTGCTATAATAGGCGCTGAAACATCAAACTTATTAATTTCTACTAATTTTTCCTTAAATGATTTTATCAAACATTCTTCCATTATTATGAGGGTTATTTCAAGCATACTGTAAATTCCTGAGGCCTCTTCTGCCGAGTAGGCTTTATATACGGTATATCCTTCTCTCAACAAATGTGTTTCTATTAAATCCACTGTTTTTCTCTCTCTGTCTACCACTAGAAGTCGCTGTGTGGGTACCATAAAATCCTCCTCTTTAGTATGAATTTACACCCTTATACTATCATAATAATATGAATATATTATGCACTTTCATCAAAAAAATATTTAATTATATAAAAATGTTGATCGTTTATTTGTTATAAACGACCAACATTTTTGTTTACATAAACTTAACAATATATTTAAGTTATTTTTAAAAAGATAAATTTATTCATTTATAATCTACACAGCGAGAATTTTGTATATTAATGTAGTACCTTGCCGAGAAAATCTTTTGTACGAGGATTCTTAGGATTAAAAAATATTTCTTCAGGAGTTCCTTCTTCTACTATAACCCCTTCATCCATAAATATCACCCTATCAGCCACTTCTCTAGCAAAACCCATTTCATGAGTTACCACTGCCATAGTCATTCCTTCTGAGGCCAGATCCTTCATAACATTCAAAACCTCACCAACCATCTCAGGGTCTAAAGCTGAGGTAGGCTCATCGAAAAGCATTACCTCTGGCTCCATTGCAAGTGCTCTAGCAATAGCAATTCTCTGTTTCTGCCCCCCTGAGAGCTTGTTAGGATACTCCTTGGCCTTATCCTGTAGTCCAATTTTATTCAAAAGCTTATAAGCTATCTCTTCAGCTTCTTCCCTAGTTTTATTTCTAACCTTCATTGGTGCAAGGGTTATATTTTCCAGAACAGTCATGTGAGGAAATAAATTGAAATGCTGAAAAACCATTCCCATGTTTTCTCTAACCTTATTTACATTAACTCCCTTTTTGGTTATATCTTCACCCTTATATAGTATATTACCATGAGAAGGCGCTTCCAGGAGATTCATGCATCTTAAAAGGGTACTTTTCCCTGAACCACTTGGTCCAATTATCACCAGCACCTCTCCTTTTCTCACTTCCTCATCAATACCCTTAAGGACTTCAAGCTTTCCAAAGGCTTTATGCAAATTACTGATTTTTATCACTTACCTTCAGCCTCCTTTCAAAGATACCCAAAACCTTAGATAAGGTAAAGGTGATAACAAAATATATTACAGCAGCAACTATAAGCGGTTCATAAGGCTTAAAAGTATTTCCTCTTACAGTGTTTGCATTGTACATGAGCTCATGGATACCTATTACCGAAACGATAGAGGATTCCTTTATTATAGTTATAAATTCATTCCCTAAGGCTGGCAGTATATTTTTAAAGGCTTGAGGTATCACGATATACCTCATGGTTTCAGCACCTGTTAATCCAAGGCTTCTTCCTGCTTCTGTCTGTCCACTATCAACAGCACTAATACCTGCTCTAATAATTTCAGCAACATAAGCAGCACTATTTATTGATAGTGTTATTATTCCAGCTACATTGTCAGGAAGATTTAATCCAATGGCATAAAGACCATAGTATATAATGTACAGCTGCACTAGGATTGGAGTTCCCCTAAAAAATTCTATATAGGCTGAGGCTATAAAATTTAATGCTTTTATTTTTGAAAGCTTTAGTAAAGCTAACACAAGCCCAAGTATCGTACCAAATAACACTGAGAAAAACGCAAGATAGAGGGTCAGCTTGGCACCGCTTATATAAAACCCCTGGTATCTAGATAGAAAACTGAAATCCATAATATCTCCTATTCCTTTAAACATTTTTGCATGTTAACATTTTTATTTTTTATTCTTCAACTTCAACCATTTCATTGGCTTCTACAACGAACTGATCGATCTTACCTTCTTTAATAAGCTTTGCCAGTATTTCATTAAGCTTTTCTATAAGCTCATCGGAGCCCTCTTTAACAGCTATAGCTGCTCCTTTTTCCTCTTCTGCAACCTCGAACTGGAAGGAACCAACGACTAAATCACTATTAGCCTTAGCGTAGGATTCTGCAACAGCACTCTCTACAGCTATAGCCTCTACCTTACCGCTCTTTAATTGAAGAACTAAATCAGGAATCTTTGCTAAAGCTACCACTTCTGCACCGTCAATCTGTTCTGTAACCAAGCTCTCCTGTATAGTTCCTTTTTGAGCAGCTACCTTTAATCCAGCAAGGGAATCAACACTTGTATATTTATCTGCATCTTCAGCTCTTACTAAAACTGTTTGCTCAGCATAATAATAAATATCTGTAAAATCAACACTTTCTTCTCTCTCTGGAGTTGGATTCATCCCTGCCATTACCACATCAATAGTTCCAGCAGAAAGGGCTGCTAATAAGCCGTCAAAATCCATATCCTTTATTTCCACATCTACTCCCAGCTCCTCTGCTATCGCCTGTCCAATAGCTATATCAAAGCCTACTATTGTATCTTTTCCATTAATTTCTTTGTGAAACTCATAAGGTGGAAAATCAGCGCTTGTACCTATTACAAGCTTCTTAGCACTGGTTATATCTTCTACTGTAGTTCCACCTTTAGAACATGCAGTAAGGGAAACAGTAAGTATTCCAACGGTTAAAATTGCTATAGATTTTTTTAATAATCCCTTAATCATAATTATCTCTCCTCAATTTACATATATAATTTATTTATGTATAATTATACATCTTGTATACATTTTTATGCAAGTATTTTCGAAATATTTATTAATTTTTCTCAAGTAAACCTTTACTATGATAACTATTTAGAAAGAACTCCTCTTTTATCTCTAATTTGTTAAATGTATAATTTTACATAATAAAAGTTATTCAACATATATTAATCCATATGAAAAACAGCCCTACCTTTGCTTTCTGCAGAGCTGTTTCTATGATAGCTATTTTTGTCTCTCTCTACCCTTCCAAATATATAATTACAATTATATATTTGCATTTATTGTATTTCGTTATCCATCTGTTTAATTTCTGGTTTTATTGCTTGAGCTTTTTTATCATCCTGTTTTTCTCTATTAGCCTTATTTTTATGCTTAGGAGAATTATAGGTCATCCTGAGATTATCTATTCTATTATGCTTTAAACCTTCCACGGTGAATACTACATTCTTCACTGAAATCTGCTCTTTAACCTTTGGCAGCCTTCCAAGTCTTTCAACAATATATCCTCCCAGGGATTCAACATTATTGGATTGAACATTGAGATGGAAATATCTATTAAAATCCTCAAGAGGAACAATCCCCTTGATAGTATAATTAAACTCATCTATCTTATGTATATACTCATCATTTTCATCATATTCATCAGATATATTTCCCATTACTTCTTCAATTAAGTCCTCAAGGGTTAAAATACCAGAGAAGCCACCATACTCATCTACCAATATAGCCATATGTACTTTATTGCTCTTAAGCTCCGTAAAGAGTTTATCAATATTCTTAGTTTCATGAACAAAATAAGCTTCTCTTATAAGCTCTCTAATATTTACTTTGTCAAAGCCTTCTTTTCTGATGCTTCTAAAAAGATCCTTTACATATATAACACCTATGATATTATCTAAATAATCCTCATATACAGGAATTCGTGAATACTGGCTTTCCAGAAGGCTATCAACTATTTCCTCAGTGCTATCTTGAATATCTATCATAAAAACTTCTCTTCTGGGTATCATTATCTGTCTTGCTATTATATCATCGAAGTTAAAAATCCCTTCTAGCATGTTCTTTTCTTCAGTGTTAATCACTCCTGTTTCTTCCCCTGCCTGAATAAGAGCTCTTATCTCTTCTTCCGTGACTCTCTCCTCTAGATTCTCTGAATCAAGACCAAAAAGCCTTACCAAAAGATTAGTAGAACCGGATAATATCTTTATAAAAGGAAGAGCTATCTTTGATGTCCACACCACAGGTCTTATAGCTACCATAGCAATCTTGTCGGCGTTCCGCAAAGCAAGCCTCTTAGGAAAAAGCTCCCCAAAAACTAAGGTAAAATACGATAGAATCAAAGTTACTATTATTAAAGAAATTTGATAGGCATAAGGAACCCTTCCTTCTAAAGTATTCGATAGGCGTCCAGCTATTCCTGTGGCGGCAGAAGCACTGGAAAAAAAGCCTGCCAATGTAATACCTACCTGTATGGTAGACAAGAGCTTTGTGGGTTCCTCTAGCACCCTCTGAAGGAGCTGAGCCTTTACATCCCCCTGGGCAGCTAATATATTTATTCTATTATTATTTATTGAGACAAAAGCCATTTCAGCTGCGGCAAAAAAAGCATTTACAAGAGTCAAAACTGCCACCAATATAAGCTGTGGTACTATACCTTCCAATTAACAACACCTCGCTACAAAATTAAAAATTTTATCATATAAAATCTATTTTTATAAGTGAATAAATTATACCATCATTTTAAAGCTGAGATATATTTTTTCCTCAAGATTAAGGGATTCTTAATCAATAATTCACAAGTATTATACAATCATTAGCTATTATATTTTTATGGGATTTAGTATTTGTTTTATTTCATTTAAAATGTATACTCTAGAACTTACGGACTACACTCAATACTCTTAACAAAATGTTTTCTTGCATAGATTAAAATACTATGGTATAGTAAGTTGTTCAATAGTAAATAATATACATTATTAGTATTTGATAATAAAAAAAGTGAGGTAGTAAATGAATTCAATGAAATTTTATGATTTAGGACTTAACAAGGATATACTAGCAGCCATCGATGATATGGGCTTTGAAGAGCCATCTCAGATTCAAGGGGAGGTTATTCCTGTTATTTTAGAAGGTGTTGATGCTATCGGTCAGGCACAGACAGGTACCGGTAAAACTCTAGCCTTTGGTGCACCAATATTAAGCTTGCTTGACAGAAGAGCTTCAGGAGTAAAGGCAATAATACTCACTCCTACCAGAGAACTTGCTATACAAGTTAATGACGAGCTTGCTCGTATAGCTAAGCACACTAGAATAAGATTACTTCCAGTTTATGGCGGACAACAGATTGATAGACAGATAAGAGCTTTGAGAAACGGAATAGACATAGTAGTTGGAACTCCAGGAAGAATTCTAGACCTTATAAGAAGAAATGTTCTTCATTTAGACAGTATAAAATTCTTAGTTCTTGATGAAGCTGATGAAATGCTTAATATGGGCTTTATTGATGATATTGAAGAGATAATTAAAAGCTCCAACAGCGATAGACAGACTCTTTTATTCTCTGCTACAATGCCTCAGGAGATAAGAAAACTTTCTAAGAGGTACATGAAGGATAACACTAAGCACATATCTATAGTTAAAAGCACTATGACAGTTTCAACTATAGATCAATACTATTTCGAGATAAAGCACAAGGATAGATTTGAGTCTCTCTGCAGAATATTAGATGTTGATGAGCCTTCCAGTGCAATTATCTTCTGTAACACAAAGCGTGGTGTTGATGAGCTTGTAGAATCCCTCCAAAGAAGAGGCTACAACGTAGAAGGTATGCATGGAGATTTAAGCCAGAATCTCAGACTTAACACCTTAAGAAAGTTCAAAGATGGTACAATAGAGTTCTTAGTTGCTACCGATGTAGCTGCTAGAGGTATAGACGTAGAAAATATTTCTCATGTTATAAACTATGATATTCCACAGGATATCGAGTCCTATGTACACAGAATCGGAAGAACAGGAAGAGCCAATAAAACTGGTATTGCTTATTCTCTTGTAACTCCAAGAGAATATATGACCTTAAAGCAGATTGAAAAATACACTAAGAGTAGGATTAAAAGAAAAGAACTACCTACTATAGACGATATTTTCTCTAGCAAGTACAACAATATCATAAATAGGGTTAACGAAACTCTTGCAGCAGAGGAATATAAGAAATTCCTCCCATTAATACAGGAGCTAGACGAGGAATATAATCTTGTTGATGTAGCTGCTGCTCTGATGCAGATGGTTTACAGCAAGGAGATCAGCTTTGAATATACTGAGCACTCCTTAGGTGCAGATAATAATTACGTTAGATTATTCCTCACTGTAGGAAGAATGGATAAGGTTAACGCTAAGAGTATATTACAGTTCTTTAATGATACAGCTAATGTGAGCAAAGACTTAGTTGGAGATATAGATATCATGGAGAAGTTCTCCTTTGTAGATGTCAGTGAAAAGGCATTAGACATGATACTTAAAAAATCCAGCGGCAAAAAGATGGGTAATAGAAAAGTAAAAATAGAAGTATCTAATGGTAAGAAATCTTCTTCACCAAGAAAGAAAAAATAAGCTTCTACATAAATAACCGCCCTGTGTATCTTCTAATGGTACACAGGGCGGTTATTTAATTTACATTGATTCATTTTATAAAAATACGTCAGAGAACTCTATCCTTACCTTTTCATCTATGCTCTTAGTTTTAATAACTCTATCCTCATATAAGGGTTCACCAGAATTTATAATAGGAAGCTTTATTCTAAAATCGCTGCCTACATTCACTTCACTATGAACTGATATAACGCCCTTATGAAGCTCTACTAAGGATTTAACTATACACAGTCCTAGTCCTGAACCCTCTTGATTTCTAGTAAAGGATTTATCAACCTTCATAAATCTACTGAATAAAATCTCAACTTTTTCTTTTGGTATTCCCTTTCCGTTATCCTTCACAGAAATCTCTACCATATCATTGTCCAGAATATAAATATTCACCTCTATATTCCCGGCACCATCTTTTTTATATTTTACAGCATTAGATAATAGATTTAATATAATTCTTTCAATTTTATCTGGATCACAGTATAGTGGAAGCTCCTCCACTTCTGTATCAAATATTATCTCCACGTCGTGATCCTGGATAAATGGAGAAACAGAGGCTACGGTATCCTCTACCAGTGAAATAAAGTCAACCATAACGGGATTTATTCTATAAAAGCCTTCATTTATCCTGCTGGAATCTATTATGTTATTTACAAGCTTTGATATCCTATAGCAATTCTGTTTGATGATGTTATTATAATTAACAATTTTTTCAATAGAACCCTTATCTGAATATAAGCTAATCATTTGAGAAGAGCTGTAAATTACATTAATGGGAGTTCTGAATTCATGAGAAAGATTAGCAAAATACTCCGAATACAATCTTTCATTTTCTTTTGCTTCCTCTAAAGCAGCTGCCATGGACTCTGACTTCTTAACTGCTGTCATATCTGTAAATAATACCATTCTAAAATAACCATTTGAGCTCTCTACAGGAAGGCATGTAAATTCTACGTCCAAAATATTATTATTAAAATCAACTATTTTTTCCGGGAAAGCTATTACGGGATTATCATCCTTGGCTTCACTTACTGCCTTAAGAATCTGATTTAAAGAGGAGTGATGTACTAAAGATTGTACATCCATACCTATCAACGCTTCCGGCGAATCAGCCTTTAGTAGACTTACCATAGAATTATTAACAAATTCTATCCTTCCCTCTTTGCTCAAATAAATCGGTGCAGGTATCTTTTCAATAACTTTCCTATATAATCTTTCTCTCTCTTTAATGAGATTTTGTGAAGCAATTAACTCCAGGTTTTGCTTGTATAACTCTTCGTTCATCATACCAACCGGCTGAAGCAAAGTTTTTCTCAATATAATAGCATATATCATATACATGCCCATGGCTTTAAAATAAAGATACAGGATATATGATATATTATAATGTTGCCAATTAAATATCAAAAAAATCTTTGAATATATGTCAAAAATTAAAGCCATGCCTATATAACATCTAATATCCAGGGAAAAATCACTTTTTCTTAAATGTATAACTATCAGAGCAAGAATATTTAAACAGATTATACTAAACTCACCAACAGTATTAAACCCATAGCTATTAGGAGATAGGAGGAAGGGCATTAAATTGAGCTCAATCATGATTAGTAAAGCTACAGGAATTATAAAAAAATAATAAGTTACCTTTAAAGTATTACAATTTCTATGGCATAAACATATAAAGATCAAAACCGCAAAGGATGCTACATAGCTTTCAGCTATATCAAAGAAATAAGAAATTGAATGATTTGTCCCACCGAAAATGAGTAACTCTTCAGAAAACATAATATGAAACAACTCAAACAGTACCACTACAGAAAAACACACACCTAAAAATCTGAACCATGGATTCTTATTAATGTCAGAGGAACTAATTGTAACGATGGCAATGCTGAATAACAGCAAAACTATTATTATTTCGCTCAGGAAGTGGAACATTTTAATATTATAATTACCTAATAAAAATGAAACAGGGAGTAATGTACCTGCAATAATAACCATTGGTAAATTAAAAATATCAAAAACTTTATTTTTTATCCCTGCATACATTGCTAACTCACCCCAAACATAAACTTATAAGATATTTTCGACAGAATACTTTGAATTCCTTCATAAATTTATGTTTTATAAGATTATCTATACTCTTTATGTACATAAGGTGAATTCATCACATTAAGTAGTGCCACATAATTTAATGAAAAGCTCACTATATCACCAATTTTATAATCTCCTGCCTTTGAAGTAAGCTCCAGAAGCATATGATCGCTGCTTGCACCTAAAATTTCAAGTCCTTCTTCTATGGGAACTAAATCCTCCGGGTGCACATCTTGTCTCCCTAAAGCAATAATAGCCCTTTTAATAATACCCTTGTCCTCAAATTTAGGAACTCTTCCAAAGGCATCACGGCCAACGGTTCCACTGGGAACAGAGTTTTTTTCCTTAATTTCTATAATCTCTCCTTTCAGGATAAAGGCATCATCATGAAGGCCATCAACCTTCTTTCCATAGGCTGTCTCTCTAGCTAAAATAAGTGCTTCTCCCAATCTAATAGAATTAATTCCCCCAGGCATTTTATCCTTAAATATCAGGTGAAGACTGCTGGAGTTTCCTCCTGACACCATGTTAACCTTTACACCTATATTGTCTTGAAGCAAACTCTTTAGCTTTGTAAGAATGCTAAGATTAGCTTCATCAGGAAGCACTCCTCCATAGCAAGTAAGGTTTGCTCCTATTCCTTCTAATATAAGCCCCTGTAAATCATTTACCTTCTCTACTGCCATGGGTATGTCTTCTGGAAGAAATCCTTCTCTTAAATCTCCTAGCTCAACCATAAGTATTACCCTATGTTTTATCCCCCTGGCCAAAGCAGCCTCGGAAAGAGCCTCTAAGGTTGCTGTTTCAGAGTTTAAACTTATATCACAATATTCTACTACCTCCTTAATTTCTGATAGCATTGGAATCCTCACAAGGAGCTTCTCACAGGGAAGCTCCTTGTAATTTATAAAATTCTCCAGGCGAGAATCTCCAATGATCTTTACTCCACCTTTAAGAAGGCTGTTTACTGCTCTGATATCTCCACAAAAAACTTTAGTTATAGCAACAGGCTCGATTCCCTTTTCTTCACAAAAGCTCATAAGCCTCTTGGCATTATCTTGTAACTTTTTTAGGTCTATTTCTATTGCCGGATATCTCATAGTCATATTCTCCTTAATAAACCATTTATATTTAAGTTATCTATACTTACTTGCTTATTCTATCTGCAGCTTTTCTTGAAGCTCCAGGAGAAGCTCTCTCCCCTCTAAATCTTCATTTTCCTCTTCCAGTACACCCTCAATAACCATCAGCTTCTCTGCATCTGAAAAAAATTCAGATTCTATCAAAAACTCATAAAGCCTTCTATGGCCATTACTGGTATTTTTGATTATCTTAAGCTCTAAAAGCTCAATATAACTATCTTCATAGCTGCTATCCAGTTCCACAGCTTTCTCACTGAGCTCCAGTGCCTTATCAATATCTTCAGCAGCAACCAGCCTAGATAATATGTCATAATTACTAGCTCTCGTTGGCTCAACCTCAATAAGCATCTCATAAAGAGCCTTATAGGTATCCCAGTCCTTGAGAAGTCTAGAAAATTTCAATGCACTTCTATAGGGTTCATAGCCTTCAGGATTTTCTTTAATATATGCTACTAAGGCCTTGAGTCTAGTATCTAAAGCTATAAATCCCTGAGTCATGGACGTATCATAGCTTATATACTCCTCATTTCCTACAGATGAGTCTATCATAAAGGATGTAAATTCCTTTTCAAAATCCTTCACACTAATACCTACAGACAGCTTAAAGGCTTCATTAAAGCCTAATCTAGGAACCTCTGAGATAATTTCCTTTAATACTTCCTCCCCTTTTAGATACACTAAGTACTGTATTGTATTTAATACCTGATAATAGGCAGGCTGTCTTGAGGATGTATTGTCCCATTCTTCAAAGCTTTCCATATTCTCAAAGGGTATTATTTCATCACCATAGCTGGTAAAAGCATTTTCTCTTGATGCAATATAAGTTGCTATACCTTCAGAAAACCAGTAGGGAAGAAGAGTTATATCTCCTCCATTATTTTTTAAGAGAGTATCTGTATAGTAATGGGCATATTCATGTCTTAAATTATTTACAAAATAAGAGGAGTTTAAGATATCATAAAAGTAGTCGCTTACAGGATAATTGATTGTGGACTCAAGACTATTAGATTTATAACTGGAGTAAACAGCTGAAGGATAGCTTTCTCCCTGAAACTTTTGACTGAAGATATCATAGCTATAATCAAATTGAAGAACGAGCTCATTAAGTCTTACATCACCTAAAATATTTCTTAAATCCTCTTCCGTGAAATCTATTATTTCCTTCACATAAGGTAATATCATCTTTCCTTCTTCTGTATAAAGGATAGAAATATTATCATATCTCTTTTCTAGAAAATTATCACTATAAGTAACCTCATTCTTAAAATACTCATATAAGTCCTTTACTGTTATGTCCTCCTTGATACTGTAAGTGCTTACATACTTATTAAGCAGTAGCTCTATTCCCATGGTAGCTATAGACTGAGTAGCAAAGGCTAAAAGAATAGATGTTACCAAAGCTACTAGACCTATTTTATCCTGAAATATTAAAAACTTTTTCTTCCTCACAGTTATTCTATAAATCACGGCAATAACAAGTAAGAAGGTAAATATAAGGCTGATGAAAATAGCATTTCCTAAGCCTTCTCTGTTTAAGTTATAGATAATAGCTAAATATAATAAAAGTAAAATTAAATATAATGCCAAAGCACCTAATATATTCTTTGCTATCTTCAAAGAACTCACCTCCTTAGATAAATCTACTAAGTTACATTATACCTTATGTAGTTATATATTAGAAACTGCTCTTTTAAATATATTTAGTTATCTATTCCTTTTATTCTTTAACTTCTATGTCTTTCTCTTTATGCGCCTTCTCCCTTGCCCTTCTCTCCTCTTCTAGCTCCTCTGTAAAACCACTGCTAATTATTCCAGTTGGTACAGCCACAAGACCTATACCTAAAATAGATATTATAGAACCAAGAACTTGTCCCAAAAAAGTCACTGGATATATGTCTCCATAGCCTACAGCCGTTAAAGTCACTATTGCCCACCAGAGCCCAGAGAAACCATTCTTAAAAACCTCTGGCTGAACAGGATTTTCAATATAAAACATTATTACAGACACCATAATCATCAAGACAAAAACTACAAAAAGCGATGACAAGAGCTGATCTTTTTTTCTCCCTATAGCCCTGTTTACAAAGCCTAAAGCATCGGTAAACCTATGTATCTTAAGGATACCAAATATTCTAAGTACTCTTACAAACCTAAAAACCCTTAAATCAATTATAAAGACTGTAGCTAAATAAAAGGGAAGAAAAGCCAACAAATCTATTATTGCAATAAAAGATATCATGTACTTCAATCTAGAAGCTATAGGGTTTTTATAGGGATATAATATATCTGCTGTATAAAATCTCAGAATATATTCAATGGTAAATATAATTACTACTGCTATTTCAATTGTGTTAATTATTCTTTTTCCTATTGGACTAATGTTGTTAAAGGTCTCTGCAAACATAACTATAACACTTAAAATTATTACCGATGCCAGAATATAGTTAAACACCTTCTCAGCGGCAGTATCCTCTGAATTTACATCTATGATTTTAAATATTTTCTTCTTTATTATGTTAATTTCCACTCTTTCACCTCAGACTTTTTACAAATTTAACTTAATCAAATTATAAAGATAACTTATTTTGTTATTTTTAAACTTCAGCATTAAATTTTTATATTGTAATTCTCTTTAATCTTACTATTTCTATCGAATAAAAACATTTATAAAAAGGTAATATTTTGTTAATACACTGTAAATTTATGGCGATTGATAATGATATATAATTTATATAAGATTATAACTTAAAAGGGAGGACTTAATATGCAAAATAATGCAATAGTATATTGTGAGGGATTGTTTGGCGAGAGTGATGGAAAAGTAGCCAATGGTTTGGTAAGGTTTTCAGAAAAGTATAAAATACTTGGAATAATCGATAGTACAAAGGCCGGATTAGATGCTGGTGAATATCTCGATGGTGTAAAAAATTACATACCTATATACAAAGATATACAAGATGCTTTAGTAAACATAAAAGAAGCTCCTAAATACTTTATTATTGGAGCTGCTCTTGCAGAAAGCTATATTCCAGATAATTTCATGAAAGCCATAAAAGAAGCTATGACTGCAGGCATGTCAATAGTAAATGGTCTACCTATATATCTAACAGATAATGATAGCTTAAACAACTTAGCCCTAGAGTCAGAGGTTGCTATCTATGACATCCGAAAACCTAAGCCTGTGACAGAGCTTAAGCTTTTTTCAGGAGCTATTGAGAAGGTTACCTGCCCAGTAGTAGCTGTGCTTGGCTTAGACTGTGCCATAGGCAAAAGAACCACCTGTATGGAGTTAGTTAATAGTCTAAAAGCTCAGGGCTTAAAAGCAGCCTTTGTTGCCACAGGACAAACTGGTATACTTCAAGGTGCTAAATATGGAGTTCCTATAGATGTGATAAATTCCCAGTATGTAGTGGGTGAAATTGAAGCTTCAGTAGTAGAGGCTTTCGAAACTGAAAACCCTGATATTATATTAATTGAAGGGCAGAGCTCTGTTAGTCACGAAGCCTATCTTTCTTCCTATGGTATAATAAAAGGAGGAAGGCCTGATGCCTTTATTCTTCAATATGCACCAAAAAGAAAACAAAGGGTAGACTTTGAATTTATTGATGTTCCTACTACAAAAAGTGAGATTGAGCTTATTGAATTTTTATCTAAAAAACCAGTAATTGCTCTTACTATTAATCATGAGAATATGCTTCCTACAGAGGTAGCTTCAGAAATAAAGAAAGCAGAGCTAAAGCATAAGCTTCCTGTAGAGGATGTACTTTTAAATAGTCCTAAGAAGATAACAAACACTATTATAAAAACCTTTAATCTAAATAAAAAGCTTTCGGCAGTATAATCAATGTATAAGAAGTACGCATTTCTATGAAGGATTTTAGAATAATTTATTATAAATAAGAGGACTAGATTATAAAAAATTTTATACTGAGTCCTCTTTTTATACTTTATATTTTCTCAAACTCTATAGCTCAAGTTATTTTTTTAGCTCCCTGCTTCCAGGCTTGATGTAGGGGATTCCCTCTCTGCATAAAGGACAATCCTCTTCTAAGTAGCTTGAAATCTCAAGCTTTACAGCACTATATACTGGCAGAGGTGAGCTTCCCGTGCTTCTATCAACAATACAACCTATTCCAACCACCTGTGCCCCAAAGCTTTCTATTACCTTAGCTGTTTCTAGGGAGGACTTTCCTGTGGTCACTACATCCTCAGCTATCAGTACTCTTTGTCCCTTTTTAATCTCAAAGCCTCTTCTTAGAGCCATTTCACCGTTAACTCTCTCTGTAAATAAAGCTGCTTTTCCTGTCTGCCTTCCCAGCTCATAAGCCACAATTATACCTCCCATGGCAGGGCCTACAACTAAATCAAAGGGCACACCCTTTAAGTTTTCCTTTAAAATAGCTATTACCCTTTCAGCCTGATCAGGATACTGCAGAAGTCTTGCACATTGGCAGTATCTATCACTGTGCCTTCCTGAGGAAAGGAGAAAGTGCCCCTCTAATAAAGCTCCACAGGCTTTTAAAATATCTATAACATTGCTTTCTACCATCAAATATCCCTCCAAATAATTGTTTTATTCATATATAAGCTTGAGCAAAATAATCAATTTATTCTTATATAAGCTTGATCAGCTATAAAATGCAGCCCCTTATTTCCTCCAGGCTCTTTATTCTTTCTCTTTCCATAAAGCTTTTAATCCCCTCTATTATGTCTATACAGGCATAGGGGTTCATAAAGTTAGCAGTGCCTACCTGTACTGCCGTAGCCCCTGCCATAATAAATTCAACAGCATCCTGCCAGGTAGTAATACCTCCCATACCGATTACCGGTACATCTACATTTTTAACTACCTCATATACCATTCTTAAGGCTATGGGCTTAATAGCTGGCCCCGATAAGCCTGCAGTGACGTTATTAAATACTGGCTTTCTCTTGGTTATGTCAATGGCCATGGCATTAAAGGTATTAACAAGGGATAATCCATCAGCTCCTGCTGCGCAGCACCTTTCTGACATTGCCACTATATTTTCAGCATTGGGTGATAGCTTTACTATAAGAGGCTTCTTACAAACTCCTTTAACCTGCCTAACAACCTCATAAGCCACCTCTTCTTTTATTCCAAAGGCCATTCCTCCCTGCTTAACATTTGGGCAGGATATGTTAAGCTCCAGCATCTGAATATCTGCACCGCTGAGAAGCTCTGCTCCCCTGACATAATCCTCTAAGGTTCCCCCGCCCATATTTGCGATTATTGCTGTAGAAAGCTTTTTCATATTCTCTAATTCGTGAGTGATAAAATGTTCTACACCTGGATTCTGAAGTCCTATACTATTTAAAAGCCCTGACTTAGTTTCATAAATTCGTATCCCTTCATTTCCTTCCTTTTTATTTATCGTAAGCCCTTTGCAGCTTATCCCGCCTAGCTCAGAAGGATTATAAAAGCTCCTAAACTCTTCTCCGAAGCCATAGGTTCCTGAAGCCGCAATTACCGGATTTTTAAGCTTAACACCACAGACAGTTACCTCAAGCATATCTTCAACTCCTACTATCTAATATTAAATCTTCTCCCTTAAATACGGGGCCATCAACACAGCTTCTTTTATTTCCCATGTTGGTTTTGCAGGTGCATCCGAAGCAGGCTCCTAGACCGCAAGCCATTCTTTTTTCAGTAGATATTAAGCTTCTCACCTTTAATTCCCTACAAAGGTTCACCACCTTATTCATCATCACTTCAGGTCCACAGCATAAAACCGTATCATAAGAAGCCAAATCTAATCCATCGGTTACATATCCTCTTCTTCCACTGCTCCCATCCTCTGTGGTTATGGTAAGCTTTTGGACATTTTTTTCAATATTTGATAGACCATAAACTTCTTTTCTGAAGCCTGCATAAACCTCAATAGAAGTAACCTTTTTATTTTCCTTAAGCTTATAAACCACCTCTTCAAAGGGTGCAATACCTATGCCTCCAGCTACTATAGCTATTTTCCCTTGAAGCTCCTCTACGGGAAAGCCATTGCCTAAGGGTCCCATAACCCTTAGCTCTTCTCCAGGAGAAAGCTTCCTTATAAGCTCTGTCCCTCTACCCACTAGCTGATATAAAAAATAATATTCATCGCCTATTACTCTGTGGAGGCTGATTGGCCTTGAAAGGAGTGGTTCCTCCTCCCAGGCTCTCACCATAAAAAACTGTCCTGGAGCAGCATTGAAGCTTCCTTTAACACATATTTTGAAAACTCCTTCTGCAATCTCCTTATTCTCAATAACCCTGCAGGATTGATAGCTCGCCTTTCCCATGTTAACACCTCCAGATAATAATCTATAGCCTGCTTAATATTTCATCCCTCATTCTTATAGCCTCTTCCCTTGCACATTCCTCAAAAGTCTTGCCACCTTCAGGATTATCCTTATAGGCTAATAAAATTTTTCTTGAGGAATTTACTACTCCTCCATTTCCATCTCTTAAATATAAAGCCACATCTTCAGCTTTACCCCCTTGAGCTCCATAGCCCGGTATAAGGAAAAACATATTATCTAGCTCATCTCTAAGCTTCTTTCCTTCTTCTCTGTGGGTACAGCCCACAACTCCCCCTATAGGACCATAGCCACAGCTTCCTTTTAGAGATTCATTAAGCACATTTACCTTTGCCCCTACAGCCTCATATACTCTTCTTCCCTCTTTATCTTCAATATACTGTATATCCTTTGCTCCAGGATTTGAAGTTCTGATGAGTATAAAGGCTCCCTTGTTTTTATTTTTGAAATAAGGAAGGAAGGGCTCTAAGGTGTCCAGACCCATATAGGGATTTAAGGTGATGAAATCGCACTGAAAATCCCCTTCAAAATGAGCTTTTGCATACATTTCTGCTGTTTTAGCTATATCTCCCCTTTTTACATCCCCTATAAGAATAACATCCTTTTCTCTAATATAGTCTAAAGTTCTTTTATAGGCACTGAGCCCCTGGAGGCCTAAGGCTTCATAGTAAGCTATCTGTACCTTATAGGTCGCAACTACATCCCAGGTAGCATCGATGATTCTCTTATTAAAGGCTACTAGCGCCTCTTCCATGGAGGTGTATTTATTGAAAAAGTCCTCTGGAATATAAGATATATCCGTATCTAACCCTAAGGTTACATGTCCTCTCTTCTGCACTCTTTCATATAGCTTATCAATTATCACTGCAGCCACTCTCCCTTGAATATACTATCCTGCCTTCTTTTATAGTCTTAAGTATTTCCCCATACACCTTATAGCCTTTAAATGGGGTATTCTTACCCTTAGAATAAAAGCCTTCTGGATTGATTGTATACTCCTTATCTAAATCTACTAGAACTAAATCCCCGTGAAAGCCCAGTGCAACTCTGCCTTTTTGAAACCCTACTATTTCAGCTGGCCTTTTAGATAGTAGCTCTGATAATCTGTTTAGAGTAATATGTCCACCTTTAACAAGCTCTGTATAGCACAGGGAAAAAGCAGTTTCTAACCCTGTAAGCCCCGGTGCTCCTTGTTCCTTATCTTCTCTTGTGTGAGGGGCGTGATCCGTTGCTATTGCGTCCACATAGCCATCCTTTATGGCTTTTATGATAGCTTGCCTATCTTCTTCCTCTCTTATTGGAGGGTTTACTCTATAATCATTTACTTCCTTATTTAGAACCAGGTGATGAGGAGTTACCTCAAAGGTTATTCCGCTTCCTCTCCTTTTACTTTCTATACAGTACTCAATGGCTTCCTTGGTGCTCACATGGGCCAGATGAAGCTTGCAGCCGGTAAACTCCGCCAGGGCTATGTTCCTCCAGGTCATAAAATTTTCAGCAAGTCTCATATCTACGCTGGAGAGGCTGTGGTCTTCACAATGACACATAACAGTGATATTCTTTTTCTTTGCCTTTGCCATGGCATCCAGCATCACCTTAGAATCCATTACTTCCTTCCCATCCTCCGTAATAATTCTTACGGCAGAGGTGATTTCATCGAGATGGTCTAAGGATTCTCCATCAAAGCCTTGAGTTATTGATACACACTGATGAACATCTATAAGTGTGTATTTTTTTGCTTTTTCTAGAACATAGTTCACCGTTTCCATGGAGCTAACCACAGGCTTTGTATTTGCCATCAAGTTAACTGCTGTAAAGCCACCCCTTACTGCAGCCCTGCTTCCTGTTAGAATATCCTCCTTATAAGTAAAGCCAGGATCTCTAAAATGTACATGAGTGTCTATGAAGGAAGGCATCAAAGTTTTCCCTTCGGCATCTAAGACCTTACAATCCTTAGTGAGGGAATAGCCAATTTCTTTTATAATTCCATCTTCTATATAAATATCTCCCGTAAAGCTTTGAGAGTAGTCCACAATTTTTGCATTTTTGATAAGTAAATTCATATCACTCACCCCTTTTTAAATATGCTCGTAAGAATTATCACAGTACTCGCATCGATATTCTCCTGTACTATCATCCACTAGGTAAAAGCGGTGAGTGATATTTGCTTCTGTGGAGCTGACGCAGCGTGGATTTTTACACTTAATAACATCTTTAATTTTCGCAGGAAGCTTAAGCTTAGTCTTTTTTACTATATTCTCTTCTTCCACTACATTTATGGTTATGTTAGGATCAATAAAGCCTAACACTGTATAATCTATCTTTATATTACTTTCCACCTTGATAATATCCTTTGTTCCCAGCTTGTTGCTGTTAGCATTCATAATAAGAGCAACTGTAAAATCCGCTTTATCAAGTCCAAGATAATTAAAAAGCTTTATTCCTACTCCTGCTTTGATATGATCTATTACAATACCGTTTTTGATACTATTTATCTCTAACATTATTATGCCACCCCCAAAAGCTTTGCTATCAAGGCCATCCTTGCATACATACCGTATTTAGCTTGTTTAAAGTAATAGGCTCTAGGATCTTTATCTATTTCATATGCAATTTCGTTAACTCTGGGCAGGGGGTGAAGCACTATAATATCCTTTTTAGAATTTCTCAGCTTATTACCATCAAGGATGAAGCGATCCTTCAGTCTTATATAGTCCTCTTCATTAAAGAACCTTTCCTTCTGAACCCTAGTCATGTAAAGTATATCTAATTCTTCTATGACATTTTCTATTTCTTCTACTTCCAAATATTCTATATTATTTTTTTCTAAGGATTCTTTAATCACATAGTCAGGAGCTCTAAGCTCTTTCGGTGATATTAAAATAAATTTATTATTGGGATATCTTGATAAGGCTTTTACAAGGGAATGAACGGTTCGACCAAATTTTAGGTCTCCACAAAGGCCTATCCTATGATTTGATAGGCTTCCCTTTGCCATTAGAATGGTTAAAAGATCTGTTAAGGTTTGAGTGGGATGCTGATGACCTCCGTCTCCAGCATTAATAACAGGAATTTCTGAGTGCATAGAAGCGACCCTAGGTGCTCCTTCTTTAGGATGTCTCATAACTGCTATATCAGCATAGCAGCCTATGGTTCTTATAGTGTCTGCAATGCTCTCTCCTTTTGATACTGAGCTAGAGTTTGGCTCTGAAAAGCCTATAACCCTTCCTCCTAATCTCAGCATAGCAGCTTCAAAGCTAAATCTTGTCCTAGTGCTTGGTTCATAAAACAAAGCAGCCAGAAGCTTGCCCTCACAAAGTCTATGGTACTTTTCAGGAGCTTCCATAATCTCCTTGGCGAGGTCAAATATTTCTTGGATTTCGTCTTTAGTAAAATCCATCGGATCAATAAGGTGTCTTCCTTTTAACATAATAGTCCTCCTTCTTAGTCTCTCAGTACTAGATTAAAGGTGATTTTTACATATAAAAAACGCCTTCCTAAAGGAAGGCGTAATTATCCTGATAAGCTTAATTATAAATTATCTACGCGTTCCTTTAAACCTCACAGGGTTTATTAAAGGTATTTTCTTAATATTATCATAGATCATATTTCAAGTCAACAAAGGTCAGACCTGTATGCCTATTTCTTTTCCCAGGCTATAAGAACAATATCTTTTCCCGTTTCGCTTTTAAACTTATGTTCTAGGTCAGTTAGCCTTTCTTTATCCTTATTATCAATATTTGCTATCTCAAAACCTTCTTTATTTGAGTATCCAGTGGCCATAGCAATCCCTCCTTCTCCTTTTAGTTTCTACTAATCAGAGGTTATTATACTTTACAAATATATTCTTCATAGTTGCTTTATTCACTCATAAAATATAATTTTCACAAAATTATTTTTATTTATAAAAAAGCTATTTACTTTATCAAATTAACGTGTTACTATAATAACGTGATATTAATAATTGAGAAGGAGCATATGATATGAAAAAGATAATAATTACAGCAATCTCTATGATAACTACTCTGACATTATTAGCAGGTTGCTCAGGAAACAGTGATAAAAATAATGGACAGGACTCTGAAAAAAACACTTTGACCGTAGGCTTTGATCAAAATTTTCCACCCTATGGTTATGTTGGTGACGATGGAGAATTTACAGGCTTTGATATAGACTTAGCCAAAGAAGCTGCAAAAAGAATGGATCTAGAGCTTACGCTTCAGCCAATCGATTGGGATTCAAAGGATTTAGAGCTTTCCTCAAAGGCAATAGATTGCATCTGGAATGGCTTTACTATCAATGGCCGTGAGGACGATTATACTTGGACAGTCCCATATATGGACAACAGCCAGGTTTTTGTAGTTAAGACTTCTTCCAATATAACCACCTTTGATGACCTAAAAGGAAAGATAGTTACTGCTCAGGCAGACTCTGCAGCGCTTCACGCTTTAGAAGAAGATGATTACAAAGAGTTGACCGCTTCTTTTAAGGAATTAGTGACTAGAGCGGATTATAACACAGCATTTATGGAGTTGGAGGCTGGATCAATAGATGCCATAGCTATGGATATAGGTGTTGCTAAGTATCAGATAGAAGGAAAAGAAGATGAATATATAATTTTAGAAGAGCCTATAGTAGAAGAACAATATGGAGTAGGCTTCCTCCTTGGTAATACAGAGCTGAGAGACAAGGTACAAGCTACTCTCGAAGAAATGGTAGAGGATGGTACCTTCAGCAAAATCTCCAATGACTGGTTTGGCTACGATGTTGGTATTATAGGAAAACAATAAGCTAAGGGTAAATAAAAGGTCTTCCGCTCCCTTTCTGGAGTGGAGGCTTTATTGCGTTTTATTATAACTTTAGTAACAATACTATACAAGCTAGTAATCGCCTATATAACTAGTATTATTAGTTCTTAAGAAAGGAGCAGCACAATGTCACTAGAAGTAATGCTAAAGCAGCTCAGCCAGGGAATGGTTACCTCCATAGAGATTTTCACCTTAACTCTTGTATTATCCCTTCCCTTAGGGCTGGTAGTTGCCCTAGGAAGAATTTCAAAAATAAAGCCTTTAAATATATTTATGAGGATATATATTTCTATAATGAGAGGAACTCCTCTTATGCTTCAGCTATTGGTAGTATACTTTAGTCCCTACTATGTTTTTAATATACCCATTACCCATAATTATAGAATGTATGCCGTTATAATTGCCTTCGTTTTAAATTATGCAGCCTATTTTGGAGAAATATATAGAGGAGGAATTGAATCTATACCTAAGGGTCAGTACGAAGCGGCTAAGGTACTTGGCTATTCTAAATCTCAAACCTTTATAAAAATTGTACTACCACAGGTTATAAAAAGGGTTATTCCTTCTGTAACCAACGAGGTAATAACACTAATCAAGGATACCTCCCTTGCCTTTTCCATAGCTGTATCAGAGATGTTTACTGTAGCTAAGGCCATCGCTGCCTCTGAAAAGACAATGGTTTCCTTCGCCGCAGCAGGATTATTTTATTATGTCTTCAACTTTATCGTAGCAGTGATAATGGAGTCAATAGAAAAGAAGTTAAACTACTATAAATAGCATAAGGAGTTAACCTATGGAAGTATTAAGAATAAATAATATAAAAAAATCCTTTGATGGTCAAATGGTATTAAAAGATATTTCTCTTTCAATAAACAAAGGGGAAGTGGTATCAATAATAGGTCCTTCTGGCTCTGGAAAATCCACTCTGCTCAGATGTGCTACCTTACTAGAGAAAATGGACAAAGGTGAACTAATCTACTTAAATGAAAAAATAGTAGAAGATAAAGATGGAATAGCGACTTACGCTCCTGACCGTAAGCTCCGGGAAGTAAAAAGCATCTTTGGACTGGTTTTTCAAAATTTCAACCTCTTCCCTCATTATTCAGTAATGAAAAATATCATTGATGCCCCAATTACAGTTCAAAAAAGAAATAAGGATGAAGTTATAAAGGATGCAGTAAAGCTTCTAGAAAAAATGGGACTTCAGGATAAAAAGGATGCCTATCCCTATCAGCTATCAGGGGGCCAGCAGCAGAGAGTATCCATAGCTAGAGCCCTGGCTCTAAACCCAGAAATACTCTTCTTCGACGAACCCACCTCTGCCCTAGATCCAGAGCTTACAGGAGAAATCCTCAAGGTAATCCGAAGCCTAGCAGAGGAAGACATGACCATGGTCATAGTAACCCACGAAATAGAATTTGCCAGAAAGGTCTCCGACCGCGTCATCTTCATGGCCGACGGCCTCATCGTAGAAGAAGGCCCCCCCTCAGAAATAATAGACAACCCACAGAACCCCCGAACCAAGGCCTTCCTCTCCCGCCTAGAGCGATAAATGTCGAAAACCGTAATGTGGATGGCACCATAGAAGTGAGAAAGTGTTCGCATTTAGCATAGCACATATAAAAAGTAAAAGCAGTCATACTGTATTTGTATGACTGCTTTTTGCTATTTAGTCTATTTCTGTTAAGGCCTTAAGCTTGTGACTTAAAGAATTTATCACCTTTACATTATTATTTATATCCATGAGTTGATTATTTTGATTTTCAATGGTGGCCATTACCTCCTCAATAGAAGCAGAGTTTTCTTCTGAAATACTCACCATGCTTTCTATTTGCTGCTGTGATCCTATAAAATGCTCTGCAACGGCACTGATTTCTTTCATTCCTTTATTTATCTCCATGTCTGTGGTAATAATCCCCTCTTTGATATCCTTAAAGGTTTCCACTATATCCTCTATATATCTTTGTCCTTCCTTTGCAGCCTTCTCACCATTGTTTACCTTATAAGAAACTTCCCTGGACTTTTCGAAAATATTATTGGTAACGAAATTAATATTGTTCACAATTCCCTCACTCTGCTCTGCAAGCTTTCTTACCTCTTCTGCAACCACGGCAAATCCCTTCCCCTGTTCTCCAGCTCTTGCGGATTCTATAGACGCATTTAGGGCTAATAAATTTGTCTGAGAGGCAATATCCTTTATACCCTGAAGAAGTTCATTAACCTGCTCCATGGAATCCTGCAGCTCATTAACTGTGGTGGAAGCAGCATTTACCGCTTCATTAATTATACCCATCTGAGCCTTAACATCATAAATCTTCTCTGATCCTTCTTCAGCTTTCTTAGTCATAGTGGCAGACATCTCCGCTATCCCTTGAGATATTTTCTCCGATTCCCTGACCCTTTGAAGAGAAATAATCATACCCTCATTTATTTCATTAATACTGGAAGACTCAGTCTGTACTGCAGAAGCCATTTCATTCATAGCTTCATTAATACTATCACTTCCTTGAGATAATACTTGCATATTATTGTAGGTTGATGAAATAGTGCTATTTAAACCCAAGGCTTCTTTTTCAACTTCCAGAAAAATATCCTTCATTTTATTTAGTAGACTGGTTGCTTCCTCTTCCTTGCTCCTAACTTCACCGAAGAGCTCACTATTCCATACTGATAAAAGATAAATTAGCACTAATATCCCATCTAATACTGCTAATATAGATACAAAGGTAAAAGGATTTGTAAGGTTTAATAATTTAATTGGATTAATTAAATAAAGTAGTATGTACATAAAATTCAAGGTAATTCCATGAGCCACAATAAGCTTTTTATCAGAATATAAGGCTATCATAAATACTGTTGCCAGAAGGACATAATGCCTCGTTAAGGAATAAGCATATATATATAATAGAAGCATCATAGCTAGAGCTGGTATAAAGGCAAACAAGAACGCCTTAATCCTTTTATTTATTGGCAAGAAATAATTAGCAACAACTAAAGCTATAATTGCAATCATAGCTATAAGAGACTCTATATCTTCCCATATTCCTTTTAATAATAAAATCTGTCCCCCTATCAGTATTACTAATAGTATAGTTAATATTAAATTTACCTTATTGGCCTTATTAAAGTAATCTCTTCCTGTCTCTTCCATTTTAAGCCCTCACTCTCTAATTACTATAAAGCTAATATTTTTGTTATCTTAAGGCAGTAATTTAATTATCGTACTTGCACTCAGCTACTTAACAGGAAAAAGATAATTTTTTAACAATTCTATCATTTATTCAAATAATCTATTTTGCTATTAAAAAGCATAAAAACAGGAGGTATCATTACTATCATACCTCCTGTTTTTATGCTTCTCTTTTCTATTATAGGAACCCTTTCCTTTTTTAGCTTTTGTTACTCCCTTGCCTTGATTTATTGCCTGTAGATGTTCATGGATATTATCCAGCTTAACAGGGATATAGCCACCTTGAATTTTTATACTTTTCATAGGTATCCTCCTCATAAGATATTCTTATTTCATATAATTATTATACAGCAAATGGTGATTTATTACAAATAACAGGCCCTTAAAGCTTAAAGTACATGGATTACACTTTCTTTAAATATACAAAGGTAAACATCATATCAGTGTCTTATCTTCATAATATCCACATAACTATTTTGTATAATTTGGAAATAATGAACAAAATTAATTAAAGTGCTAAGTGTTTAGCTAATGAGATTATGATGCTTTTAAATTTCGGGGATTAGTTTAAAGACGGAGGTAATATGATGAGTGTAAAAAAACAGACAGTGAAGGTCTATGAAATGACCTGTGGTTCTTGTGAAAATGCCGTTGAAAGGTCTATAAAAAAACTTAAGGGAGTATCTAACTCTAAAGCAAGCTATAAAAAGGAGCAGGTTTCTGTAGAGTATAATGATGGTGAATGTAGCCTAGCAGAAATTAAAGATGCAATAAAAAAAGCTGGCTACTCTTTAGAAGCTCCTAAGGATTATAGGTTTATAGGAATATTGTTAATACTGGCGGTAATACTCCTTCTTAACCTTCAGGCAAGGGGAATTGATATGAATGGAATGCTGCAAAACGCTTCCTACGGAGTTTTATTTATTATAGGGTTATTTACCTCTATCCATTGTGTGGGAATGTGTGGAGGTATCATGCTGTCACAAAGCTTGACCATAGGTAGCAAGAATAATAAAGAGGCCCTGAAGCCTTCTATCTTATATAATGCAGGTCGTGTAATTGCTTATACCCTCCTTGGAAGTGTTATCGGTGCTGTAGGCTCAGTGTTTTCACTTTCTATCATGGCTCAGGCAGGGATTCAAATATTAGCTGGTTTCTTTATGATTATAATGGGCTTTAATCTAGCAGGCTTTAAGCTCTTCAGAGGAATTAATCTAAAGCTTCCTAAAAGCTCCTGCAAGGAAAAAGACAATGGTAAATCACCCTTTATAGTAGGCCTCCTCAATGGCTTTATGCCCTGTGGCCCTCTTCAGACTATGCAGCTTTTTGCCTTAGGTACAGGAAGTGCTGTCCAGGGAGCCCTATCAATGTTTATCTTCGCCTTAGGTACAGTGCCTCTTATGCTGGTCTTTGGTGCCCTATCAAGCTTTCTCAGTAAGGGCTATACTAAAAAAATACTTAAGGTCAGCGGCGTTTTAGTTATAGTATTAGGCCTTATAATGGGAAACAGAGGCTTTGCTTTAGCAGGTATCAATATCAATCCACTCACCGCAATAGCTCAGGAGCTAATGCCCGGCAGCAATAGCGATAATGTAGATGAAAATGTAGCAAAGGCAATCATTGAAAATGGAGTTCAAACTATCCGTGTCACTGCAGACAACAGAGGCTACAGTCCTAGCACCGTTTATGTACAGAAAGGAATTCCTGTTAAATGGATAATAGAAGGCAAAGAACTGAACTCCTGCAACAATGCTATAGTTGCTAATTCCATAGAGCTACAACTTAGGCTAGAAAAGGGGGATAATATTGTAGAGTTCACCCCTGGGGATAAAGACATCAATTATAGCTGCTGGATGGGCATGATCCGTGGAGTAATTAAGGTAGTAGATGATTTAGGTAGTGAGGAATTAGTTGCAGACCCCTCTGTAGGTGGTTCAACGAGAGACTCATGCTGTGCCATACCTTCTAGCGGAGAGGCTCCTATAGAGGATAATACAAGCATTTACGGCAATGATATATCAATAATACCTACTGAGGTAATAGTTAACAAAGCCGCCTTATCACAAAATGAGTTTATTGGAAGCTTCCAGGCTATAGGTTATGATTTGAAGCCTTTGATATTAGTATCAGAAAGCAGCGCTCCTACTAAAGTTACCATGGACCTACAGGGCTCGAAATTTGGTACTGGAGAATTTACTATAATAGATAGTGTAACAGGAGAAGTAGTTTATACCTTCCAGGGAGATCTGAATATTAAGGAGCTGCAGCTGCCATCCCTAAAAGCAGGTGGCTACTTGATAATTAAGGATTCTGCCCTCATAGGTGTAATTGAAATAGTAGACAGCTTAGAGGCAGCAGATTTAGATGAAATCAGATATAAATATATAGATTAATGTAGAAGAGAGAGACCCTTAAGTATTTTAGAGTCTCTCTCTTTTTTATCTACAAAAACACAATTTATATGGCTAAGAAATCGTTAATCCACTTAGACATATCAATGAATCATTGCTATTTATTAATCATTGATATTTACTAGCTTGAAGATTAAATAATGAAGCATATTCCCTATTGAGATTCATCAGTTCACCATGGCTACCAACCTCACTGACCCTTCCATCCTCCAAGTAAATAATTGTATCACTAAAGCGACAGCTGGAAAGTCTATGGGAGATAAAAATAGCCAATTTATTCTCCGTTATGGATCTAAAATGCTGATAGACCTGTTCCTCTGCTATAGGATCTAGGGATGCAGTTGGTTCATCTAATATCAATAATGAACCATCCCCATAGATACTACGGCCAATAACTAGCTTTTGTTCTTGACCCTTTGAAAGGCTAATGGCACTATCATCTTCATCCTCATCAGATAGCTTTGTATCTATGCCCTTGGGGAATTTATGCAGTTCCTTTGAAAGCTCTGACTGTTCTATGGCACATTCAAACCTGGCTTCATTAAACTCACTATCGAAAACTATATTTTCTCTCAGTGAATAATGGAAGGTTTTAAAATCCTGAAATATTATAGAAAGCTGTTTTAAATAGGACTTTTCTTCATATTTATTTATATTAACTCCATTGACTAAAATTTCTCCAGATTGGGGTTCATATAGCCGCGAAAGGAGTTTAATAATAGTTGTTTTGCCACTTCCATTACGACCAACTATAGAGAGATTCTTACAATTCTCCAGTTTGAAGCTGCACCCCTTGAGTACATCCTCCTCCGTTTTTGGATATCTAAAATACACATTTCTAAACTCAACAGATTTAATTTCCTTATCAAGAAATAGATTTCCTGAATATCTTTGCCCCTTAAGCATATCATAAAATTCAACAAGAGGTCTGAGATATATCAATTGCTGATTTAACAATAATAGCTCTGATAAAAAAACATTTATCTGATCGTTAAAATTAACAGCTGCATTAATTAATAGTATAAATATTGCACTACTAATTGATGCTGAAGTAACCCTAACTATTAAATAACTATATATAAAAATCATCAAAAATACAGATAATATTTGATTTATAAGAGCCCTATACTCTCGAGACTGATAAAGTACCTTTGAGGCTTTAACAATATAATCATAGAGCTTACTTAGTTTTTCAACAAAGAAAGGTTGTGCTTTATATATTCTAACATCTTTTGCTATTTCTGGGTTTCGCATTGTCCTTAAGTAATATACATATTCACTGTTATTCCTTGCATTGTTTTGTGCCAGTTTCGCCTCATTTCTGATCATTACCCTACTCAAGCTAAAACCTAAAACTGCAAGTATAATTGATACCACCATAAGTAACGGTTCGTATATAAGAAGTATTGATAAAACACTTACCAATAATATTGTTGAATGAAACAAATTAGGAATTGCTCTAAATATTCTATCAACAGAACCTAGCGTAGTTATTGGAAATAATGCTTCTTCCTTTTTTGAAATAAATTCAGAATCCTCTATTTGAGAGAATGGCACCTCCATTATTTTTTTACTGATATCTTTTAAGAGTAATTGAGAAAATTTTGATTCCATAAGAAAAACATTCCGATTCAATAATTTTTTCAATATCCTTAGGGCTAAAAGCAAAACTAAAATACACATAATATAGATGATTAATTGATTATAGGAATAATTATTTGAAACCATAGATATTATAATTGATGGTATATACATAGCCAATAAAATATCTATCGTCATGAAAATTGAATTAATTCCCTGAATTATATAGAGCTTTGGTTGAAATTCTTTTATTAACATTAAGAAGAATTTTAGTGTTTTATATTTTTCTCTCATAGGGCTTCCTCTTTCTGATAGTATTTTGCCTGCATTTTAAATAATTCTGCATATCTCCCATCCTTCTCAAGAAGCTCCCTATGTGATCCTTTTTCTGATATAGTTTCATCCTCAATCAATAAAATTTCATCACAAAACTGCGTACTGGCCAATCTATGGGATACAAATAAAACCGTTTGTTCCCTCATATTAGTCTCCACCTGATGATAAAACTCATATTCGGCAACTGCATCCAGGGCACTTGTAGGCTCATCTAATATATAAACTGAACGCTTTGAAGCAAAGGCTCTGGCAGTAGCAAACTTCTGAGCTTGTCCACCAGATAAATTCAACCCATCTTGATGTAAATAACGGGTCATATAAGTGGAATCTAGCTTAGCTTTTTCAAATCTATCCTCTTCAAGTCCAGCATCTTTTATTGCTTGCAGCAATGTCTCATCGTCAATATCACTACCGAATGTCATGTTATCACGTATAGTAAAGGGAAATATATTAATTTCTTGAAATACTGGTGCAAAGAGCTGAAAATAATCATTCAATTTATATTCGTTAATATCAATGCCATTTAAGGTTATCTTCCCTTCTGTAGGCTTATACAATCTTAGGAGCAGTTTTAACAGTGTTGTCTTCCCCACACCGTTTAACCCTACAATTGCTATTTTACTTCCTTTTTTGATGGTGAAATCCAAGTTTTTATATATCCATTTTTCACTATTGGGGTATTTAAAGGATACATCCTCAAAGCTGATACTCCATGAGCTACTTCCATCGATAGGAATTCCTTCATTGCATTGTTTTGGAATGTCTATGAATTCTAACATCCTCTTATAATTATCATGTTTGGATAATATCTGTTTTATATTATCGGCTCCGGTGAACAAAGCTCTATTTAACTGAGAAATCATTAGACTATATGAAGCAAATTCACCTATGCCTATATCCTTACGGAAATACATTGTAATTAGGAATATATAAATTAAACTATCACGAATAAACTGATAAACATCATCAAGAATACCTGGAATCATGAGGGTTGTTTCATTTTTTCTAAATAGCTTATTTAGCTTATCATTGAGAACTGATAGCTTATTTTGAAGCCAGTTCTGCAGCTGAAATACACGAATTTCTTTTCCATAGGCCACATCCACTGCTATATCATCCAAATACCATTGTTCTCTATTAAGAGTAATCGCCTTATTCCACTCATCATCAACTTTATTGGCAGCTTTTATTGAAAGAACGGTATATATAAAAAACCATGCCAGTATCATCATAGATATCCCAAGCTCTATCCTAAATATGATTCCTATAGCTACAAACAATACACCTAAATTTCCAAATAGCTGAGCTATGTTTGTGTAAAAAGCCTGTATACCATCAATGGAATTAACAGGACGCATAATTTGCCAAACATTACTTTGGTTTTTAGGATTATCGTATTCTTCAAAGGGTATTGAAATGTACTGCTCTGATATTTTAAGTAAATAATGATAGCGTATTGTAAGTCCGATTGGGCTATAAAGAACTTTACTAAAGGAGGATAAAAATGCAGAAATTAATAATACAGAAAAAAGTATTATTAGTTTTTGAATATCAATTTCTAATAAATCAATCATATCCAATACAATCTTTGGAAGTTGTATTATGCAATAACTAAAGGTGCTTGTCCCTATAAAACTTAAAAATAAATAGAGAAAATATTTTTTTTCAATCTTCCATGCGGTTTTCATAAATGCAGCAAAATTACTAGCAAATTGTTTCATCTCCCCACCCCCATAAATAATAGTAATAGCAGCAAAAATTAAATTATTATTAATATTCTGTAAAATAATGTTAACACAGTGTTATATTTCCAACAAGCATTTTTTATTTTTGATAAAAAATATTTTTCCAAATCAATAAATATCCACAACTATATTAAAAAACGTTAGCAAAATCTGTTTATACAGACCTGCTAACGTTTCATTATTAAATGTCTTTATTACAAATTTTGAATAAGAATTATTGTATCTGGTAGCTCCATTAATATAAAACCTAAGGACTTATTCTCGGTATATGAATTGTAAATATTGTACCTTGATCCATCTCACTATTTACTTCTATTTTGAAAAAATGAAGCTCTAATATGCTTTTTACAATGGATAAGCCTATGCCGCTGCCTTCTATTTCTTGTCTGCTCTTATCTACTCTATATAGTCTCTCAAAGATAAATGGAATATCCTCCTTAGCTATACCTATCCCCTTATCCTTAACCTCTACTACTATTTCTTTTTCCTCAGAAAAAATCTTTATATCAATAATAGATCCGGATGAGGAAAACTTAATTCCATTAGATAAAAGATTAATAAATACCTGCTTTAATTTATCCTTGTCCCCTAATACTGTGTAATCACTATTAGGTGCTATGTACCAACTGAGCTCTATTTCTTTATCTCTAGCAAGGGGATAATAATCTCTACAAACCTCTGCTACCAGCTCATCCAGCTTTAATTCTTGAAAATCAAGCTTTATACTTTCCTCTTCAAACTCCTTGAGGGTATTTAGGTTATTTAAAAGCTTTCCAAAGCGAATAACCTCATCATTTAGATAGCTAAGCCTTTCCTCACTAATTGGATATATACCGTCAATCATTGCTTCTAAGTTATTCTGCAGAACATTTAAAGGGGTTCTTATTTCATGAAATATATCCGTAACCAATCTCCTTCTGAGCTCCTCCTGGTATTTAAGCTTTTCTGCCAGAAGATTGGTGCTGTTTATTAAACTCTCTAGCTCTTCTATATTACTTTTTATCTTGGAGCTTTGATTAAAGTTTCCTTTAGAAAGATTTACGGACATATTTACAGCTTCCTTAATAGGTGCAGAAAACTGTCTTGAAAAGTAAATGCTTATTCCTATTACAATAACTAGGGTCATTAGACCACTGAGGATTATACTGCTGTTGATGGCAGCTTTAAAGCTTTCGTCCTCCTCCGTTAAAAGTACTGAGGAATACTGCCCAATCTCAACATACCCCACAGTCTTCTCCTCCACAAGAATATCGTAGGTCTTAGTAGTATATACTCCTCTATCACTCCCCATATCATCAAGGCTTAATGAAGATGGATCCATTCCCCAGATGATATTTTTATTTTCATCATAGAGGGTAAGACAGTAATTACTCATATGAGCTTCATGAATAAGCTCTCTCCCCGAAGAAGCCTTAAAGCTTCCCTCAAGCTTATATAGTTCTTGAAAATAGTCCGTTATCCTTTCATATCTTCTATTCTGAATGTGCTTCATATATTCATCAAATTTATTATTGATGGTTATATTTACAAAGAGGGTTATAAGGAGAATTGCACCAATGGATGAGGCAGCAAATAAAATACTTAACCTTTTTCTTATATTTTGCATCAGGAGTCACCACCAAACTTATAGCCAGCCTTAGTGACAGTTAAAATATATTTAGGATTTCTGCTGTCTCCCTCTATCTTTTTTCTTATATTTTTAATGTGTACATCTATAGTTCTATCATAGCCATCGAAATCTAAATTAAACACCTTAGTAATAAGCTGCTCTCGCGACAGAACCCTACCTTTGTTTGAGGCCAAGGTATATAGAATATCCAGCTCATTGGGAGTAAAAGCTATAGCCTTTCCCTTAAGCTTTACCGTTCTATTTTCATAATCGATGATTAACTCCCCATTATTAAAGATCAGCAAGCTTGTCTCCTCTTTTTCCAGACGCCTAAATAGAGCTTTCACCCTAGCAACAAGCTCTCTAGGGCTGAAGGGCTTCACTAAATACTCGTCAGCTCCTACATTCAAGCCCTGTATCTTATCCTCTAAGCTTCCCTTAGCCGTAAGCATAAAAATATACACCTCTGAAGCTTCTCTAATTCTTCTGCAAACCTCTTCCCCAGCTATATCTGGAAGCATCAAATCAAGAATAACCAGCTTAATATTATTCTCCTTAAATATCTCAAGGCCTTCTACCCCCTTATGAGCAGAAAACACCCTAAAGCCTTCCCTCTCCAGATATGCTCTTATGACCTCAGAAACCCTTTCCTCATCCTCTATAAGCAAAATGCTTTTCATGTATTTTCTCTCCTCTAATTATGCTATCAACCATTATACAGGTAACTTTTAAAGATATTATGAAGAATAACAAAAGCACCTCTCGGAAATTTTCCAGAGTGGTGATATTAACTTAACCATTATTTATTTTTGAATTCCACTGATATAAAATGTCCGGAAGCTTCTCTTCATTTTCATGACCTCTCCCTATTATCTTAAATCCATTTTTCTCATAAAATCTCTGTGCCTTTTTATTTACTTCAAAGGTATACAGCCTTAATTTATCCTTCGCCTGAGCCTTGGCCTTATTTAATAATACTGTCCCAATACCCTTGCCTTGATAATCTATATGCACATAAAGCTGGTTTATTTCCTCTTCATTATATGCAATGATTCCAACTACTCTTTGTCCTATTAATGCTAGTTCTATTTGAAACCCCTCAGGTAATATATGATTTAAGAAATAAATATGACTTTCTTTGCTATGAATCTCCTTCTGACCAATTGCCCTTTCCTTGCTATTACGCCACATTTCCACTGTTTGTTCAGCATATTTAGTATCATATGGAATAGTTGTAATAGAATCTTTGTCCACAGTACTACCTCCTGATTTTATTACTGTAATAAATTTCGAAAAAAATCAATTACTCTGGTTGTCTGCCCCCCACTCACATAACTTTTCCAAAACGGGTATTAATGTTTCCCCTTTATCCGTGAGACTGTACTCGACTTTAGGAGGAATTTGAGGATACTCTTTACGTTTCACCAAGCCATCCACTTCCAATTCTTTTAGTTGTGAACTTAACATTTTGTAAGTAATGACTCCAATTTGTCTTTTCAAATCATTAAAACGAACAGGTTGATTTTCTGCTAGAAGGTAAATGATAACCATTTTCCATTTACCCCCAATAACTGAGAGTGTATAACCAAAAGGGGTATCCTCGATATTTTTAACTTTACCTTTATATTCAACCATACTCATATCTATACTATCCTTTCTGACAGTACCTATCATTAAAGTGCGTACTGTTTTTTTATTTTTATCCAGTATATAATAACCTTACTTTAAAGTAAAGGAGCTACAAATATGAAAAAATATGGTACGATTCGTCTTTTAATGCCACAATGGCAAGGAGGAAATAATCCCAACTACTCTTTCGGAGCTGAGTTGCTTGCTTGGCTGGCTCCGAATAATGACCAACCACTTATCAACATACCAGTTCAAGCTTACGATGGAACTCTCCTGGAAAATGAGAATGGTATATATGGAAGAAAACAGCTACTAGAACAATTAGAGTCTGCCAATAATATCATTAATGCTCATCAGCCAGACCGTATTGTAATGTTTGGTGGTGACTGCTTAGTTGAGCAAGCACCATTTGCTTACCTAAACGAACGATATGATGGAGAATTAGGTTTAATTTGGATCGATGCTCACAGTGATCTAGTCAGAATCGTTGGGTACGATTATGGACATACATTACCACTAGGGAATCTTTTGGGAGAAGGTGATGAGGATTTCACTAATTATGTAAAAATCCCTTTAAAGGCTAAGAATGTTTTTATAGCTGGATTAGATTCACCTACAGAACAAGATTCAGAAATCATTCAAAGACTCGGTATTAAAACAGCTGGAACTAATGAGCTAAAGAATAGCACTAAATCTATAAAGGAGTGGATTAAAGATAGTGACATTAAGCATCTTGCTATTCACCTTGATTTAGATGTTCTAGACCCAAAAGCATTTCGCTCTATATTATTCGCCAATCCTGAAAAGCCTTATGATTTTTCTGCTGCGGGAATAATGCAAATACCTCAGCTACTGAAGCTATTAAAAGAACTATCTGAAGAAACAGATGTAGTTGGCTTAGGTATAACAGAGCATATGCCGTGGGATTCAATTAACCTTAAGAATCTCCTGGGAGAGATACCTATTTTAAATAAATAAATTTATACTTCACAATAAAAAAATCACCCCTCTAATCCATCCAGAGGGGTGATTTTTCCTTAATTCTAATCATCAAACTAAATATTTCACAACTTCACCATTATCTTTTAAATATTCAATTTCAGTCTTATTTGTTTTTAAATCAATATGAAGACTGCAGTGGCTATCATCCTTTTTCCAGCTGATTCTTAATTCATCCTCAGGACATTCCTCCACGGTAAATTCTCCATTGAAGGCATCATATTCATTCCTGAATTTCATGAGCTTAATGAGTCTCTGAACTACTTCTTTATCAAGAGCTTCCTCAATCTCTTCCACACTGTAATTGTGCCTGTTTATTTCTCTTCCTTCACCGGTGGCCTTTACGGCCTCCATATCATTCTCCCCGGCTAACAGTCCTACATAATATACCTGAGGTATCCCTGGGGTAAAGAATTGAATGGATCTAGCTGCTAAATAAGCATCATCATCACAGTCAAGAAGAGAATAATAGGTTCCTCTAATTTGATGAACGTCAAAGCCATCCTCTGATTTATGCTCATCTGAAAGAATTAAGCTTAGATTTGCTCCTCTTTCTAAACAAATATCAACAAGCCTTCTAGCATCCTTAGTATCTATTAATCCATCCATATCAGGCTTCACTGGAACACCATCATGACAATCAAGCATGGTAAATTGCTTTGCTGGTCTATTCTTTAGATACTCAGAAAGTCTTTTGCTAGATTTATTTATCAATGTATCAAGGATAGTATATGGAAGTATGAAATCATAAATCCAGAAGCCGTGGTCTGCAAGCTTGTATTGAATGGAATAATGAGAGTGCACTTCCGGTAATAATTCAATACCTGCAGAGTTTGCCAGCTCCATTATCCAATCAAGGAAATCATAAATTTCCGGCTCTACGAAGAAACAGCTAGTACCAAGCTTCTTAATAACATAGCCTACAGCGTCCAATCTCACTATACTAACATTATTCTTGCTGAAATTCATAAAAATATCTTTTAAGAGTTCCTTTACCTTTTGGGACCTTACATCCAGATCAATCTGCTCTGAAGGATCGGTCTTTCCAAAGGTAGTCCATAGTTTTTCTGTCTCACCAGTTTTCTCTATGTTGAAGGTTGAATATGGAAGCTTTCTTCTTAAAAACATCTTATCAATATCTTGTTGAACAGGCTTCCCATCCTTCCATATCTTATCTAAGGTAATAAAAAGGTCAGCATATTCTGACTCTCTACCCTTCTTCAAAAAGTCCTGAAAGTATTCTGACCTTCTTGAAATATGGTTTACCATCAAATCCAAAAGTACATCAAAGTTTTCTCCTATAGCCTTTATATCCTCCCAGTTACCAAAGGAAGGCTCTATCTCAAAATATGTCAGTGGCGCAAAGCCTCTATCCCCTGAGGATGGGAAGGGAGGGAGAATGTGAATTCCACCACTAAAGGTATCCAAAAAATGCTGTGTCAAAACCTTATTCAGTGTTTTTAAATCTCCACCCATAGAGTCTGGATAGGTTATCAGCTGTACCTTATTTTTTACTGCCATGTAACAATCTCTCCTTTACTTGTAGCTGCATCAATTCCATTTACTTTTTCTTATCTCTTATATTAGAAGCCATACATTTCTTTTATCACTTCAAGGTCCGGTAGTTCCACAATAGCTCCCAAATACTTGAGCTTATATGCACTTACAGCAAAGCCTAGGTCCAATGCCTCCTTAATGGTATGTCCCTTAACAACTGCTGCATAAAAACCTGACCAGAAGGCATCTCCAGCTCCTGTAGTATCTACAATCTCCGTTGCCATGGTATTAAATTTAATTGTTTCAATACCATTGGAGGCTATAGCACCATCCTTGCCTAAGGTCATTACTACTAGCTTTGCACCGAGGTCTAAAAATTTATTAATTTGCTTTTCAGGTTCATCCTTGCCAAACAATCTTTCTGCATCGTCTTCTGAGGGCTTAACTATATGAACCTTCCCTATTATAGACTTAACATAATCAATACCAGCTTCACCTTTTTCCCAAATCATAGGATGGTAATTGGGATCAAAGCATAGGAGCGAGCCATATTTTTTTGCAGCCTCTATTACCTTCTCGATGGTATTACGAACAGGATTTCTTGATAATGGCCAACAGGAAAAGTGAACTATCTTAGAATTCGCTACAGCCTCTTCAAGATGAGAGGTAAAACCTAAATTATAATCAGCTCCCCTATAAAATATTGGGGTAGGGCTATTTTTACTTTTAGTAACCATAACCATGCTGGTTGAAAAATCAACCTTATCAATGAGGCTGGTGTCTAACCCTGCCTCTTGTATATGCTTAGTTAAATACCTCCCTAAGCCATCATCTCCAACGGCTGAAGCTATTAGGGAATTTACCCCCAGCTTCTTTACATTCATAGCTATATTCGCTGGAGAGCCTCCAAAAAACTTTTTATAGGTACTACACTGGAAGTCATCGCCATACTCAGTAGCTATCATATCTATTAAAAGCTCTCCAACAGCTAATACATCATTTTTTCTTTCTTGAAAGCATATTTCTTTATCAAATAATATCATAATATATCAGCCTCTCTTCTCAGTGTAATTCAAGGCTATTCTATCTTATTGCTGTAAGCTCTTAATTTCTCCTGGCTTTATTTCCATCTCATTTCCGCTTACTTCTAACCAGATAGAAATAGCTGATGGGTTATATACTGATGTGAGCTCAGCAGAAAACTGTAATCGATCTAAAGCCTCAATATAATCCCTTATCTCCATATTAGTTGCGTACCATATATCTTTTTTATTGCTTATATATTCACAGAAGTCTTCTATAACATTCCAATTATTATCTAAATCAAATTCATAGCTATGGCCCCATAGGTAGAATAGCTGTAATCCAGGTGGATTTCCCTCAACAAAAGTCTTAGCTAGCTTCATTAAATCAGGGTCATTATGATGGGCAGTTGGATTCCACTCTAGCCAATTGGTAGGCAATCTGAAGCTTTTGTGGTTATTCACTGTTCTTCCATAGGCTACCCCCAAGCTATTAAGCACCTTAAAAACCTCTTCGTTATAAGTACCGTAGGGATAAGCCAATCCTCTTACGGGATGCCCAAGGAGCTCTTCATGATTCTTTTTATCCTCCAGAACCTCTCTCACTAGAAGCTCTTTAGGAATATCAGGGAAGGATAGGTGAGTCAATCCATGGATGGCTATTTCATGCCCCTTATACAAGGAAGCAATTTCTTCTTTATCCAATCTCTTAATATAAATATCATTTATAGTGAAAGAACCTTCTTCCCCTTGAATTCCTGAATTAAGATTAAAGGTTGCCTTTAGATTATATCTATTAAAGATTTCTAATAGCTTCCTATCTTGTGTAACTCCATCATCATAGCTTAAGGTAAAAGCCTTTTTATTTGCACCTGGAAAAAGCTTAAGTATTTTAGTCATCATTAACCCTCATCTCCTACTTATATATCCAGTCTATTCCTTTATCTATATACTCATTCCAAAAGCTCCAATTATGATCACCAGGACCTTCAACATAAGTATGCTCCACATCATTAGCTAACAAGAAATTATGATAGTCACGGTTTTTATCTAATAAAAAGTCCTCTGTGCCACAAGCCATATATATTTTAGGTAGTTCTTTACCTTCTTTTATTAATTTCATTGTAATCGCCTCTGGATCCTTATCACTTCCTAGCAGATCACTTAAATTCCCAAAAACTCTTCTATAATACTTATAATCAGCTATTGCATCCTTATGATCTTCAGCTATCCCTGAAATTTCTTTGATTATAAGCGCTGAGGATAGTGCAATAACACCTCCAAAGGTATCATTATACTTAAGTCCATTACGGATAGCCCCATACCCTCCCATGGATAAACCACCAATGAAGGTATCTTCTCTTCTATGGGATAAGGAGAATAGCTTTCGTGTACATTCTACCAATTCTCGGCCAATAAACTCCCCAAAGAGCTCTCCTTTATCCTCATCATCTAAATAGAAACTATTTTCTCCAGAAGGCATAAATACCGCAAGATTATGCTTTAAGGATAGCTCTTGAATATTGCTTCCAGAAACCCAGTCTTGATAATTGCCTGAGTAACCATGTAATAAATATAGTGCTTTCATTTGTTCCTTAGGCTCTGCTGCCTGTCCTGTTACTTCTACAGCATCTATTGGCATCAAGGCATTGAAGGAAACAAGTTTCTTTAGTGTATTTGAATAATAATTTATCTGTAAAAAAGCCATATTAGTTTACCTCATACATTTAATTATTTAGGGCCCGAGCTAATGCATCTATATATTCATTGTTTGCCCTTTTACTTATTTCTACATTATTAAAAATGGCATCAAAGCCATGATAGCAGCCTGGATACAAATGAAATTCCACAGGAACCCCAGCACTAGCAAGCCTTTTAACATAATCAATAGTTTCATCTCTAAATGGATCTAAATCCCCTACACAGGTGTAGGTAGGTGGTAATCCTGAGAGCTCCATAGCACGAGCAGGGGCAGCATAGGGTGAGACCTCTTTAGAAGCATTTTCACCTAGATACATTTTCCAGGCGGCTATATTATTTTCTCGATTCCAAGCCCTAGGCATGTTCTCTTCATTTATCTCATAGCTTGAAGCTGTTGTATTCCTATCATCTATCATAGGGTATAGGGGCATCTGAAAGGCTATATTAATCTCCCCCTTATCTCTAGCTAATAAGGCAAGAGCAGCTGTGAGCCCACCTCCAGCACTAGCCCCTGCTATTGCTATTTTATTTACATCAATCCCTAACTCTTCAGATTCATTTACCACCCACTTTAAAGCTGAGTAACAATCATTTATAGCTGCAGGATATGGATGCTCAGGCGCAAGTCGATAATTAACAGAAACCACCACAGCATCGGCCTTAATAACTATTCTTTCACATAAAGAATCATCTCCATCAGGATGACCAAGGACATAACCTCCACCATGTATCCATAGAACAACAGGCAATTTTGGTTTTGTTCTATCCTTAGGCTCGTATATTTTCACCAAGAGCTCTGATTCTTGTCCCTCAATATACCTCCTACTAGTGATTACATTCTCAGACCTTTCCATGGTAGGGACTTGAATTTTTCTCATAGCCTCCAAATCCCTTATAACATCGACCTGAGGCTGATTCTGTAATATATTTAAAAGCTCCGGTAATACTTTATTTTCATAGCTCAATGAAATCACCTACTTATCAAATTATTAGAAGCCATTTTTCTCTCATTACTTTATAGCACCTTCAGATATACCCTTGACTATATACTTTTGTAAGAACAAGTAAAGAATCAAAACAGGAATTATCGTCATTACTAATCCAGACATCAAAGGTGAATAGTCTACTGTATAGGAGGAGAAAAAGTTATAGGTAGAAAGAGGTAGTGTTCTTAGCTCCGGTGATTGTAAAACTAAGCTCGGAAGAAGATAATCATTCCATATCCATAGAACATCTAATACAATTACTGTAGACATTACTGGCTTCAGCAGTGGAAGTACTATTTGAAAAAATACTCTTAATCTTGAACAGCCATCGATAGTAGCCGCTTCCTCTAAAGCTATGGGTACACCCTTAATAAAGCCATGAAAGGTAAATACAGCAAAAGGAGCTCCACAGCCCAAATACATAAAGAGTAGAGTTAGTTTAGAATCTAAAACTCCAAAGCCTCCATAAATTGTAACAAGAGGAATCATTATTACCTGAAAAGGAACAGTCATGGAAGCAACCATAATAAAGAATAAAATCTTATTTATTTTCCAATTAAATCGAGCAAATAAATATGCCGTCATAGAAGAGAAAAATACAATTATGAACACTCCAAATACTGTTATAATCACAGAATTTATAAAGCCTGTAGCGAATTTCATGTCACTGAAGGCCTTTATATAGTTATCAAAATTGAAGCTAGTAGGCAGAGAAATTGGATTTTCTACAAACTGTTGTGTACTTTTGAATGTATTCATAATAATTACTAAAAAAGGTGCCAAAAATATTATTAGTAAAGTAACTAAAATTAAAGTCTTAATATATCTAAACAGCTTTTCACCTCTCATTATGCCTCTACCTCCATTCTCTTCATCAAATATGACTGTGTTAAAGCAATAGCTGCTACAATGAGGAATAATACTACTGCTTCTGCCTGTCCAACCCCATAATTATTAGAAAGGAATGCCTTCTGAACTATGTGATATGAAGCTAGCTCTGTAGATCCATAAGGGCCACCGTTTGTTAATGCTAAATTGAGATCATAGGTTAAGAATGATCTAGAAATAGAAAGGAATAAACATACTACAATCCCCTGAATTGAAAGAGGAAGAATGATATTTATAACTTTTCTAAACTTACTAGCGCCATCGATATCCGCTGCTTCCAAAACATCGGAAGGTACACTCATAAATCCAGCGATATATACAATCATGAGATAACCCATTAGCTGCCATGAATTAACAATAACTAAAGCCCAAAAAGCCTTATTTGTATCCGTTAGCCATGAGGTTTGAAATAACTCCCAGCCAAATTCACTTCCTAAGAAAGGCATAACCCTTGAAAATAGAAATTGCCATAGATACCCAAGTATAAGTCCGCCTATAAGATTAGGTGTAAAGAAGCCTGTTCTTAAAAAGTTTTGTCCTTTTATATTTTTAGTTAACGCAAGCCCTAAAAAAAATGCACCAACATTGGAGAAGATAACTGTAAAAAAGACGTATTTTAATGTAAACCATAATTGTGATAAAAAGGTCTTGTCTCTAAAAACTTCTTTGTAGTTATCGAAAGCAACGAATGAATGATTACCAACCTGAATGCTCCAATTGGTAAAGGTTAGATATAATCCAAAAATTAGTGGCACCAATATTACAGCAGTGAAAGCAAATATTGCTGGCGCTCCAAAAATTAAAAATGTTCCTATATCCTTTAATTTTTTCTTGTTTTTCATGGTCTCACATCCTTTTAAGCCTTACTAAAAACAATAGGCAAAGGCTGAACCTTTTGCCTATTGCTTATAGCAAAATATTTCTTTTATTTTATTTAACTGACTTCCAGTAATCCTCTACTTCTTTAGTTAATTCCTGACGATCTATTTTACCAGCTAAATATTTAAGCATGGAATCACCTGTCTTTACCCAATAATCAGCAGGAAGGTAGTTGAATATTGCTAAATCTATTGTTTTACCTTCACTAATATATTGTGCTATAGCCTTAGAAGGTACGTTTGTAGATTCAACCTCTACACTCTTATATGGTACATTAAAGCCCATTTCACTAACTAAAGCATTATGTCCTTCATCGCTGGTCAGCATCCATTTTATAAATTCCATTGCAGCTTTCTGTTGTTCAGGAGTAGAGCCTGAATTATCAATAGCCAATAATTTTGGTTGAGTAACAACAACCTGAGTATTTCCATAATCCTCTTCATTATTGCTAATTGGAACAGGTATAAATCCGTACTCATCATCTATTCCCTCTAGGTTTCCTATTGTAGACCAGAGCCAGTCACCCATAAAGAAGAAAGGCACTTCACCAGTGGCAAAATCTTGAGCATCCTTTGCAAAATCGGCAACAAGAGGATCTTTTTCTCTGATGTTATACTCCTTTAATATATCGAAGGTATCTAAAAGCCCATTAAATACGGCATTGCTGGATAGATCTACTTCCCCATCCTTCAAAGCTTGTACAAATTTACGATTCTCTTCTACATCTGTTGATTGAAGTGCATAGTTTAAGCCTAAGAAGTGAGCTCCTACAGACCAGTTAGCACCATGAATCAGCACAGGTGCTTTACCTGAAGCTTCTATCTTCTTGAATAGTTCTTCTAAATCATCCTGAGTTTTTATAGTGGATGGATCAAAGGTTCCTCCTATAGCTTCCTCTAAGGCTCTCTTATTATATTGAAGGCCATAGCCCTGAACTGTATAAGGTATACCTAAGAACTTTCCATCTAATAAAGCTGATTCAATTGATCCAGGTTGTGCTTCTTCTTCAAACCATGCTTTTTCTGACTCTAAGTCTAAAAACATATCTTTATATATATAAATATGTCCAGGATCAAGATTAGAAATAGTAGGTGGATTTTTTGAAGCGATTAAGGATTGAAACTTTTCAATCTGCTGTCCACCTATTGGTGTTGGAATAAGCTCAATGGTCACATCTGGATTAACCTTGTGATAAACCTCAAATAACTCTTCAAATTGATTATTTACTTCTGCTGAGGTATTAAAGAAAGTAAGCTTTACTTGCTTATTACCATCTCCTGATGAGTTACCCTCACCATTTGAATCTGCCTTTCCATTTCCGCAGCCTGCAAATAATGAAATTGCAAGCATTGCACAGGTTGATAAAATTAGTGCTCTAGTTCTTTTCACACTAGACCCCCCTTAATATTTTAAATGTTTACATAACCATATTATCAAGTGTAAACGTATATGTCAACCGATTAACATAAAAAAGTATACGTTTCCTCTTGTCTTTTTATTAACACAAAATATAATAAAATAACCCAGCTAAAGCTAGCGGGGTTATTCATAAAAATATCAACGAAAAAATGTAGTTTATGTAGTCTTTCTTTCAATTAGATCTATAGGAAGAACATTAGCAATTGCTACATTTCTTCCCTCAATTTTATCTAGCAAAACATTCACCGCCAATTCAGCGATTTTTTCTATGTTCTGTTTTATTGATGTCAGTGGAGGAACAGTCATTGCTGCCATATCAATGTCATCATAGCCAACGATTTTCAAATCCTTTGGTACCAGCCTGTTATATAAACCAGCCACATGTATTAAGGATGCAGCTATGATATCACTGCTGGCAAAAACTCCATCTATATCTGGGTGCTCCTGAAATAGCTTAACGGCAGACTTCTTATATTCTTCGAAGGTTGCAAGCTTTGCTTCCTTAACTACATATTCAATATCACTCTGGGAAACCACGTCATAAAAGGCCTTACTTCTATTATTGGCTATGGTTGCTATACCTAGTTCACCGCTTATGTGGGCAATTTTTTTACAGCCCTTTTCTATCAAAAACTTAGTAGCCTGAACTCCTCCATCATAGTGATCTGATGTAATATATGGTATTCCATCAAAGCTTCTATCTATAGTAACTAATGGCAAGCTAGAATTTATATATTCCTCTGAATCCTTTGTATATATAGTTGCTATAAAACCATCCACCTGATTTCTATTAATAAGTTCTATATAGTCTTTTTCTTTAGTTCTATCTGCATAAGAATTACATATCATAACCTTATACCCTGCTTGGTACGCATAAAACTCAATATATCCAGTTAATTCAGCAAAAAATGGATGAGATACACTTGGAACTATAACCCCCAAAATATTAGACCTTTTCCTATACAAGGATCTAGCTATTTCATTAGGCTTATAATTAAGCCGTTCCATAGCATCATATACTTTCTTTCTAGTGGATTCACTTATATAGCCTCTATTATTTAAAACTCTCGATACTGTTCCTACTGCAAGCCCAGCTTCCTTAGCAACATCTTTTATATTTGTCATTATAATACCCTTTTCTTTTCAAAATTCAACAAAATTATATCATGACTTTATAATTTTTTCTATAGTTTGGAAATTACTGTTTCAGTTTTTTCATCACTTTTATTATACAACTACTTCATTTTATAAATTTTGATACAAACTCCAGGAGTTTTTCCTTTTCCTGCTTCTAAGCTTCCAACAAAAACTCCACTCTGAAGCCAATGATATTTTCCCTCAGACACAAGAAACCTTGGAGTGGTTTTAATCACAGCTTCTGAAGCTCTAGAATCTAAATACCCTTCATTTTCAACAGAAATATATACTCCATCATCGGTTTGCAAGGCATATTTTGCAAGGACATGAGTCAGAATATCTTTTATAGTCGTATTCCAATCATAGCCACCTGACATAACCTTTCCCTTTATATTTTCTCCTGAAAAACTTCCACCGGTAATAGGAATAAGTCTCAAAAAACCCTTAGGGGTTTCACCAACCTCCTGAACCTCTCCAATCTCTACATTTAATTCTAATACTAAGTCCGCTTCTAATTGCATTAGCTATACCACTCCTTTAAATATCTTATTGATATTATAAAATAATAAATCCTTTTATTATTAATAATATAATCTGATAGAAAAATTCATCTTACCAATAGCTTTCTACATTATATATTATAGCTTGTCTTAGCTAAATCTCGTTAATTATATTAGAATAGACTCACCCCTCCGAACCCGTCCAGAGAGGTGATTATAACTTACACATTATTCATTACTATATCATACTTACTCTTTCAGAACGTTACTTCTATTAGAGTAACTTCATCAACCAAGAATAGCAGTTATATAGAATCTGATTCTGTAGTATTCAAGAATTTAATAAGTTCTCCGTTGAACTCCTCGGAGTGCGTTACATTAAATCCATGGGGACCATCTTTAATCACTACAAGCTGGCTGTTACGAATATGCTCATGAGCCCTCTTTCCACTGATTTCTAGCGGAACGATTGCATCCGCATCACCATGAAGAATAAGTGTCGGCAATTTGAACTTATCTAAATCACCTCGGAAATCTGTTTTACTAAACGCTGTGATGCAGTCAAGCGTGCCCTTTGGCGATGCGAAGGCCGCAATGTCACGATTGTATAATCGGAATTCCTCACTTACTAAATCAGTTCTTTCCCCGGAGGTGAAAAAGTTAGTCGTAAAGGTATCGAGAAAAGAAATTCGGTCCTCCTTAACTCCATCCAGTAACCCTTTAATTGCCTCATCATCAAATCCTCCATGGGGATTATCTGTAGACTTATAAAGATATGGAGGGACTGCTCCTGCCAACACTGCCTTTGATACACGTTCGGTTCCGTAAGTACCAATATAGCGAGCGACCTCACCGCCACCCATAGAGAATCCAACCAACGTCACCTCATGAAGATCAAGATGAGTAATCAGTTTGTGCAGATCAGCAGCAAAGGTATCATACTCGTAACCATTCCAAGGCTGGGATGATTGTCCGAATCCACGTCTATCGTATGTAATGACTCTGTAACCGGCTTCCACCAGTGCAGGAACTTGTTTTTCCCAAGACCTTCCGCTGAGTGGCCAACCATGGATTAATACCACAGGCTTTCCAGAGCCTACATCCTCGTAATGAAGCTCAATAGGTGCATCATTTTCATTTCCAACTGTAATTTTGCTCATTAGAAATACCTCCATCATTAATATATTATATTTTATAAAATTTAGTTGCGTAAAATGTAATTTTTAGTTAATCTTATGCTTATGACCAAATATTGTCAATAATAGATTTGTTAATTTTTTATAAACCAACATGTATGTTTATGTTAGAGAATAATATATAGTCTTGTAATTCTGGGATAATAAAATCACCCCTCCAGAACCATCCAGAGAGGTGATATAACTTAACCCTTATTCATTATTAAATTCTACTTACTCTTCAAGAACCCCACAATCCTATTAGAGCATCTAAGCCTTTAATAAAGCTACATTCTGCAGCCTTATTCAGCCTTCAATAATTCATCTATATCCTTCAATATCATCCTTACAATTTCTAGCTTTCCTTCACCGTACTCCTTGTTATCAACAAGATCTAAGGCTTTAACCAGGCAGTGCTCCATGTCCTCATACTCTTTTTTTAGTCTTAATAGCTTTTCCTTCATATTGAGGTCCTCCTATTCAACTGTAACTGACTTAGCAAGGTTTCTTGGTTTATCCACATCGCAGCCCTTTTGCTTAGCCATATAATAGGCTAAAAGCTGTAGAGGGATAACCGCTAGTACAGGAGTTAAAAGCTCGTGAATTTTGGGCAGGTATAAAACTGAGTCGGCAGTCTTTTCAATGTCGTCGTTGCCCTCAAGGGTTATAGCCATTACCTTAGCTCCCCTTGTTACAACCTCTTTAATGTTGCTTACCATTTTATCTAAGAGGGTATTTTGAGTTACCAGAGCAATAACCACTGTTCCCTTTTCAATGAGGGCAATAGGTCCATGCTTTAGTTCTCCTCCGGCATAAGCATCGGAATGAATATAGGAAATTTCCTTCAGCTTTAAGGATCCTTCTAAGGAAACAGCATAGTCCATTCCTCTTCCTAAGAAATACATATCCTTCTCAGTATAGGTGTTATAGGCAAATCTTTGAAGTACATCCTGATGCTTTAGAGTTTCTTGAGCTAAAGCAGGTAATCTATACAGCTCTTCCTTTAATAATTCTAGCTCTTCTTGGGAAATAGTATTCTTAAGCTCTGCAAATCTTAAGGCAACTATATAAAAGGCAATAAGCTGTGTTACATAAGCCTTAGTTGAAGCAACAGCTATTTCAGGACCAGCCCAGGTATAAAGAACATCATGGGCCTCTCTAGAAACAGAAGAACCTACTACATTAGTAATTGCCAGTACCCTAGCTCCTTTTTTCTTACCTTCTCTAAGCACTGCTAGGGTGTCGGCAGTTTCTCCTGACTGGCTTACAACAATGATAAGAGTTCTATCGGTGATTATAGGATCTCTATATCTAAATTCTGAAGCTACATCCACCTCAACCTGAAGCTTAGCTAGCTTTTCAATGGCATATTTACCTACTAGCCCTGCATGATAGGCAGTGCCGCAGGCTACCACATAAATTCTATCTACATTATCTAAATACTCTTTAGTTATTGTTATTTTATCGAGGCTTATCTCTTCTTTGGAAATAACTCTTGAGGTCATGGTATCCTTTATTGCCTTTGGCTGCTCGTGGATTTCCTTGAGCATAAAGTCTTCATAACCACCCTTTTCTGCTGCATCAGCATTCCAGGTTACCTTGTATATCTCCTTATGAAGCTCCTCTCCATGTTCATCAAAAATATTAACACCCTGGCTGCTTAATACTACAAATTCCTTATCCTCTAAAAGATAAATGTCCCTAGTATGATTAAGCACTGCAGGTATATCAGAAGCTATAAAGGACTCCTTCTCCCCTAAACCAACAATAAGAGGACTATCCTTTCTTACAGCAACTAGCTTATCAGGCTCCTTTGAGCAAACTACACCTATGGCATAGCTTCCTTCCATCATAGATACTGACTTCATCACAGCTTCTAATAAATTCCCCTCATAATAGAAATCTATTAAATTTGGAATAACCTCTGTATCTGTTTCAGAGAGGAATTCATAGCCCTTAGAAGTTAGCCACTCCCTGAGCTTCATATAGTTCTCAATAATTCCATTGTGAACAACACTGATAGTTATATCGCAGTCACAATGTGGATGAGAGTTCACATCAGAAGGCTCTCCGTGAGTTGCCCATCTTGTATGCCCTATTCCTATATGGCCCTCAATAGGCTTTGACTCTAATCTTGCCTCTAGGTTAGCTAGCCTTCCTTTGCATTTGCTGACATCAATACCTTTATCATTTAAGACAGCTACTCCTGCTGAGTCATAGCCTCGGTATTCCAATTTGCTAAGCCCCTCTATAAGTAAAGGTGCTGCATCTCTATAGCCAAAATATCCAACAATTCCGCACATATTTAATTTTCTTCCTTCCACAATAAATTTAGTTAAAAAAGGGCATAAAAAAATAAGGACTCAAAAACCCTTTTTTTGAAGGCTTTAACACCTGGCTGATCTTATTAACGGAAATCACTTTCCGGTTTTATCAGCCGTTAACGGTAGTGCGATACCGTGGGGCACCCGCCGAAGATTCGATTCTCCCCATCCTCGTCAACTAAAGCAGACATTCCAAATCTTCGATTTGGCATGGTCGCTTTCTCCTTTGTAGGATACAATGCTTCCTTATTCTTCTATTAAAGCATTGTGTCCGGAAAAGGAGATTCCTTTTCTCCACCTTAGTCCTGGCGCTTTTATTCTGTTAACCTCTACCCTCCCTCTTGTATTAAATTTAATCCTGTTATGCCCATTAATTGAGACCTTATTAGATTAATATCACTATATTAGTATAGTATTTAATGTGGGCTTTTGCAACGGAATTAAAAAATAAAAAAGGAATAAAATTACATAAAACAAAATTGCAGTCTTATCAAAGACTGCAATAAAATTATAATTATTCTATTTGGATTTTTATAATGCTTTATACTCATTAATCATGTTAGTTACAGACTCCATCAATTTATCCATTATTCCCAAGGAGCTCAAAGAGTAGCTGTGGGCAATTATTATATCAACCGCAGCCGGTATGTTGTATTCTCCTTTATAGCTTTCTATTTGGGCTTTAATAGAATCTATAATTTCATTCACCCTATCACTATCTATATCTAAATAAATAAGAGCAAATTCATCTCCTCCTATTCTAAAAAGCATACCCTCTTCTCCAGAATAGCTTTTAAGAAATTCAGCGGTGTTTTTGATAATATTATTACCCTTATGGAGCCCTAGGTTATTATTGCTGCTTTTCATCCCTGTAAGCTCACATATGATTAAGGCTATTCTAGAATTCTTATCCTTATGAAGCCTTTCAAACCACCACTGAAAATACTGCCTATTATATACTCCTGTAAGAGCATCGTAGTTATCCTTATAGGTAATAATCTCCTCCAGGTTCTTTCTCCAGGAGATATCACTTAAACACCCCGTAAGAGCTATGAGCTTATTATTCTTGTACACAGGGGATATATCATCCTCTGTCCATATGTAATCTCCCTTGGAATTTTTATATCTTAATATGCTGGGCTTAGTAAAATCTATATCACCTACTATGTTTTTTTCTAGCCTCCACAAGTCCTCAGGATGTACAGCTTCTAAAAGGTATGAAAAATTCTTATATATCATATCTCTGTTCCAGCCTAATACCTTTTCTATCGCAGGTGAAAGATAGAGAAATCTTTTTTCTTCTAGATCATAGTAATAACATACAGATTTTCTACCCTCTAATATTGATTTATAAATAAATTTATTCTCCTTCTCCATCCTACAGCGCTCTTTGTATATATAAATAGTTATTAAGTATATTATACCTGCTATAGAAATCCCCAATAAAATACCAATTAAGACCCCAATATATTTCCCCATATCTTTATACTCTACAACTCCCCTTTTAATAAATTTAACTAATTATAATTATCGGTTAATTTTTCCATACATTGTAATACTTTTAATATTCCAATTATTATATTTTATCACAAAAATAGGTTGGTAAACTATAAAAGTTTGCCAACCTATTCCCTTTTACTTAAGACTTATTTCTTCTGTACCCTCACCGATACCACTGAAATAAAAATCTGCCTTAAGTCCTGTCCTATTTAAATAACCTTTTTTAACTGAATCCATAAAGGAATCAATCTCCTTCTTATCTACAAGAGCTATGGCACAACCACCAAAGCCAGCTCCCGTCATTCTAGCACCTATACAGCCTGGTGCCTTTAAAGCCTCCGAAACTATAGAATCCAATGCTTCCCCAGTTACTTCATATAGATCTCTTAGGGAATTGTGCGAAGCTGTCAAAAGCTCACCAAAGCTATGGATATCTCCGCTATTAAGAGCTTCAATAGCTTTCTTGACTCTGTGATTTTCATATACCGCATGCTCAGCTCTCTTTGAAATGTTATCCTTAGTTAGCTTATCCTTAGCCTCTTCAAATTCCTCTGGGGTTAATTGACAGAGGCTAGTAATATCCTTATATTTCTTTAAAGCCTCTAGAGCTTCATCACATTCCGTTCTTCTCTCATTGTACTTTGATTCATTTAAGGCTCTTCTTTTATTGGTGTTCATGATTACCAAAGTATAACCCTTTAAATCCGCTGATACATAATCATAATTTAGAGTATCACAGTCCAGTAGAATGGCTCTATCCTTTTTTCCCATTCCTATAGCGAACTGATCCATTATCCCACAGTTAACTCCTACATATTCATTTTCTGCTTTTTGGCATAATTTTACCAGGTCAACCCTAGGAAGGCTTCCATTATTAAACAGCTTCTCAACCATTACCGCTGTTAATAGTTCTAAGGATGCTGAAGAGGATAATCCTGCTCCATTAGGTATATTTCCTGAAACTAAGATATCCATACCACCAACAGAATATCCCTGATCGTGCATAATTTTTATTACACCCTTAGGATAGTTAGCCCAATCGTCTTCTTTTCTATATTGTAAATCATCTAAGGTGGTAGTTACCCGAAGATCAAAATCAGTGGAGGCTAGGTTCACTACCTTATCTTCTCTTGCTCTCACTACGCCAAAGGTACCAAACTCTAAAGCACAGGGAAAAACATAGCCACCGTTGTAATCAATATGCTCCCCTATAAGATTAATTCTTCCTGGAGAATGAAAAAGCCTAATATCCCCCTCGGCTCCATAAAGGGTTTTAAAACTCTCTAATACCTTCTTCCCTTCCATAATGTAGTCTCCTTATTATTTATTTTTATTTAGATATCTTTTATAGGCTTCTCTAAGCTCCATAGCTGTATCCTCCACAGAAGCTGGATTGCAGGCTGCCCAGGCACCCATTTCTGAGGAAGCATAATACTTAATCTTTTCCTTAGACCTTAAAGGTGGATAAAACTCCACATGGAAGTGATAATAATCCTCATGGCCTTCATATTCAGGAGAATTAACAGGACCCTGGTGTATATTCATCATATAAGGGAAGGGTTTATCGAATAATGAATCAAAGGTTCCCGTTACAGCCTGTAGAATCTCAGCAAAGCTGTCCTTCTCTCTGCTGCTAAAATCGATTATCTTATTTCTATGCTGCTTGCTAGTAATAAATATTCCATAAGGATAGTCAGTGAAATAAGGAAGATATGCCATAAAATCCTCATTTTCCATTATTATTCTTTCCTTAAAGCTTTCCTCCTCCTTATTCATCCTGCATATCAGACACTGACAGTTAGCTTTATAAAAATCTCTGCTGGAATTGAGCTCTGTTTGAAGCTTTAAAGGCATCTTTGAATAACCATAAATCTGCCCATGGGGATGAGGCATGGTTACACCAACCTCTTCCCCCCTATTCTCAAAGAGGAAGATAAATTTTATCTTCTCATCCTTAGAAAGCTCCTCAAATCTTTCGCACCACAAATCCACAAGCTTTCTTATATGTTCCTTTGGAAGCTGTGAAAGTGATTTATTATGCTCTGGAGAATAAAGAATAACCTCACATTTTCCATAGGCCTCTGCACTTTTATAAAATTCAGAGCCTACGGCATCTGGTACTGGCGGCTCTTGGGATAATGCTGGGAAATCATTGTCATACTTATGCACCTCATAATCATCAGGCACCTTTCCTGAGCCCGGACAAAAAGGGCACCAATCCTTTGGCATCTGTGGTCTATTCTGTCTGTGAGATGCTACTATAGTCCAATCCTGTAATAATGGATTCCATCTTAATTCAGCCATTTTTTAATTCCTCCTAAATTAATTTCTCATAAGCTTTATAATTGCAATATTTTATGTGCTTTCTCTTAAAACAAGCCTTGTATCTAATATAATTCTGTTATCTCCATCAATTTTAGAGAACATCTTATTTAATAGGAGCTCAGCTGCCTGTTCACCTAATGCTTCTGTACCTAAGTCCACGGTAGTTATTCCTGGAGAGCTTATATAGCTCAAGGGAGTATTATCATAGCCAATAACCCCCATATCCTTGGGCACATGAACATTGTTGTTTCTCAAAGCAGAAATAAGAGCAGAGGCCATGAGGTCATTACAGGCTATCACAGCATCAGGTAGCTCCTCGTTGCTTCTCACCATCTTCAGAGCTATTTTCTCTATCTCACTAACAACCTTCAGGTTGTTACCCTTCTTAACCCTAATAACCTTATGGTAGCCTATATCATATGCTTTCAGTATATCGCTATAAATAGCTTCTCTAATATCCAAGGAGTGAGATCTCTGTCCTCTTAAAAGAGCAATTCTCTTCTTCCCCTGGTTAACAAAGCATTCTAAGGCTTTTTCCATACCATTTCTTTCATCGTAAAAAATGCCTTCAATTTCTAGCTGAACCTTAGGATCATGCGAACCTATTATAATAAGTGGTAGCTGTTCTGAAAGAGCTGTAAGGTAGCCAGATTTAATATTATCTAAAGATGGGTCAATAAGAATAAGTCCATCTACCTTTCTTTCCAGAAGCTCCTTAATATATTCCTGTTCCACTTCAAAATTACCATCAGTGGTGGAGAGCTGAACATGATAGTTCTCCTCAATGAGCTTTCTTTGTAAATCCTCCACAATAGAAGAAAAAAACCAGTTGGTGATACTTGGTACAATTACACCAATAATCTGACTCCTTCCTGTTATGAGTCCTCTGGCTAAGGGATTAGGCTTAAAATTCAGTTTTTTTATTGCAGCTTCCACCTTCATTTTCGTAGAGATTTTAACTGGATAATTATTATTAATTACTCTTGAAACGGTAGTAATAGAGACTCCAGCTTCTCTAGCTACATCATTTATAGTTGCCATAATCATCAGCTCCTCGGTTATAGAAAACCTTTTCTATAACATTATAATAAATAGTTCTAATGATTTCAATAGCTTGTAAAAACTTTTACATCTTCTACATAATCAACAAAAAGGACACCCAATTACAACAGCTTTTGGATGTCCTTAAAACCATATTTTATTATTTATTTCTCAATATATATTCTTCCATAGCTTCAGCAACTACCTTTGCATGAGCAGCAGCCTGAACTACAGTTTTGGCTCCAGTAACTACATCACCGGAAGCAAAGACTCCTTCTCTTGTGGTGTGACCCTTATCATCAGTTAATAACAGTCCCCACTTATCTGTATTTAAACCAGTAGTATTTGCTACAATGTTATTTTTGGGAGACTGACTAACAGATATTATGATAGAATCACAGCTGAATAATCCTGTTTCTGCCTCTTCTCCCTCAGGATTATTTGTAGCTTCATATATTATACCTTCTTCTGTAAGCTCCAGTGGTGACTTAAACAGCTCAAATTTTACACCTTCATCAAGGGCTCCCTGAAGCTCAGCCTTAGTAGCTGTTATTTCATCCATACCCTTTCTATAAAGGATAGTAACCTCTTTAACCCCATTTCTTTTTGCCGTTCTAGCCGCATCCATAGCAACATCCCCAGCACCTATAATACCCAATCTATCTCCTAATTTATATACCTCAGGAGCTTTTAAGTAATCTATAGCATAATGAACATTGCCTAGGCTTTCTCCTTTTATATTTAAGGTTTTTGGATTCCAAACACCAGTACCTATGAATATCGCCTTATAGCCATCATAAAATAACTTATCTAAGGTTAGTACTGGACCAATTAATGTATTAGGTCTTATTTTAACCCCAAGCTCTATAAGCCTAGCTTCATAATGCTCTAATATGCTTTTTGGAAGCCTAAATTCAGGAATCCCATATCTTAAAACTCCACCTATCTTATCGTGAGTATCAAATATAGTAACCTTATAGCCCTTCTGTGCCAGTATAAAAGCAATTGTTATACCCGCTGGACCTCCTCCAACTATAGCAACCCTTTCCTCTTTGTCAGCTTCTTTATCCAGCTTTATATTTTCTAAATAATATTTTGATACGTGCTTTTCTATATCACAAAACCTAACAGGCTCAGATTTAATTCCTTTAATGCAATTACCAAGACATTGGCTTTCATGAGGACATACAATTGCACAGACTAAAGATAATGGATTATTCTTAAATAATATCTCTCCAGCCTTAGCTATCTGTCCTTTACTAAATTCTTCAATAACCTCTGGAATAGATGTGCTTATAGGACAGTTATTTTTGCACCTAGGGTTCTTGCACCTTAAACATCTATCCGCTTCTACTACCAATTGTTTCATATTCTCAATCTTCTCCTTTATTAATATAACGGTATACATTATAACATCATATACATATACTTTTAAAGTTATGTTATTTAATAAACAAAGTATTAGAAAGTACTAAATAATCAAACTATTAATAATTTAGCAAAACACTATCTTATAGTACTAATTCTCCCAAGTATTTCAAGAAGCATTGTTTAACCCATTCCTTATTTTTATATATCTTCCACTATATACTTCAATATATATAAATCTAGGCAACATATACCATTTTATACAGAAGAGCATTATCAAAATTATAACAATCTAAAAATAAACTTATTATGCTTTATAAACCAAAACTCTCGATGCTATTATCACGGTTCTTTAATTCTTTTCACTATTTAAAGTCTCAAATAATAGTATGCTGCATTTATTCAATCCAATTCAAAAATCTACTAATAAGCTTAGGAGGAAAAAGATGTATAAAATTACTAAAAGGAGCCAAGGCACAAGACATATACCAGTCCATAGTGCATTAGCTCCTTTTATTTCTATCTATAAGGCTTATTTATTAGCTTTCTCTTCAATATGCTTAGCAAGTTTATTTGCAATTTCCTCTATTGCTGCCTGGTCTTCGCCTTCAAGCATTACTCTTACTAAAGGCTCAGTACCAGAAGGTCTTATAAGAACACGACCTCTTCCCTGCATTTTTTCTTCAATCTCTCTTATTTCTGCTGCTATTTCCTCATCAGCTATATGGATGTCCTTTTTATTATTAGGAACCTTAGCATTGACCAAAACCTGAGGAAGCTCTGTCATACAAGCAGCAAGCTCTGATAAGGTCTTTTTGCTTTTCTTTACTATAGAAGCCAGCTGAAGAGCTGTAACTAATCCATCTCCAGTGGTATTAAAGTCTAGGAAGATTATATGACCGGATTGTTCTCCTCCAAGCTTGTAATTATTCTTAAGCATTTCTTCTAGAACATATCTGTCTCCAACCTTTGTTTTAATTCTCTTGATATCATCCTTATCGCAGGCTATATCAAGTCCTAGGTTACTCATAACAGTCACCACAAGGGTATTATCCTTAAGCCTTCCATGATCTCTTAGATATTTGGCACAGATAAGCAGTATATAATCACCATTTATTAGCTTACCTGTTTCATCTACAGCAAGACATCGGTCTGCATCTCCATCAAAGGCAAAGCCCATATGACATTTTTTTCTTACCACGTAATCCATAAGCTCTTCAGGATGAGTGGATCCACAGTTTTCATTTATATTTACTCCATCTGGATTATCATTTATAACAACAACCTCAGCACCTAATTCTCTGAAAGCTTCAACAGCAACCTGATAGCTTGCTCCATTAGCACAGTCTAGAGCTATCTTAAGACCTTTTAAATCAGCTCCTATGGTTTCCTTGGCAAAATCCTTATAATCCTCAAGAGCAGTGGCTTCCTTTACCGTTCTTCCTATATTACTGCCTACAGGATTAGGGACATTTTTAAAGTCCTCTTCTATAACCTTTTGTATCTCATCCTCCAGCTCATCGGAAAGCTTTAATCCTCTATTATCAAAAAACTTTATTCCATTAAACTCCACAGGATTGTGAGAGGCAGAAATCATTACACCGGCATCGGCACCATATTCCTTTACTAAATATGCAATTGCAGGAGTAGGTATAACTCCAAGAGATACAGCTTCAGCTCCTACTGATAATATTCCTGAGATTAGTGCTGCTTCTAGCATATCTCCAGATATTCTCGTATCTCTTCCTACTAAAATCCTTGGTTTATGAGTGCCCTCTGTTAATACAAAAGCCCCTGCTCTTCCTAATGAATAGGCAATACCTGCAGTGAGTTCTGTATTTGCCACTCCTCTAACACCGTCAGTGCCAAACATTCTTCCCATAATATCTTCCCTTTCTACTTTCAATTTTCCTGTATTACTAACAACAATTATAATATATTTTATAAATATAAACAATGTAATAAGAGCATAACCCCCATTCCCCTGTTGATTATACTCTTAAACCCTATCTATTTATTATATAATTTACCAGGGAATATATTCCATAAAACAATGTGTCATCCTCTACATCAAAGTATGGTGAGTGAAGAGGATGCTTGCCTTTTAATTCGCCAGTAACTCCCAATCTAAAATGCACTGAAGGAACCTCTAAAGCAAAAAATGCAAAATCATCAGCACCAAAGGTCTTATCTATAGGAAGTACATTTTCTTCTCCTAATAACTCCTTTGTTATCTTTATGAATCTCTCTGTTACCTTAGGCTCACTTATTACAGGAGGATAACCAAATACATAGTCAACCTCAGCGCTGCAGCCATAGTTCTCCGCAGCATTGACAGCTGTAGCCTTTATCATTTCTGCTAGCTTATATCTTAAAGCTTCATCAAAGGTTCTTACGGTACCCATAAGCACTATATCCTTTGGTATAACATTAGTTGCCTTTCCACCATTTATAGCTGTAAAGGTAATAACATGCTCATTCTGAGGATCTATCTGACTCCTGGACTTTATGTTAACTCCTTGAATTATTTCCATGGCTGGGTAAATTGGATTTTTACATTGATGAGGCATAGCCGCATGACCACCTACACCCTTAATAGTAATTATAAAGTCATCCACAGAACCCATAGAAGGGCCAGCTTCCACCTGGATTTTTCCTATTTCCAATCCTGGCCATACATGATAGCCTATGGCCTCCGTTACCTTTGGCTCTAAGAGTGCCCCCTCCCTTATCATTGGAAGAGCTCCCCCTGATCCTCCTCTGCTGGTTGGAATAAGAACTTTACACAGCCATCATAGCCAATATCTTTAAGGACCATCATAGTACCAAGAGCTATACCCATGTGGTAATCATGTCCACAAAGATGGCTAACACCATTTATAGGAAGAGCATCCATATCAGCTCTTACAGCAATAGCTTCCTCTCCTTCATTTAGAAGTGCTATAATCCCTGTGCCAGCACAGCGCTTACTTTTTATTCCTTCCTTTTCTAATACTTCCTCTAGAATTCTTTGAGTCTTAAATTCCTGAAAGGCAAGCTCTGCATTTTCATTAAGCTTAAGCCTTAGGGCCTTTATCTCTTCTAGTCTATTTTCAATAGCTTGCTTTATTTCCATATTAATATCTCCTTCTGTAAAACGTTCCACAGCTTAATTAGCAAATATATTCTAGCTTAAAAGCCCTGGGAACAGCAGCGCCGGTGTAATAAATAGCAGCTGCAGAATAAATATAAGAATTAAAAATTTCAATATCCACTTTCCCCATTTTGCAAAAGGTATCTTAGTTATACCTAAGGTTGCAATGAGAGTTCCTGAGGTAGGTATTATTAAGTCAGTAAAGCCATTACCAAACTGGTATATTAATATTGTTGCTTCTCTACTTATATCTACCAGCTCTCCAAGAGGAACCATTATAGGTATAGTAAGAGCGGCTTGTCCAGTACCTGATCCTACAAAGAAATTGATAACTGACTGAACTATTAGCATTACATAGCCTGATAAAAGATGTGGTAGAGGTTCTATTATTCTAGAGAGTCCATAGAGTATAGTATCCATAATATGTGCCTCATTACAAAGGATAACTATACCACTGGCAAGTCCTACTATCATCGCTGCTCCTGCCAAATCCTTTGCTCCAGTAATAAAGTTTTCTGCAATATCATTAGCAGACATTTTATTTAATATACCAGCTATTATTCCCAGTCCTATAAATATGCCAGCTATCTCATTTATATACCATTCATACCTTAGAACACCAAATACTATTAAGCCCATGCTTAAAAATAGAGCTACCAGCACTAGCTTCTGCCTTAGTGTAATTTCCTTTTCTTCTTCCTCTGTGGTTAAATGTAGCTCCTGTCTTCTCTTCTCATCTTCTTCAAACATTATACTGCTTTCAGGATTATTCCTTACCTTTTTAGCATATAACATAAGATATACTGCTGCCACAGCAGTAAAAATAAGCCAAACAACAGTCCTATAGCCCATTCCTGCCTTCATAGGCATCTCTGCTATACCCTTAGCAATACCTACGGTAAATGGGTTCAGCATAGCAGAGGAAAAACCTACAGTAGCACCCACAAACACCATAGCCATACCAGTAATAGAGTCATATCCTAGACCCAGAGCCAGAGGCACAAATATCGCAGCAAATGGTATTGTTTCCTCTGCCATACCAATTACCGCTCCACCTAAGGAGAAGATGCAGATTACTATAGGAATAATTAATATTTCTCTTCCCTTAAATCTTTTAACAACCTTTAATATACCCGCATTAATGGCACCTGTTTGCTGAATTATTCCAAAGGTTCCACCTACTACAAGAATAAATGCTGCTACATCAGCCTTTTCCACAAAGCCCTTTAAAGGAGCCATCAAAAGATCCAAAAGACCCTGAGGATTACTTGCTATATATTTAAAGGAATCAGCGTCAACCACTGTCCTTCCTGATGAATTAACAACTCTATCGTATTCTCCGCCTGGTATTATCCAAGTAAGAATAGTAATTAAAACCAAGATACCAAATATTATTACAAAAGTATGTGGTACCTTAAAGGATTTTTTCTCTTTGTTTTTGTTCACACCTATCACCCTTCTACATATTTTTATCATTAGTTGAAATAGCTTTTATATTATTGCATAATTATAATTCATTATCAATAGTAAATATAGTTAAAAGCGCATAATCAAAATAAAAATTGAATAAGCCTAGCGAAGTATGTATATTTATACACTTTCCTTAGGCTTATTAATTATAAAATAACTATTTATCTAAATTCATTAAATACTCTTCCATAATTCACTATATAATCCTCTGCCCTTAAATCACAGGCTTCTCTTCCTTCGTTGAAAATATCTTTTTCTCCTCTAACCCTCTTTGGCAATTCCCAAGAATAATCCCTAGTAATCTTTCCTCTTCTTTCCTTATCTCTCATAAATTCTCCTCCTTTATTCTCCTAAACGAACTTGATTCTTTACCCTGCTCTTCTCACTTACCTCGAGAGAGGTCTTATACTCTAAATTTTCTATGGTACAGCCTGGTCCGATTATAACCTTATCTCCTCGTACCATCTTTGCAGTGGTATTTTCAAGATATAACACATCCCCTTCAATAACCTCTGCTCTTAAGCTTCCTTCGTCATAACCAAAGCTAAAAAGACTCTGCAAAAATCCACCTATATTATTACGACCTGTTTTAATGGTTATTTCCTCACCGCCAATTTCCTTAGCTTCACACCTACCCCTTATGGCTATATCAATTTTATCTGCATTTAAAAGCTCTTCTATCTTAAATATCCCATCACCATAGAAGCGTTCACCTTCCAGCCCAAAGGCTGTGATTATACCTGAAAGCTTAATAATATCTGCTTCTATCTTTTTTGCTATAGCTATGGATCCTGATATGGACACTTCTTCGCCCTTTAACCCGCCATCAATTTTACAGGAACCTGAGGTTGATATAGACTTACACTGAAGATCACCTAAAAAATTACCTGCTCCACTAATGGAAACCTCCTGACAATAAGTTGCACCTTCTATCTTTCCCGATCCACTTATAGATATATCTTCAGCCTTTACCTCCCCCTGAATTCTACCGGCTCCACTTATAGTTAACTGCCTACAGTCTATACTCCCAGTAACCTTCCCTGCTCCACTGATTTTGACATTGTTATAGCTTCCACCTCCCACACTCCCTGATCCAGATATCTTTAAATCTCCTCTATTTTCAAAACCTCTGCCTTCCATCATTCTGCCTCCCTATTTAATAATTTAGTTTTTAAGCTTTCAATTTTACCTGCCATTTCAATATCTATTACTACCTTAGCTTCATCCTCAACTATAAAGTTAAAGGGCATAGCTCCAAATAAGGTTACTCCTATACCATACTTCCTTAGATAAATTAACCTTAAAGGCTTTTCCTCTTTTTTACCCTTAGCTGCCTTATAGGTATTTATTATTTTGATACCTTCATCAAAGCTGATATCACCGGTTTTAATAATACTATCCAGGAGATGAAGCTCCATTATAACCTCAAAATCATAACTTTCATTACTTCCAAAGTTTCTCTCATACAAACTAAGAACAGGATCTGAAACAATGTTACTCTTAAGAAGTTCATCTCTATTCAACAATATTTCTGCTGGCTTCAAGGAAAACTGTTCCGCCAGCTCATCTAAGGACTGGTCATCCTTCAACGCTTTAATTTTATTGATTCTTTCCAATATCTTATCCCTTGGAAAAAAGGTCTCCTGCCCTGTATAGGAGGATTTTTTTATAAACCATTCCTCTGGAATTATATTTTTTCGTTTCCATCTATATAACTGACCATAGGATATATCCGTCATCTCCAACAATTCTTTTTTAGATATTAACTTTTCTTCCATATAACCCCTCCATGAATACATCGTAACATAACATTGTTTCGTTGTAAATATATTTTTTACCAATTTTCTAAAATTATACATATCATATTTTTAACCTTCAGTTTGCACCCGTGGATCTCATCAATATATATATAATATCAAATAAAAAAATCCAGTAGATTCACCTCTACTGGATAATAAAATACTATTAACTAAAAACTTTTTATTTATTATTCAATAACCCTTCAATTATTTTTAAATCTATAATTGTATCGAATGAATAGCGGCAACCCTCAATAACGCTCATCTTATCATTAAGAAAAAAAATAACTACGTTACTTGCTCCTTTAAAATCACCAATATCTTCAAAAATGCCAAAATCATCAAAAAATACCTTTTATGAAATTCCATATATATTGATAATTGGGACTGAAACTTACTGCTTCTATTACAATAAACATTCCTATCAAAAAAACCATCCAAATTCCCAAATATATCTTTTTTGATTTTCTAATTGTCTTTTTCATACCTTCCATTATCTCATCATTTCTGAATATCTCTAGCAAATCATCTTCTGTCAAAATTTCATTATAGTTCCGTTTTAGCTGTTCATAACTATCAATAACCTTTTGAATTTCATAACGTGACTGAAAATAACAGATAATCAAATACACAAAAGATCCAATTAAAACGCACTCTATTAAAATAGTTATTTCTCTTGTAAAAACATTATTTAAGGGTTGACTAGAAACAATGTTAGCTAAAATAACTGTGAACATAAACCCAAAAATTGCAAATAAGTTAGATTTAAATTTATCTAGTAATCCTGTTGCATATTCTCCAGTTTTAGATACAATATCGCTTATAAATTCAGCAACTTTATTTTTCAATTCCAAATATTCCTTAACATTATCTTTTAAATACAGATTATAATTAGATTGTATTGAAGCTATTACTTTTTCGTCCATTTCAATTATAGAAACATACTTACAATGTAAACTGATAACATTTCGGGCTATTATTGCCTTATCAATAGCACTTCCACCAGTATAAATCCAATTATATATTCCATATAATATCTTGTTATTAGGTAAGTTCTTTATATCGCAACAATATTCCAAAGTTCGCTGTCCGTTAATAACTCCTTTTAATTGAGTTCCACTTATAGTAGCTGATGTTGCAATGAAACTGATCGAAAGCAATACTGATAATTTTTGAAATATCTCGCTTAACGGATTATTTTTATAATCAATAGTGATTTTAAAATCATCTGGTAACACTTCGTAAGTATCAAAATTATAAAAATACGATACTTCTTTGCAGTCTTCAATCCTTTGTATTCTACTAAAATCTGGAGTTATAACTTCATTTCCTTGTGTCACAAAAAACATTGTTTTAGTAGCAAACATGGGTATGGGACTGTATACATCGAAAATCAAAAAAGTTGAAGATTGTTTTAATAAATTTGAAAACGCACTCATTACATCTTCTATTGATAAAGATAAAATATCTTTTACAAAATCATCAAACGAATAAATTGAAAAATGATTTTCTTTTACTTCCTTATCTATTCTTATTCTTACAATAATTACTTCATCTTCAAGTGTATTTTCTATAAATTCTTTATATGCTTCTTCACTTACTAACGAACCTGAGGCATCAAAAACTCTTTCACTATCATCTTGTAAAGTTATCTTTATTTTATCTCTCTGAGGGATATTTTCTATTATGTTGGAAAAATAATTATATTCCGGTGCATTTTCGATATCAAAATAAAACGAGGTTTCATATACTTTCATTCTTTCAGAAGTAACAATATCTTTTATTACTGCTGTGTTTATTAACTCTGTAAGCATACTAGCACCTCCTAATAATATTATTCATGCAAAAATTTCTTAAATGTCAAATCATTATCTGTTTTTATTTTAATATATCTGTTCCCATCTCTATCTCTATAAGCCTTAATAGTCTCATCAATATTATCTATCGCATCTGTGATTTTTAGTTGAATCCCTTGGCAGACATCATAGACTTTTCTTATTCTTGCATTTATTAATGATGATACCACACTAAATTGCTTATCAAACTTATGTTTTTCGGGTAATTCCTTTATTTTATCTATAATTTTCTCCATTTTTTCTTGCTCTA